>CALWSC010000069.1 GCA_944384105.1 uncultured Lachnospiraceae bacterium | reverse complement strand
ATATTTTATCATATCGTTTTGTGCTTGTCAAGAACTTTTTTAACTTTTTTGTTTTTCGTGTTTGTCGCTCTTTCGCGACAACTCTGATATTTTATCATGTGCTTTCCTGTTTGTCAAGCACTTTTTTATCGCATTATTTAGTTTATCAGCGATAAATCTTCTTCGCAGTACTGACGCACCGCTTGGAACTTTCATATAATAGCACGTTCCCGAGTCATCGTCAACCCTTTTTTTACATATTTTTTCAATTTTCGTAACGCATCCGTTACATACCCGAGATTCCCTTTCCCTATTCTTCCGCATACCGTATCGCGTCGCAGATCGTCTCCACAGATCTCAGCCGAATATCTCCACCGGACCGAATACTTCCTGCGCAGGAATCTGTCCAGAACGCAAGCTGCCGCGACTGCCGCTGCCGCGAACAGATTTAGTTTTATGATGTGGAAAATAAATTCTTCCATAAGCCTCATCCCCCCTCCGTTTTATTTATGCCGATTGTTTTTTTCTGTTTCCAGACCGTGCAGATAATCCTCCAGCTCCCGTATCTCCTCTGTCTCAACCTCTCTTCCATGATACAGGGACGAAACGAAGTTCTTCAGTGAATTTCCATACAGCTTTTCCAGGATCGTCCTGCTCTCCTGGCTCTGATAATCGTCTTTCGAGATCCGGGGCGTATAGTAATTCATCTGCTTTTCTTTTCTCACCGATACGAACCCCTTACTCTCCAGCCTTGCCAGCAGCGACAGGATCGTGGTCGGAGCAAGCTTTTTCTTCTGATTGACGACAACCTCAATTTCCGGGCGGCTCATCCCGGGATGGCCGTTCCAGAGCACAAGCATGATATTCAGCTCGGAATCCGGAAGCCTCGGTATTTGTCTCTTCATCATTTCCGCTCTCCTTTCTATACTTGTAGAACCTTTATCTATTTATATTCTACTTTTATAGAAAAAATGTATCAACACTTATTTATACATTTAATAAATTTGTAAGCTTTCCCTGTACAAAATAAGAGAACCTGCCGTCCGCCTTACGGCAAACAGCAGGTTCTCTTATTTCGTACTATTCCACTAACTCACTGAAGCGATACGGGAACAGCGGCTGTCTCTCTCCGGATGCTTTACATATTGTTTCATTTTTCGCAGATGTACTTTATAGCATCATAGATAGTCTCTACCGGGACAAGGCGTATTCCCTCAATAGAAGCCACTGTCTTCATACATACCCTTGGCAGAATCACCGTATCAAAGCCCAGTTTTCTGCATTCAAGCACTCTCTGTTCTGCCATGCTCACTGCGCGGACTTCACCGCTGAGGCCGATTTCTCCAAATGCGACTGTCTTTTCGTCGATTACAATGTCCTTCTGACTTGATACGATTGCAAGCAGAATTGCGAGATCAATTGCCGGCTCATTCATCTTGATACCGCCTGCAATATTCACATATGCGTCGCTGGACGAGAGATTGATCCGCGCGCGCTTCTCTGCCACTGCCATCAGCAAATTGACTCTGTTGAAATCCGTTCCCGCCGCAGTCCTTCTCGGTATTCCAAAATTACTGTGGCAGACGAGTGCCTGTACTTCTATGAGAATCGGCCGCGTTCCCTCCATCGAGCATGCAACCACAGAGCCAGAGGCTCCTTTGGGCTTACCGTTCAGCATGAATTCTGATGGATTCTTCACTTCCACAAGTCCTTCTTGGCGCATCTCGAAGACTCCGATCTCATTTGTAGAACCAAATCGATTCTTTACACCTCTCAGAATTCTGTAGGAAGCATGGCGGTCTCCCTCGAAATAGAGAACCGTATCCACCATGTGTTCCAGCACTCTCGGCCCGGCAACATTTCCATCCTTTGTCACATGTCCCACGATAAAAATCGAAATTCCCATCCCCTTTGCAATCTGCAGCAGGACGCCTGTGGACTCCCGCACCTGGGAAACACTGCCCGGAGCTGCGCTAACTTCCTCATTGTACATAGTCTGGATAGAGTCTATAATTACGACACTTGGCTTTTCCCTCTCAATCACGCCGCGGATTGTGTCCAGATTCGTTTCGCAGAGCAGCTTTAAATGTTCTGTAAAATTCCCAAGCCTTATAGCGCGCATCTTGATCTGACGCAGAGATTCCTCGCCCGAAATATATAGTACAGACACCTCCCTATCGGATAGCTTACGACAAACCTGCAGCAGCAGTGTGGATTTTCCGATACCGGGATCTCCCCCCACCAAAAGCAGGGATCCCGGAACAATTCCGCCTCCCAGCACCCTGTCCAGCTCTTCAATTCCCGTCTCCATCCTGTCGTCGCTGTCTGTCTGAATCTCCGACAGCTTGACCGGGTGGGATAAAGCCCCCTTTGTACCGGTCGTTCCAGACTGTGCCGGCTTTGCGCTTACCGGCTCCTCCACAAACGTATTCCACTGCCTGCAGCCCGGACACTGTCCCATCCATTTAGAGGACTCATACCCGCAGTTCTGACAGAAAAATACCATTTTTTTTGCCTTTGCCATATCTCATCACTCCAAAAAGAGCCGCTGCCGGCATCCACCGGCAGCGGCTTTGCATTCATTCTTAATTATAGCTTCACGATCTCAACCTTTACCTGATCTGCATCTCCGAGCTCTGCGCTGAAAGAAAGCTTTCCGCCAAGGTTTGTCATCATGTGTCCAACATTTACATCATCCAGGAGTACCTTGTATTCCGTATCCGCCTCCAACTCTACGGTAATCTGGGCATCCTCTCTGCCCTCCACGAAGAACTTCATTCCATTATCACGAAGCTCAAGCCCGGTTACTGTGGTTCCCGGAACGGATTCATAGACGAACATACCGTTTCTCTCCAGCTTCGTAATCTCATGAAACGTCTTTACTTTATACATATCGCCGTTATGCTCGAAGTCTGAACGCTTTGACTTTGTGTCAAGCTCATAGTTGCCGAAACTGATACTTCCATCCTGCTCTGCGCGGATTAATTCATTAATGACTGCCATAGAAAACATCCTCCTAGTATCTTCTTCTCCTCCGGACAGATACTTCTGCCCGTCTGGTTTTCCTATGTGTTCTTGCGGTCAGGGAACTCCTCCCTGAACTGCCTTTATTATAATATAAATTCCTCCAGGATTCTAGTCACACACTGAAAATTTTATATCTTTTTTAGATAGCCCTACCGCCACCTTATCGCCCTTGTGAATCCTGCCCTCCAGAATCTCCTCGGCAAGCGCATCCTCAATCTTGCTCTGGATTGCACGGCGCAGCGGACGCGCTCCGTATTTACTGTCATAACTCTCCTGCGCAAGGAAATCCTTTACAGAGTCGCGTACCTTTAATTCAATATCCATCTGCTCTTTGCAGCGTTTTTCAAGGCTGCGCAGAAGAATATTGACAATCTTGCGGATATGCTCTCTGCCGAGTGCATGAAATACAATGATTTCATCAATACGATTTAAAAACTCGGGGCGGAAAATCCGGCGTACTTCCTCCATAACCTGATCCTTCATCCTCTTATAATCCTGCTCCGCATCCTCGACAGAAATAAACCCGAGCTTCTTCGGCTCAATGATAGACTGTGCTCCTGCGTTTGAAGTCATGATAATGCACGTCTGCTTAAAGTCAACCTTTCTGCCCTGCGCGTCCGTGATATGTCCATCATCGAGCACCTGCAGCAAAATATTAAATACATCCGGATGCGCTTTCTCAATCTCATCAAACAGGATCACACTGTACGGATTGCGGCGCACCTTCTCGGAGAGCTGACCTCCTTCTTCATACCCTACGTACCCCGGCGGTGAGCCGATCAATTTTGAAACGCTGTGTTTCTCCATATACTCTGACATATCGACACGGATCATCGCCTGCTCTGTTCCAAACACAGCTTCAGCAAGAGCCTTGGAAAGCTCTGTCTTGCCTACGCCCGTCGGCCCGAGGAATAAAAACGATCCCACCGGTCTTGCCGGATCCTTCAGACCTACCCTGCCGCGCTTTACAGCTTTCGAGACGGCTTTTACCGCTTCATCCTGCCCGACCACACGCCTGTGAAGAATCTGTTCGAGACGCGCCAGTCGCTTTGTTTCCTCCTCGGCAAGCCGCTCCACTGGAATTTTGGTCCATCCGGAGATAACCTTTGCGATGTGCTCCTCGTTAACCTCCGGTCTTCTGGCACGATTCTTCTTCTCGTATCGGCTTCTGGCGCCGGCAAGCTTCTTCTCAACCTCCGTCTGGTCATCCTTTAAGGCACGCGCACGGTCAAAATCTCCCGCCTTGACACACGCTTCCTTCTCAGCAAGAATTTCTCTTAACTCTTCCTCCAGCTTTCGAATGTTGTCAGGGCTCTGCCACCCCTGAAGCTGCACCATGGAAGCCGCCTCATCCATCACATCAATAGCCTTGTCCGGCAGAAAACGGTCGCTGATATAGCGCACAGACATCTTCACTGCAGCGTGCAGCGCTTCATCAGTGATGATAGCCCCGTGGTGCTTCTCATAATACGGACGAATTCCATGCAGAATCGCTTCCGCCTGCTCCTCTGTCGGCTCCTCTACCATAACGGGCTGGAAACGTCGCTCCAGAGCGGCGTCTTTTTCAATATATTTTCTGTACTCCTCTACAGTTGTTGCTCCGATCAGCTGAATTTCTCCCCTTGAGAGAGAGGGTTTGAGGATATTGGATGCATCAAGAGCCCCCTCCGCTCCTCCTGCCCCGATAATGGTGTGAAGCTCATCGATAAACAGCAGGATATTCTTATCCGTCATGACTTCCCTTACCACATTTTTGATACGCTCCTCAAACTCTCCTCTGTACTTCGATCCTGCCACCATGCCGGACAAATCCAGAACTACCAGTCTCTTGCCCTGTATCGTTGCAGGAACCGTTCCCTCTGCAATTCTCTGTGCAAGACCTTCTGCAATCGCAGTCTTACCGACACCGGGTTCTCCGATCAGACAGGGATTATTTTTGCTTCTGCGGCTTAAAATCTGAATCAGACGTGTGATCTCCTTCTCCCTTCCAATCACCGGATCAAGCTTACCCTGGCGTGCCATTCTCGTCAGGTCTCTGCTGTACTGGTCAAGCGTCGGAGTTGCCGCAGACTCCTGGCGGCTGTTCTTTTTCAGCCCCTGAACTTCTTCTTTCTTCTGGTTTACATCCTCACCCATAGCAATCAGGGTGTTAATAAAGAGCTTCTGAATATTTACCCCCATTGTATAGAGAAGCCGCGTTGCCACACAGTCCGGCTCTTTGATCATCGCAATCAGGATATGCTCTGTCCCGATACTGTCGCTTCTGTATCGTTCCGCCTCATCTGCCGCTGCATCCAGAACGCGCCGCGCGCGCGGCGTATATTCCTGACCCGATTTTAACACGGTATCCGAAGACGGAGCAATCAGACGGTCGATCAGTCCCATCAATTTTTCCTCGTCGACTCCCATGTCCATGAGCACCATGCTCGCGGTTCCGTGCGCCTCCTTTAAAAGTCCCATCAGAAGATGTTCCGTTCCAATATAGTTATGTCTGCAGTATCTGGCGGTACGCGCAGCCAGAGTGACTGCCTGCTTCGCCTGTTCCGTATACTGTTCTCTCAAAATTTCTGTCCTCCTACTTTCCTGCCTCTTTCTGCTGCCGGGCATGGCTTTCTACTCGCCGTACTCGTCAAAAATCTCGTCAATGAGCACATGCACCTCTTCCCGGCTGATATTTTTACAGAATCCTTTTGCCAGGGCAAATGTAAGTTCCCTCTTTAAATCCCTCATTGCACAGAGCTTATCCGCATCTATCCGGATCACTGCGCCGCGCCGGTCAATATTCAGGATACCTTCTTCCCGCAGCACGCTGTACGCTTTGCTGACCGTGTGCATATTAATCCCAATCAGCTCTGCCATCTGCCGAACCGACGGAAGCGTGTCGCCCTCCCGGATCTGGGATGTAGCAATCCCGAGGATGATTTGGTTATGCAGCTGCATATAAATCGCCTCGTCGCTCTCAAAATCAATATTGAGCAATTCAATCCGCATATTGTTTCCCCGCTTTCTCTTCCGGTATCTTAGGTTACTTTTCTATTTCTGTGTTATACGAATATTATAACATATTGAAAAAAAAGTCAACAACAGGCAGTAAAAAAACAGGGCAGCATCTCTGCCGCCCTCACATATCTTCTTCCTGTCTGATTTACAGACCAAGCTCTCTGAATTCCTTACCATATTCCTTTCTGATCCATTTGCGGGCACGACTCAGCGTCGTACGCATATGCGGCAGCGTCAGTCCCATTTGATCAGCCACCTGTTCCGGTGTCCTGTCTTTTACATACAGACTTAAAATAATATCGTACCACACATGATTTTTCTTTGCCAGTCCATGAAAAATCTTTTTCTGAAGACTCTGACAATCGTATGCCAGATTCTGTTCTTCCTCCATTATCAGATTCTCCATACTGCACTCCGCTTCCTCATCAAGATCTGTATCCATAAGAGAGAATATATTCCTCTTGAAATACTTTCTCCGATAATCAATTGCAGTATGATCCGTCACAACCAGAAGCCAGGGCTTTACTACATTCTCCTCGAGACTGCTGCCTTTCAAAAACAGCTTCAGAAATACCTCCTGAACAATATCCTGCGCCAAATAGTAATCCTCTACCTTATTATAAGCAATCTTCATAGCAATTTTAGAATATTTGCGGTAAAAATCAGCTAATTGATGCTCCTGCATACGATCATCCTCCCCCTTTTGTCACTGAAAATACTCTTTTCCTATATTTTGACAAGATTTTCCAGTTTTTTCAAGGGTTTTTGATGCTTTTCAGCAGATTTTTTGTTTCAATCCAGGTATGACCGCCGCTGTCATAAAGTTTACTTTTGAAGATTTTTCTTTCCGCCCGCGCGGTTGAAAACATCCTTCCTTACTTTGCTGAATAGGTTTCATCTTGTCCGCATTCTCCACGGATCTCATTCTCCACTGCAGTCAAATGCTGCTCCATAAGCCCGGATGCAAGCTCCCGTCTGCCTGCCTTCATCGCCTCCAGAATCCCTCTGTGATACTCCGCCGCACGCCTCATGGTACTCGGTGTCTGAAACGGGAGGTGCTGCTTACGGATCTCCGCCGCCACCATCGCCATGCTCTCCTCAAAAATGCGATTTCCTGACGCATGCAGGATACAGCTATGGAACTGTTCATCAGCTCGCATAAACTCCTCCGCATCGCCCGTCTCCTCCATGACGCGCACCAGCATCTCCATCTGCTGCAGAGTCCCGGATGCGATACTCGCCGCAGCCTCCCGGCACGCAGCCGACTCTACAGCACTGCGGAACTGCGCGAGCGTGTGCAGATCCTGATTCAGATAGATATTCTCCAGTCTGTTCAGCATCACGTCCTCCGGAAGCGTCTTTACAAAGGTTCCCTTTCCCTGAAAACTCTCCAGAACGCCGAGCGCCACGAGCTGCTGAATTGCGTGACGTACGCTTGCCCTGCTCACGTTCAGTTCATATGTGAGCTGATTCTCAGAATCAATCTTCTCTCCATACGTCCAGCGCCCCACCCGGAGCTGTTCCTTCATAAATTCCAGTACCTGTTCTGTTACATTTTTCTTCGGCACTTGTATGACTACCACCTCAACACTTCTAAATGATCAGTCTGCATTATTTTCCGAATTTCCGAATTTCCGCTTCATCTCTAGTATAATATGCTTTCTTGTCCTATACCATGTAACGGCGTACCATAAATTACGTCTAAAAATGGTACGCCGTTACATTTTTTCGTGTTTTGCCGCCCAAATTTGCTGCTGGCTGTTGCTTTTTCGCATGATAATCCGTATAATTATAGTATAGTTTCATTGTTTTCCAAATCATGCATAACAGAACGGTATCGGAAGCATACTGTTTTCTGTTACCGGTCATTATTTTTTTCATATTTTCCTGAATTTCCATTTTCAAATATTTAAGTAACGGAGAATTTAATTTTGACAAGACATCTGGCAGAACAATTTATCTCTAAAGTATCTGATTATACCCCCTGCGGCATTCATATTATGAACGATAAGGGTATCATTGTCGCCGATACGAATGCTTCCTGCGTTGGAAATTTTCATGAAATTGCCTATCGGATGGCACGAAGCTTCATATCAGAGCAGCCTGTCCGCGAATCAGAGCAGTACACCGGCACAGAATCGGGCATTTATCTTGCTGTCCGCCACAACGGCAGCCTGGCAGGCATCATTGGCATTAGCGGCGATCCCGATAAGATGCGCAATACCGCCTATATTCTGAAGCTTCTGCTTGAGGAAATGCTGGACTGCGAAGAGCCTCGTTCCCGGGGGCTTGCAAAGAAGAGCAGCCTTGCTTCTTTCTTTGAACTATTATGCTCCCCTCCGCAGGACAATGGCAGAAAGGAGTCCTTCTACGCACGGCAGCTACATTATGAGGCAGCTCTGCGCATCCCCATCCTGCTTCGCGCGCAGGATACCGACCTTCCAGAGGTCTGTATGGAGCTTTTGACGGCATCGCCGCTGTACTCCAGCCAGGATATTATCTTTGCACAGAGTGATTTTCAGATTATGATTTTTAAGACTTTCCCCGGATCTTTTGAGAAATTTTCACGCGAGTATCGCCATTACACGGAGGAATATCTCGACCCTGTCCTTCATGAACTTGAGACGCAGAAGATTTCCTTTAAGGTCTGCGTCGGAAGCTTTCAAAGCGAATGGAAGTACTATCACTATGGGTATCACCACTGTATATGGATGAACGATAATCTCACAGAGTGCAATACGATTCTGTATATTTACAATTATGTAGATCAGTATATGAACTCCCTGATCTCCTTCAGGGAGCTTCATGGAATGTTCAATGTATACTCCTCCCAGACGACAGAGGACTTCCGCAGCAACTTCACTTCCATTATGGACGCGCTGATCCAGCACAACTATAACCTCTCAGAGGCAAGCAAGGCAATGTTTATCCACAAGAACACCCTGGTTACCCGATTTGGCAAAATACGGGATTTTCTGAATATATCTCCTTTCCACAATTACAGGGATAAGGAACTGTGTAAATATCTCATGAATTATCTGATGAAGCTCAAATAGGCATAGGGCTTCTGTCAGAATATTTATCAGAAAAAAGCTGCCGCTTCCCGCGACAGCTTTTTTCTGATAAATGAAACGCATTCTATAGCCCAGCACTTACAGCCGATGTACAGACTTTGCCTTTAGATGCTTGGTCCGGCACTGCATATTCACGTCATTTTATGAGATTTTTTCTCTCTTACATTCTCACAATCTCCGCTCCCAGTTCCTTTGCGTCTCTCTCCTCATGAGTCACACAGATGACCGTTCTTCCTGCGCAATGTCTGCGGATAGTATTCAGAACCTTCGTTCTTGTTCTGACATCCAGCCCCTGGAAGGGCTCGTCCAGGATCAGAATATCCCACGGTGAAAAGAGTGCCCGCAGAATTGCAACACGGCGTTTCATTCCTCCGGAGAGCGTCCGCGCTGCCTGCGAAATACATGCTTCGGGCAGATTCATGCTGCGGAATTCTTCCGCCAGGCGTGAAGCATCGGTTTCAGATATCTTCAGGGCAATGCAGACATTGGCCCCTGCTGACAGGTTCGGGCAGAGGCGGTCTTCCTGAAAGACGGCAGAGAGTTTCTTACCCTTCATACCGCTTATCTCACCGCCGTCCGGCTGCTCAAGCCCCATGAGAAGGCGAAGCAGCGTAGTCTTTCCTCTGCCGGAGGGCGCCATGATGCATGTAATTTTTCCCGACGCAAAGCTGGCGCAGAAATCCTTCAGGACATGATTCTCCCTGTAGCTTTTATACAGATGACTCACTCGTATGCTTTGCTGCGGCGCAGTATCCTGCGTTCGTGCCGCCGCCGCTCTGCCCGGATGAATTGTCCCGTACAGGCGATTTCCAGCCTCCAGGTATCCCGCCGCACGGTAGATCATTGCCAGAAAGAGCTTTTCAAACACCAGACTTACCACAATGATCACTGCTGTCCACGCAAACAAATCCGGTGTGTCCAGATAGACTTTTGCCTGATAAAGCCGCTCCCCGATGGAACCGTCCGGAATGCCGATGACCTCCGCCGCCACGCCCGCTTTCCAGCACAGACCAAGCGCAACAGAGCAGGCGGAGCAGAAAAACGGGATCACCTGGGGAATATAAATAAAACGGATTCTGCGCATACGGGAGAGGCGAAATACAGACGCCATTTCCAGCAGCTTCCCGTCCGTGCTCTCGATTCCTCCAAGCACGTTTGTGTACAGTATCGGAAACACCATCAGAAACGAAATCACTGCTGACAGATTTTGGGATGGTACCCAGATTAATACCAGAATCACAAATGAAGCAACCGGGATTGCCTTGACCGTCATTACCGCGGGGGCAATAAGCGCCCGAATCCAGGAAAGGCAGGATGCAAGTCCTGCCAGTAATATGCCCGACGCTGTTCCGAGAAGAAAACCCAGCAGAATCCGAAGCATGGAAAATGCTACGGACTGCCAGAAATCCGCTTTTATTACAAGTTTGCACAGGCGGACAAGCACAGCTGCAGGAGAGGCGAGCAGGATCTCCTGCCCTATCGCCATACTTGCCGCCTGCCAGACTGCAATCCAGAATATAACTGCAGCCGCCTTTACCGCTGCCCCCTGATACTTTTTATCCTTATCCCGCGTAATAGAAATCATCTCCAGGTACGTCTCCGCCCACCGATTCGGGGTTCTGCTCCTTTAAAACAGCAAGGTATCCCGAGAGCTGCTCCTTCATTTCATCACCGCTTATAAATACGATGTTGCATTCCGGGAGCGCCTTCTGCGCCACCTCAGCCGTCACGATATCATAATTGCCTACAAGCTGTGCCGCATCCTCTGTATTGGCATTGACGTAGTCTACCGACTGCTCATAGCGCGTCATGAAATCCTCCACTGCCTCGGGATTTTCTTCAACAAATTCGGAACGGGCTACGACAACTCCGGTAATCAGCGCACTCTTTTGCTCTTCATTCTGCTGTACCTTATCCCATTCCTCCGTCAGGTCGAGAGCTGTGCGGATTGCCGGGTTCTTTATCTCTGCTGTCGTCACAAATGGCTGCGGCAGCATTGCAATGCCGTTTTCCTGGGAAGTGATTGCGGCGACACATTCAGAGTGCTCGCTCTTCCACTCGATGGTCACGTCTTTCTCCGGATCAATGCCATTTGCGGACAGGATATAATCGAGCGCGTACTCCGGTGTTGAGCCTTTGCCGCTGGCGTAGATCGTCTTTCCCTTTAAATCGGCAACAGACTGTACGCTCTCGCCGCTCTCTACAATATACAGCACGCCAAGGGTGTTGACTGCGAGCACCTCTACACCTCCGTTGGTCTTCTGATATAAAACAGATGCCAGGTTCGCCGGAACCGCTGCAATATCCGTTTCCCCCTGTACAAGTTTTGGAGTTACCTCATCCGCGGATGCAGCAATGGAGAACGTATAGTTCTCTGTATCAATGCCGCCATTGTCTGCATCATCCATGAATTTCACCATTCCCATCGCAGTTGGACCTTTCAGCGCCATGACATTTACATCCACAGGCTGCGTCTGAGGCTCCTCGGTCACTTCAGCTTCCTCCTCACTGTTTTCCGTCTTCACGGTCTCCTCCGGCTCAGAAGCCTCTTCCTTCGCACCGCACCCTGCCAGCGAAGCCGCTGCCAGAACCGCCGCCAGGCACATGGAAAGAATCTTATTTTTCATCGTATATTTCCTCCTTGTTTTAACTATATTCATTCGTATTGTACCATCTTCCCGATTTTTTTTCTATCCTTTATAACGCATATCCTTACACATACATCATCAATTATGAAACCGCAAATTCTTCTTTTCCGCAAAACAGCGCCCTGTTCCGAAGAACAGAGCGCTGCTGATTTCCTCACTTTGATACGCAGGAATTATTTGTTTTTCTTGCTGTTGATAGCTGCCTGTGCCGCTGCCAGTCTTGCGATCGGCACACGGAACGGTGAGCAGGATACATAGTCAAGACCAATCTGGTGGCAGAACTCTACAGAGCTCGGGTCTCCGCCGTGCTCGCCGCAGATTCCGATATGAAGCTTCGGATTTACCGGCTTGCCAAGCTCGATAGCCATCTTCATCAGTTTGCCTACGCCAACCTGATCCAGTTTTGCAAACGGATCATTCTCGAAGATCTTCGCATCGTAGTAAGCGTTCAGGAACTTACCAGCGTCGTCACGGGAGAATCCGTAGGTCATCTGTGTCAGGTCGTTTGTACCGAAGCAGAAGAAGTCTGCCTCTTTTGCAATATCGTCTGCTGTCAGAGCAGCTCTCGGGATCTCGATCATGGTACCAACCTCATACTCAAGGTCACTGCCTGCTGCCGCGATCTCAGCGTCTGCTGTCTCAACAACGAATTTCTTCACATACTTCAGCTCTTTGACATCGCCAACGAGCGGAATCATGATTTCCGGCTGTACCTTCCAGCCCGGATGAGCCTTCTGTACATTGATAGCCGCACGGATAACAGCCTTTGTCTGCATCTTTGCGATCTCCGGATAAGTAACTGCCAGACGGCATCCACGGTGACCCATCATCGGGTTAAACTCATGTAAGCTGTCAATAATAGCTTTGATCTGCTCAACAGTCTTACCCTGTGCGTCAGCCAGCTTCTTGATGTCCTCTTCCTCAGTCGGAACGAACTCATGCAGCGGCGGATCCAGGAAGCGGATTGTTACCGGGTTTCCTTCCAGTGCCTCGTACAGCTTCTCGAAGTCTCCCTGCTGCTCCGGAAGGATCTTCTCCAGAGCTGCCTCTCTCTCCTCTGTTGTCTCTGCACAGATCATCTCGCGGAATGCATCGATTCTGTTGCCCTCAAAGAACATATGCTCTGTACGGCAAAGTCCGATACCCTCAGCGCCCAGCTCACGAGCTTTTCTTGCGTCAGCCGGTGTATCAGCATTTGTACGAACTTTCATAGTTCTGTACTTATCAGCCCAGCTCATAATGCGTCCGAACTCTCCGGCAATCGTAGCGTCTACAGTCGGGATAATACCATCGTAGATTGCACCTGTAGAACCATCCAGGGAAATCGGATCTCCCTCATGGAACTCTTTTCCAGCCAGAGTGAATTTCTTGTTCTCCTCATCCATGGTGATGTCACCGCATCCGGATACACAGCAGGTTCCCATACCACGAGCAACTACTGCTGCGTGAGATGTCATACCGCCGCGTACAGTCAGAATACCCTGAGCGGACTTCATACCTGTAATGTCCTCCGGTGATGTCTCAAGACGTACCAGAACGACTTTCTCGCCTCTTGCAGCCCATTCTACAGCGTCATCTGCTGTGAATACGATCTTACCGCAAGCAGCTCCCGGTGATGCTCCCAGTGCTTTTGCAAGCGGAGTAGCTGCCTTCAGAGCAGCCGCATCAAACTGCGGATGAAGCAGAGAATCCAGGTTTCTCGGGTCGATCATAGCGACTGCCTCTTCCTCTGTTCTCATGCCCTCGTCAACCAGGTCGCATGCGATCTTCAGAGCTGCTTTCGCTGTTCTCTTACCATTACGTGTCTGCAGCATGTACAGTTTACCATGCTCTACAGTAAACTCCATATCCTGCATATCTCTGTAGTGTGTCTCCAGAGTCTTGCATACGCTCTTAAACTGAGCAAATGCCTCCGGGAACTTCTCTTCCATCTCGGAAATGTGCATCGGAGTACGAACGCCGGCAACAACGTCCTCGCCCTGTGCATTTGTAAGGAACTCACCAAAGAGTCCATTTTCTCCGGTAGCCGGGTCACGTGTGAATGCAACACCTGTACCACAGTCATCACCCATGTTACCGAATGCCATCATCTGTACGTTAACAGCGGTTCCCCAGGAATACGGGATATCGTTGTCACGACGGTATACGTTTGCTCTCGGGTTGTCCCAGGAACGGAATACGGCTTTGACAGCGCCCATTAACTGCTCTTTTGCGTCGGACGGGAAGTCTGTACCGATCTTCTCTTTATACTCAGCCTTGAACTGCTCAGCCAGGGTCTTCAGGTCGTCAGCGTTTAACTCTACGTCCTGTGTAACGCCCTTCTTAGCCTTCATCTCGTCGATCAGCTCTTCAAAGTACTTCTTACCAACTTCCATTACTACGTCAGAATACATCTGGATGAATCTTCTGTAGCAGTCCCATGCCCAACGCGGATTGCCGGACTTCTCAGCCAGAGTCTCAACAACCTCTTCGTTCAGACCCAGGTTCAGGATAGTATCCATCATACCAGGCATGGATGCTCTCGCACCGGAACGAACGGAAACCAGAAGCGGATTCTCTTTGTCACCGAACTTCTTGCCGGTAACTCCCTCCAGCTTTGTGATAGCCTCCATAATCTGCTCCATGATCTCGTCGTTGATCTTTCTTCCGTCTTCATAGTACTGCGTGCAGGCTTCTGTTGTGATGGTGAAGCCCTGCGGTACCGGAAGACCCAGGTTTGTCATCTCAGCAAGGTTTGCTCCCTTACCGCCCAGCAGGTTGCGCATGGTAGCGTCGCCCTCTGTGAACATATAAACCCATTTTGCCATGATTTTCATCCTCCTATAGGTGTTTTGAATAGCAAGAATCTCCCTGAACAGAGTTTCTTCTATTACATAGCGCACAAATCGCACACAATTATTGTAACATATTGACAAGCATAGTCAAGATATTTCCTCTGATTTATTAAAAAATATACTGCCGGGGCAATGGAACTCAATCAGACAGCCCGTGGTTGTTCAAAACAAGGTGCCGCGGAAGACCGTTTACCATAATCGGCTGGTAGTCGCCCTGAATCAGCGGTTTTACATAATCAACGAAATCCTTCGTAACGTACGTTCCCTCTTCGTTTACCCAGTTTCTCGGAACAAATTTCTCATCGTTTGCGATACGGTGTACGTCATAGATTCCTGTTGCGCTCATATATGGATCGTCGGATACACGGTCGATTACGACCATCTTGCCGGTATCACCCTCATCCGCAGCCTTTACGGCAGCACCTCCCACCATAAATGCCTCGTCAATGTCCACGCGGGATGCCATATGAGAAGCACTTCTCTGCAGGGTGGAGAATTCCACGCTTCTTGTCTTGCAGCCGATCTCCGAGCTTAAGAAGCCGGCAAGGTATGCTGCGGTTCCCTGAAGCTGTTTATGACCAAATGCATCCACATAATCTCCGACGCTTCCGAGCTCGCAGACGTATCTGCCGTCGGCAAGCTTGATGCCCTCGGATACAGCAACTACAATAGACTTCTTTACCTTTAACAGTTCCTTTATTTTCTCGAGGAATTTATCGATGTCAAACGGCAGCTCAGGCAGGTAAATGAGATCCGGCCCCTCACACTCCTCCGTCTTGGCAAGAGCGGTTGCTCCGGTCAGCCAGCCGGCATTTCTGCCCATGACCTCGATAATTGTTATCATCTCTTTATTGTAGGTCAGTCCGAGCGCGTCACGAATAACCTCTTTTGTGGATGCTCCGATGTATTTTGCAGCGCTTCCGAAGCCCGGCGTGTGGTCTGTAAGCGCAAGGTCATTATCAATTGTCTTCGGAACACCAAGGAATTTCTGAGTGTGGCCTTTTACAATCGCGAAATCAGACAGCTTCTTGATCGTGTCCATGGAGTCATTTCCTCCGATGTATATGAACACCTCGATCTCCAGGCGGTCCAGGATCTCAAAGATTCTCTCATAAATTTCCATATCCTCATAAATCTCCGGAAGCTTATAGCGGCAGGAACCCAGAAATGCAGACGGAGTACGCTTTAACAGCTCTATATCAAGCTCAGAATGGATCTGTGTGGAGAGATCCACATATTTCTCATCCAGAAGTCCCTGAATACCGTGCAGCATACCGTATACCTTGTGAAATCCTCTCTCTCTGGCAGCTACATATACCCCGGCAAGGCTGGAATTGATAACAGAGGTAGGACCTCCGGACTGTCCGACGATGATATTTCTCATTTCTCTCATAATAATAATCCTCCTTGATTTTCCGCTTTTGCCGGAGCTGAAGGCGGCAGGGCGCTTTCCTTTCCCGGCGTCATGATACCATTATATAGTTATTGTGCATATTTTACAAGTTAATTTTTAATATTCTGCATTTTCTATCTTTTTTATCTATCTGTTTTTCATGTTATTTCAATTTCTTTTATGAATTTTGATTATTTTTTACATTTTGACATTCGCTGCAATACGCGGTATGATTAGAGCAGGACTTTTGTCACTGAAATGCAGGAAGGGGTACATGCATATGAAAGAATCTATTTACACAATTCCGCTGATGGACGCATTCAACGCCAAGGATGAGTGTCCGTTCTGCTTTCTTGAGCGCGAGGCAGAGCAGCACGCAATCGAATTTATCCTGGGTGCCGGAGCATCCTATATGGAGGACGATATCCGCGCAGATACTGATAAGAACGGATTCTGCCGCCATCATTATAAAATGATGTACGATTACGGCAACCGGCTGGGGGCTTCTCTGATTCTGGGAACCCATTTCAAGAAACTCAATGAGGAACTAAAAAAACAGGTCGAAGAGTTCAAGCCGCAGAAGACTTCTTTTCTGAACCGCATGAAAAAGACAAACTT
Organism: uncultured Lachnospiraceae bacterium; assembly: GCA_944384105.1. Classification (GTDB taxonomy): domain Bacteria; phylum Bacillota; class Clostridia; order Lachnospirales; family Lachnospiraceae; genus Egerieimonas_A. Next base: position 30,616 of record CALWSC010000069.1, on the reverse strand, counting down.
AAGCGCCACAGAATCTACGACAAATATCGGGCACTGGGTGGACGAGAAACTTTCAACCTGCTATGTCTGCGATCATTTCCGCTCCACATATGAGCGGTATCTCGATACGTTTTTCGATATGTATAAGAGTAACCCGGATTTTGTAAAATTATTCCAGGAAAGCAAGGGCTTTTGCCTTCCGCACTTTAAAGATCTCGTGGAGACGGCCGAAAAGAAACTGAACGACAAGCAGAAAGAAGCGTTTTATCCGGTTCTGTTCCGACTGATGGAGGAAAATATGAAGCGTCTTGAGGACGAAGTAAACTGGTTTGCCGCAAAGAATGACTATTTGAACAAAGATAAGGACTGGGGCAACTCTCGCGACAGTGTGCAAAGATGCATGCAGAAGGCAGCCGGAGGGTACCCGGCAGATCCTGTGTTTAAGATTGATTATTGATTTATTTCAGACCGTCAGGCATACATGGCAAAAACCCAAAAGGCTGTCGCACCGCATGCCTTTTGGGTTTTTGTCATTTTACATATCTTATGCCCGGCAGGGCGGATAATCTTTACAGCGCCCCGTCACTTGCGATATTTTCATAGTTCAGCACGTCCGAAAAGAATGCGAGCGCCATGCCCTGCCCCCAGCCCTGAATCCATTTTCTGGAGATATTGCGATAGCCGTCGCGGTCCTTCATGACTGCGGTTCCTCCGGAAACATTCCGTACTCTTCCATCCTCGGACACATTCTCCAACATTCCCCGGATCGACTTATTAATATATTTAATATGGAGGGGATTCCCCTTGAGAATCATCGCAGCAGCGATTCCGGCAGAGGCGGATACCTCCTCGTAGGATTCCTCATCGTCCAAGATTGTGCGCCACAGCCCGTTCTCCGTCTGCAGCAGCTTCAGCGCAGCCAGCTGCTCATTTAATGATCCTACAATATCCAGATATTCCGGATACAGATAGCACTCCGGAAGGCGTCTTCCCACCTCAGACATGGTGTATGCCGCCCAGCAGTTCGCTCTGCCCCAGTAAAATCCTGACATATGATCTTTATGAATGTTGTCGTATCCGTGATACCACAGACCGGTATTCTCATCCTGAAGATACTGAATATGCCACTGATACTGGTTCAGCGCATCGTGAATCAGCGCTTCATCCTTTAACATCACACCGACCCGCAGCAGGAAGAACGCCGCCATAAACAGCGTATCTCCCCAGCACTGCTCTGGAAAATCATTATTCGCTGATACGGTATGCTGCAGCACACGGTCGCCGAAGCGCAGAGCGGAATTCTCCAAATAGTCTACCTTACTCTTAATAATTTCGAGATACTTCTCTTCGCCGGTGTGCTGGTACAGCGTAATCAGGCAGTGCCCCATCGCACAGGTATTAACCGTCCAGGCCGGGAGCCCCAGCTCGATCAGCTCATCCACGCGTTCCTTCAGCAAAGACAGATACCTCTCATTTTTTGTGACCTCATACGCCTCACAGATCCCAAAATATGCAACGCCGCAGGGCCAGTCCCACGTCATGTCCATACGCATTGTGCGCTCAACAATCTGATTGATCACCTGTTCAATCTGTTCTCTGTCATATAGTAATTTTCCCATTTTCTTTCTCTCTCCTTGTCTTTAAAGGCTAAGTGTCTCTCCGCCCTTAATCTCAAAGCTCTCTCCATCCGCGCTGACCCAGACAGACTGGGAATTCGGATTATAGATTTTCTTCATGTCCACCGTGCAGATCAGACGCTTTGCAGCCTCCATATAATCCGCAATTTCAATGTTCGTCGCGTACCAGATATCGTCCTGTCCTCCCATCATACCGCAGAACTTCTCCATCAGTTCCCAGTTATCATCCCGCGGGAATTCATAGCTGTGACCCCAAACGTACATCATATAAAGGTACTGACTCTTGTATAGTCCCAGAAATTCTTCTCCGAGCTTCAGCAGATTGTGATTATGATGGCAGGTCGCTTTCCACCTCATGAAATCTTCCGGCATCGCAAAGCTATCTGAATTTCCCACAACCCTTCCGTAACGGATGCCAAGAGCCGGAAGCATTCCGGCAATCTCCTCGGTCAGAGAGCCGTTCGGATATGCCAATCCGCGCACCGGGTATCCCATAACCGCCTCAAGCTCCTGTCTGTCGCGCAGTATCTGCGTCGCTACCTGGGTGAGCGGGCAGCGGGCGATCGTCGGATGCTGATATGTATGACACGCAACCTCATGGCCGCGGTAGAGCTTTTGATATTCTTCCTTCGGAATCCTGTCTTCACGGATCAGTCCGGCGTTCAGGTTAAACGTGCCGCGGATGCCGCTGCGGTTAAAAATCTCCACCAGCCGGAGGTCCTCCAGTCTTCCGTCATCGTAGCTCATGGTCAGCACCTTGTACTTTCCTCCCGGGAAACAAGTATAAACGATCTTTTCCAGTTCCATTTGTATTTCCTCCATTTTCGTTTTTTACAATTTTATCAGAATCTCTTTTCCCGGGGCAAGAGGCGCTTTGTGCAGAGCTGCAATAAATTTCTCAGCAAAGATCTGCGCGCCGTAATCCAGCAGGTGCGCCTCATCCCTGTAGATCTGAGCTGTCTCCTCCTCGTTCAGCGTGCGCACATACTCTGCAGTCTCAAGCCCCATGTCCACGAAAAGCAGCCGCTCCCTCTGCGCGAGTTTTCGCATTTCCTCACGATATGCCGGATAGCTGACGCCGCTGTCATGATCTCTCATTTGTTCTGTCTGCGGACAGTCTCGGAGCGCAATGGGGCTCACCAGCACACAGTACGCCTGTTTCCCGCGCGCCGCATCAATGTACTGCATCAGAGACTCTGCAAATTTCTCAACAGGAACGTATCGTTCCGTTTTGTCTTTGGCGGCATCGTTGTGGGCAAACTGTACAAACAGAAAGTCGCCCGGCTGTAAATGTGCCCTGATATCCGCAAGCCTGCCTTCCTCTGCAAAACTTCTGCTGCTTCTGCCTGCCATAGCGCAGTTGTCAATTTTCACATTTGCAAGCTCATAGATCATTTCCTGCTCAAACGGACAGTCAGCACGGCGGTATGTCCGGACGGCTTCCTTTCCCCGAAACTGCGCGGCCAGCTTCTCCCCCCATCCCGTCTGCGGGCGCTGCTCCTGTGCGTAGCACTGCATCGTAGAATCTCCCGCAAGATAAATCACCGGCTTTCGTTTCATCTGCGGCAGCACCTCTTCAAACGCCATATCGGAAGCATAGTAAAAACTCGGATAGACCGGCTGGTTATAACAGTTATTCTGCCATGCCACACCGCAGCGATATTGGGTATCGTGAAGCATCGTGAACAGTTTGTGATCTGTCACTTCCGTATTCATATAAATTCTGATTGCCGAGTCGTCTGCAGTCCGAAGCAGGATCTCCTCCCGAAAGTCCCCGAACACATCCGCCACCAGACAGGGATTCCCTTTGGTTCCGTTATTAGTCTCGGTAAATTCCGGCTCCAGCATCACTCCGTGTGTCAGATCGCTGATTCTTCCAATGGGATGCTGGTTCAGATAGTCTCTCCCGTCCACAATCTGCGTCGAAAGATCTGCCGCCCAGCGGATGTTGGCGTCCGTTCCCGGCGCTTCCGCGTTCAGGCGGTTTCCATGGCAGTCATAAACCTCATTGACCCAGCACTGCAGCCCGCGCTGCCCCGGCACGATATCCCCGATCATACAGCGTCCGAGATCCGTGTCCGCAAACTGCCCGAATATCACTTCTCCGTTTTCAGCTTTTCGAAGCGCATAGCCGTACGGCACATGTTGGGCTCCCTCAAAAACATTGAAGATCTCCATGCCCGGCCTGTCCGGATCAATGTCAGCTGCATGCATAGCGTCTCCATGTCCCAGCTTCACCAGTTCACCCGTATGGGGATGGACATCGTAGCTGCTGTACAGCAGAGAGCCGTCATGGTCAATGCACGCCGCCCCGTAAATGATCTCCATCTTTCCATCTCCGTCCACATCCGCAGCGGAGAGACTGTGATTTCCCTGCCCGGCAAGCTTTCCGAATACCGGATCTGTTCCCTCGCATCCGTGAGGTTCGCCGCAAAACGGGTTTTTCATAGGTACAAAGCCGGAATCTGCCTTGAAATATTCGCGGAAAGTGTCCTCAAAGAAGTCATATGCCGCAACTGCCGTTCTCGTATAGTATCCGCGGCAGATAATCAGATACGGTCTCTCTCCGTCCAGATATGCCGTGCCTGAGAGGAAGCGGTCCACGCGATTGCACGGCTCAATGCGGTTCATCGCGTAGTCGCCCCACATCAGCCCGTCATCCACGCGAGGGAACGGGAAATGTATCGTCTCCAGCTCTGAGCCGTCCCCGGCGAACATAGTCAGATATTCAGGGCCGCTGTAAATAAATCCCTCAAATTTTCTCAGTTCATTCTTCGGACTGCGGGCCGGCGCGTATACGTCAAGAAAGTAATCCGTAAGTGCCTGCGCGTCCATGACGCTCAGCGGATAGACATACCTCTTCTCTATTCCGAAACACTCTTCCAGCGTCTTCGGCCAGCGGCCGTTTTTTACCTCCGGATGCTCCTGCCAGTTCATAAACATCTCTGTCAGATGTTTCTCATAGTCCGAGGCAGAGCAGACATAGGAATCGCTGTGGCTGTATCCCGCATCAAGATCCTCCTGCGGCATCGTAATATAACTTTCCCTGATGATGCTTCCGTCGTCATGATAAAGAGTCATCTTCGTGCCCGGCGCCGTCTTGACGCACATCTCCGCTTTTCCGTCGCCATTAAAATCGCAGACCATAAACTGGGTATAGTGCGCTCCCGCACGGATATTTTCTCCCATATCCAGTCTCCACATAAGTGTCCCGTCCAGCTTATAGCAGTCGATAAGACATCTTCCCGTATACCCCTTAATGGAAACGTCATGTGAATTGTCCGGGTCCCATTTAACCAGATATTCCAGCTCTCCGTCACCGTCCACATCGCCGACGCTCATATCGTTTGCATGATAAACGAACGCTTCCCCCGCCGGCGTCACCCCTCCCTCCGGGCGCGTCAGGGGGATATCCAGGTACGGGCGGTCCCAGGCGCTTGCCGGAGAGCTGGGCTCTCCCTGCACACCCTCATTTACGGGAGCTACCCGATAGACGGAATCCGCCTGTCCCTCCCGGTCCAGATAATTCGTGCTGTCAGTCACAAGCGCGATCTGCTCCTCGCCGCGATAAACCGCAAAGTCTGTGCCGGTAAGCCCGGTCTCAGACCAGCCGCTCACTTCGTTCTTGAACAGCCGCCAGCTCAGAAACACGCCGTTTTTCACTCGCACTGGCATAAGTCCCCGGTTCAGCTGTCCGAGATGTTCATCCATGACTTTTCCCACCGGCGTCTCAACCGTTTGGTATGCCTCGCCCTCAATCCCTCCTGCAGCGGGAACCACCCGCAGATACTGCGGAATATGTGTGGATCTTTTCAGGGTAAACTCCGTCTCCTTTGTCTCACTGATACACACAAAACGCGTAGTGTCATGATTTCTGTCCGCCCAGTAGATGCGGTAAAGCTCTGCTTCCGATGCTTTTTCCCACCGAACGGTCACATGCTCCGCCCCGCAGGCTGTTATCCATATCTTTTCCCTTCTCATATATTCCTCCTCATGCTTTCCTGTACAAAGACTGCGGTGCTTCCTGAAGAAGCCTGTCTGCCTCCTCAAACTCTTCCGGTAAATCCTCCCGGATGAACTCCAGAGCCATGATTGCATTCAGACACCACTGCGCGGTAAAGTTCGTGGATATCCACGGAATTTCCTTCAGATGCTCCCGACCGGCGCATTCTCTCAGCTCCTGCCATGCAAATCCGCTGTAATTTCCCGGTTCCGCCAGCGTCCGAAGCAGGATCGACCAGGTGGTCTTTGCCAGCGTGCGGTCTCCGTAATATGACGCGCCGTAAGCCGCCATTGCTGCTGCCATAAACGGCAGAGAAAATTCGCGGTCCGCAAGGATGCCGTTTGACCGTCTGAGCTGTTCTTCTCTCGGAAGATAGTAAAACCTTCCGTACTCTGCCAGCATTTCCTTAAATTTCTCATCCTTCAATAGCTCTGAGAGCTCCAGCCAAATCTGAGGCGCTCCCATACAGATCTGCAGATGCGTGCCTCCGGAAGTGCGCTCTCCGATATAGCGCAGATGCGCCGTGGCTGGGTCAAACTCCATGTCGGGACCCGATATCAGCCGAAGAGGCATCCTGGCGATATCCTCAATGCCGGTCTCAATCTTCCTGCGGTATTCCTCATCCCGATGCCGCTCCCAGCGTGTCATCCAGTTTGCGCAAAGCGAGGACCAGTCCGGTCCGCTTCTGGCATGTGTCGGATAGACCATTTCGGCTCTGTCATAAAACTCTTCCAGCGGATCCTTCTTCAGAAATGTCTCCTGCGTATCCTTCATCTCATCGAAAATATCACCCAGCCGGTAATCCCCTGTCAGATAGTAGTACACGCGGTGATGGCCTGTCATCGCAATCCTTGCTTCTTTACATGGACAGCCCCAGTGGCGTACGTTATGCCGGGATCCCATCCCCTTCAGCGGTCCGAAATGATAGACGTCAACCTCTGAAGTGTGCCGCGTCAGCGCTTCCGCCATAGAAAATACGTCCTCCCTGCCTGTGCGCAGGAAATATAGCCACAGCCAGAGCGTGGGAACCAGCTCGGTGTTGTCCCAGGCATAACCGCCCATATCATAGTTCCAGCAGTGGCGGGCTGCATCGTAGGTGTGCATAACATCGCCGTAATTATACAGGCCATACCATCCTCTCTGCTCCACCTCCTGCTGATAGAAGCAAAATGCTCTGTCCAGCTGCTCCTCCAGCCAGTTCTCCATCTGTGTGTCTCGATGCGGAAGACTCCAGCGACCGAAAGCGTGCAGACGGTGATAGTATTCCGGCGTCCCCACATATACCGCAGGACGGCTGACGGAATTTCCGAAAGCTTCCAGTTCCTGGTCAGAAGGCATGAAATCGCCGGAGAGTTCCACGGATGCTTCGCAGGTGACGCCGATCCCGTACGGATCTGCCCCGAACTTATCATACCCTTCGTAGTATGTCTGGTTATATCCTCTGTCCGTGTAGTGCCGGTAATCCATAGCGCCGGCTTTCGGTGAATAAAACCACAGCGTGACTTCCCCCAGCTCTTTTGTTAAACCTGAGACGGAGCATCCTGCAGGTGCCTTCTCACGAAAATTCCGAATCGCAAAAAGCATGCATCCCGTTCCCGAAGATACTGCTCCCCAGCCTGGCGCGCGGCTTCCCTCGATACATGGAATCCGGCAGACGTCCGCTGTAGCCGTCTTCTTCTCCGCAATAAAGTGCCAGGGATTATCCTGATGCAATTCGTAGGAATCCCAGAGCGGGATATTCTCCATAACCTGAGCAATCTCGTCCTTTACGGCTACTTCCGGAGAGATCGGGAGTTCTGCGCACTGCGCCTCGTAGAGTCCTTGCGGCAGTCTCGGACGCCAGGAGGACAGAAGCGCTGCGCTCTCACGGAACATTCCATGTTCCAGAGCAAATTTCACGTGGCGGTTATAAATCTCTCCGCTCATGCGGTTTTCCAGCCGGATACCGACTCCTTTTAAAAATTCACGTTTTTCATCCCCATCGTAGAAAAACGTCTCTGTAAAATCCAGCCTCCCGCTGTCCGTTCCCACGCGCATTCGAAGAACGAACGGGATTCGCTCCAGATTTCCGTCTGTATGAACCCCCTCCCATTTCACACATACGCACAATCTGCCCTGCTCCTCTATCTTTACCCGCAGAAGTTTTGTACCCAGCTCTCTCTCCATCATCAGACTGCTCTTATCTCCCCGTTTCCGCGTTTCCCAGAGCAGCACTGCCCTGGCTGCAGGAACACGCAGTTCTCCGTCCAGACAGAGGTCGGAAAAAAGCAGACTGCCGCTTTTTGGAATCCACATGGATACTCTTCCATACTCCAGAAACCATCCCTTCTCTGTTTCCCTGCATCCTTCACCCGTATCGTCTGAACCTTCCCTGCCTTCTCTAACAGGCAGTACCTCCGCACAGTTTCCAAGCGCTCCCGCAGACGCAGTGTGCGCCGTCCATTTCACGCTTCCGTCGGGATACCAGGCCGTCACACGGCTCTGTGCCGAAACCTCCCGGCCATCCTCCCCTCTCACGGAAAACTGTGTATCTTCCTTTACTTCACCTTCTTCCCAGACACAGCCAAACGTGACATATCCACGGGCTGAGCGGTTTTCCAATTTTCTCAGCTTCATAATCTCTGTTTCTGCCTCCGTATACATAAAAGGAGGACTGCCGCACCGCAGATTCTCTGCCGGTGCAGCAGTCCCCTTTTCTTCTGCTTACTTGTCAGCTGCGTATGCCTCATTTACCTCTTCAATTACCTGCGCGCCTCCGCGGTCGCTCCACTGCTGGAATGCTGACTCAAGGCCCGCCTCGTCAAGCTGTCCGCAGATATACTGTGTTCTTGCATCGTCAAGAATCTGCTGGATGTCTGTACCAACCTCTGCGTTTGTCTCAGAATTTGCCAGGTATCCTGCTGCCGGGTTCAGAACTGCTACCGACTCGTTAGCCTCATATGCTGCATCCTGCGCCAGAGTAGCTTCATTCTTCTCCAGCTCCGGCGTTGTAGCCGACAGATTCGGGATATAGCACACTGCCTGGTTTAAGCCAACCTGAGGAGCTTCGGAGATCTCCAGATCTGTTCTGGTAACAACCTTGCCTTCTTCGTTGAGATCATAGGTTACGCCCTCCAGACCGTAGTCTGCCAGTGCCAGCATCTCATCGTCGCACATCTTGTCAAGGAAGGTCAGGCAGTTCTTCACGTCTTCCTCTGTCTTCGCTCCGTCCTTGGTGATCAGATAGAATCCGTTAAATCCTGAGGTAGCAAGCGTTTTGCCGTTCACTGCTCCGGAGAGTGTCATCGTTGCGGTTTTGCTGCTGTCAACTACAGACGGGATATTATTGTTGGTGAAGTAGTTCCAGATACGCTTTCCGCCGTCCATAACATCAATATATGCGCCTGCTTCCCCTTTGTTGCACGCCTCTCCGAAGGTACCGGAGTCGATGGTCGCCCAATCCTTACGAACCAGTCCGTCCTCATAGATCTTGCGCATCCAGTTGAGCGCCTCCATATATTCCTCTGTCTGATGTACCGGCACAAGCTGTCCGTCCTGCTCTACCCACTGGTTTCCCACACCAAACCAGGTCTGCATGATATCCAGAGGACCCGTATACTTGGTCAGCTCCAGACCATAGGTGTCATCCTGTCCGTTTCCGTCCGGATCGTTGTAGGTGAATTTATACAGCATGTCATATACGTCTTCCACTGTCTTCGGCGCTTCTGTAATACCTACCGCCTCTGCCCAGTCGGTGCGGTAGGATAAGCCATATCGTCCGATCGCTCTGGCGCGGTAAACTCCGATAAGCTGTCCGTCCACGGTCAGTGCCTTTGCAACGTCTTTGTTATACTGGGACAGATTCGGATACGCCTCACTGTCCTCCAAAAATTCACTCAGATCCCAAAATGCGCCTCTCTGGGCAGCGTCCACGATATTTGTATTCGTAGTGAGGTCACCGCTGACCGTCAGAATCATCGGCATATTGGATTTATCCATCAAGGTCAGACCCAGTTTCTCACTGTAGGTATCGTTGTTCTCCCACTGCCAGTCTACAGAAATTCCGGTATAATCCTCATATTTCTCAATAACCTGATCGGAATTCTCGTTCGCCAGGTCCGTTCCGTAGAAGGACGGCGCCATAAAGGTAATAACAGGAGTTCCGTCCTCTGTTGTCGACGCCGTTTCCTTTTTGCTGCTGTTTCCTCCGCACGCAGCCAGAGACAGCGCCATTGCGGACGCAAGTGTCAGTGCGGTTGCCTTTTTCATTCTTTTTTTCATAGTCTTTGCCTCCTTAAAATGTTTATACGCATATCAGCCCTTTACAGAGCCTACCATAACGCCCTTGGTAAAATACTTCTGGATGAACGGGTACACGATCAGGATCGGTACGGTTGCCACCACTGTGGTCGCCATCTTGACCGCCTTCTCCGGCGGGGTTCCGAATGCGCCCCAGTCAAATGTCGAATCTGTCGTCAGACTCGTGGTCAGGAAGATAATTCTTCGCAGAACGATCTGAATCACTTCCATGCTTCTGTCATTGATGTACATCATTGCGTTGAAATAAGAATTCCAGTGTGTTACCGCATAAAACAGGGAGATCGAGGCAAGCACGGGCTTGGATACCGGAAGAATAATCTTCCAGAAGATAAACAAGTCGTTGCATCCGTCCATGCGGGCCGCTTCCTCCAGCTCCTGGGGAATCCCCTGAAAATAGTTTTTAATAATGATCATGTTGAACGCGTTGATCGCGCCCGGAAGCCACAGCGCCCAGTAGGTATTCGTCAGATGAAGAATCTGAGCGATCAGAATATAGCTGGGTACCATACCGCCGGAAAACAGCATGGTTACGATGACCATGTTGGTAAAGAAATTTCTGCCCTTAAAATACTTTCTGGACAGCGGGTATGCCAGGGTGCAGCTGAAAAACATATTAATCAGAGTACCTACAACCGTTACCAGAATCGAGTTGCGCAGACCTCTGATCGCATCTCCTGTCTTAAATATGTACTGATACGCGTTCAGAGAGATCTCTTTTGGGAACAGGAAGAATGCGCGTTCCGTCAATTCACGCTCTGTCGCAAACGAGCCAGCCACCACATAGATGAACGGAAGCACCGTTACGATCGCGCAGAACGCGATGATCAGATAGATGAGAACCTGCACCGCCTGATCGCCCGGTGTCCTTTTGATCCTGTTGGCATGTTTTGTTCTGTATACCGTCTTGCTCTTAGCCATCTCTTCTGTCCCCCCTCTTAATATAATCCGGATTCACCGAACAGCTTCGCCAGCTTGTTCGCGCCTATAACCATTATCATGCCGACCAGTGATTTAAACAGACCTGCCGCTGTTGACAGTGAATACTGACCGCCTTCAATACCTTTTGTATAAATATAGGTATCAAACACATCCGATACGGTACGGTTCATGGAATTCTGCATCAGGTAAATCTGCTCATATCCTGTATTCAGGATCTGTCCCACTTTCAGAATGAGCATAATAACGATCGTAGCCTTGATTGCGGGAAGCGTAATATGCCACATCTGTTTCCAGCGTCCGGCACCATCCACTCTGGCTGCCTCATAGAGTTCCACATCCACCCCTGCCAGAGCTGCCAGGAAGATGATGGTTCCGTATCCGGTCTCTTTCCATATATTCTGTCCAAGAATCAGAGGTACGAACAGCCCGGAATCACTCAGGAAATCGGGAGCGTTTTTCCCCAAAACCTGCTGCAGCAGGTGATAGATATAACCGTCTGACGTATTGAACAGCTGATAGGTCAGGGATGCCACGATTACCATGGAAATAAAGTGCGGGATGTATACCAGCGTCTGGGATACTCTCTTATACCAGCTGCAGCGGATCTCGTTGAGCAGCAGCGCCAGAATAATCGGCATAGGGAAATAAAAAATCAGGCTGGCAATCGAGATTGACAGCGTATTTTTCAGCAGCCTCCAGAAGTCCGGACCTGTGAAAAATTTCTTAAATACATCCAGTCCAACGAACGGGCTGTGGATCAGAGCATCGATAGCAGTATCTCCATTATAGGGACTGAAGTCCTGGAATGCCATCACCAATCCGAGCATCGGAAGAAAATTGAAGACAATCATGTAAGCCACACCGGGAATGATCAGTATGTACAGCCACTTGTGTGATTGCAGCGCGTGCTTCCATGTGCCGTTGACTGGTTTCTTACGCGCGGAAGAATGTGCCGCGGTTTTCGTTTTCGTCATTTCTTTTTGCTACCTCCTTTTTTTGCACATTCACAGTCCGCTTCCGTTTCCTGCATAGCTTCAAGGGCATTTTTCTCAGCGTTGCTGTGTATGTAACTTTTTTTACAAGTCAAATTGTACAGTTACACCGCATAACTTACAATAATCTTTATCTATCCTGTTGTATCACGCGCATTTTACGCGCTTTTTACATAGAAAAAAAGGGTGACAACCACCCTTTTGCTTCGTCATTTTGCCGCTTTTTTCAAAAAACCATCCCTTAATTTACAGCGATATATAAAAAAACAATCATCTTATCACCTTCTATCCACCGAAGTAATAAGATGATTGTTTCCATTTATTATAAATTCCGCTTCTCTTTTCTGTATTTTCCCGGCGTTGTGCCCGTCATTTTGCTGAAAAAGCGGATAAAATTCTGCACATTGGAATACCCCAGTTCGGCTGCAATATCCGCTACGGTCCGATTGCTCTCCTCGAGCATCTGCATCGCACGCTCCAGCTTCTTGCGGTTGACCAAATCTGTGAATGTCAGACCCTTCTCATTTTTAAGCACTTTCCAAATATAACTCGGATGGTAGCTGAGGTGTTGGGCACACTCCTCCAGCGTGATATCTCCGCCGCACTGTTCCACCAGCTTTTCAATCTGCCGGATGATATCATGGGAACTGTCCTTTCTGAACTCAGTAATATTCAATGAAATCGGTTCAATCACCGTGCGCCTCAGCCACGTCTTGAGCTGACCGTCGTCATAGATATGACTCAGTTCACGGAAGATCTGACGCTTCTGCTCATCCCTCCAAAGCTCGTTGATCGCGATTCCCGCATTGTAAGGTACGCACAGAATCGCTACCACAAGGCGCTCTACATAAAATTGATACTCTTCCCCACTGGCACCAATCTCAGAAAGTCTGTCAACAAACTGATTGGCGAGCGTACAGGCAAGCTCTGCGTCGCCGTTATCCACCGCTTCCGTGAGTTCTTTCTCCAGCGTGATATTATAACCGTTGCGGACATGCTCCGCCGCCTGCACATTGTCAAAGAACGTAACCGCGCTGTTCTTCTGAATATTCGCATTGCGAAGCGCCTCCAGTGCCTCGTTGTAGGCGTTGCGCACATGTGTCAGGCTGTGGAACACCCTGCTGACGCCCATGCCCGCATAGCATCCCATCTTCTTTCGGATAAACTTCTCCAGTTCATCTACACAATCAGCGACCCGCTGCGCAAGTTCTTCTTCCTCCTCTCCGCCAAAGATCATAAGTATCTCGCTCGACATGACGATGGGAGTCAGGAACATCTTCTTTTTCTGGTTCTCAGACATCTGTTCTACAATCTCCAGACCGAGCACCTCCTGCTGAAGCTGCAGCTCTATTTGAGAATCCTCTCCGAGCATTGGGAAGATCGCAGCCACACGATAACAGGATCTGGGTTTGATTCCCAGCTGTTCCAGTGTCTTCGCTATCGTCTCTCTGCCCGCCTCACTGCGGATCAGGCGTATAAAAAACAATTCCTCAAGCTGGCTCTCCTGGTGCGCTACCATTTCCTGAAGCTGTGCCCTTGACTCTGCCAGCTCTCCCACCCCTGTACGGATATAGCTGAATTCATCCACAACTTCGCCGCTCTTTCCCGTAAGCTGCTGCACGGAGAGCATCACACCTTCAATCGGGCGGTATAAAAACTGCGTGCTCCTATATACCATATAAAGCGCTGACATCAGGATAATGCCCACAACAGCCGGGATAATCAGGATCTGAAACTGCATGCCTGTGTCCTTACGCTGATCATACCCCACAACGTAGACAAATCCATTTGTGGAGCGAGATGAAACAATCGCCTCATAATTTTCTTCATCCCTGACGCGGATCACTCTGTCCCCGATGTCGGAAAATCTGCTGCAAATATCCATCATCTTGTCATCTGTCGTATAGAGAACCTGATTTTCGCGGTCAAAAACCCCCAGCTGAAACGTGGAATTCTGCAGTTCCGCTCCAATACCGGTACGGATTCTCTGGAAATTCAGGCGAACGACCAGTGTATTATCACTGTTCTCATTTGTTGAGAGCTTCAGAACCAGCATTTTCCCGGAAAGATTGACATACCGCCGTTTCTGAGTATATTCTCCTGAAATTCTCTCCCCTTCCCTGTTCAAATAATACACCGATCCGCTCTGTTCTGACTGTTCCTCAAGGAACTGCTCTATCTCTGCGGCATTGCTGACTTCGTCAATGCTATACATTCCATAATTGCTCAGCACCCAGCCCTTGTCCATATTCAGGTAGCTGTAGCTCTGGATATAGCTGTTAATCAGATTACCTCCCTGCAGAGCATTCTGGGCGCTCCAAACGCGCAGCAGATTCCGGTATGGAACTTCATTTGTCTGCTCAAGCCACTTGACATCTTCCCGCTCCATCAGGGATACATAGTATTCCTTGACTGTTCGAAAGATCTCCTCATAATGGTTATAGACATCCTCGTACGCCCCCTGGATAATCAATTCATTCTGCTCGTCAGCCTTTCTGGTGTACAGGGAGACCGATACGATTCCGCCCAGCACCAGAGGGATCAGCACAATAATCAGCAGGCGCAGGAACATCTGGTGCTCATATTTTCTCCGGCGCTTTCTTATCACATTTCCTCTCTGCACACTTCTCACTCCATTCCTTCCGCTGCAGACTGTGCGCTCATTTCAGAATCCGGTACACACTCAGATTCCGATACTCTGCCACCAGTGGTGCAAGCTGGCGGAATCCAATCTTTCCGCCGCTCAGGCGCTCTCCATATGTACTGCCATCATCCGTAAAAGAAAAAATCGGCAGATCATCAATATAAAACCGTACCTGTGCGCCCTGCTTCACTGCCGTAAGCCTGTAAAATCCCTTCGCATCCGTTTCATCCGGAATCGGGTCTGCCCCCTGTGCCACAAGATAAAAGCCGTAGCTCTTGCGCAGATTACAGGTATGAAATGCTCTCTCATCCGGTTCTTTCCTTCGGTAATAGGAAATGTGAAACGCATGAATATCTCCATGGTGATACTGAGGATATTCCCCGGTACGCTTCCGCAGTCTTTTGTCAAATAAATCCTCGCCGCAGCGTCCCCTGGCGGCAAGAAACAGGATGCACAGCCCCGGATTTTCCAGCGGCCGAAAATCCCACTGCACGCAGATATCCTCCGGGAACTCCCTCGGACACCACAGCACATAGTTCGCCTTCTGTCCCTCATCCGCGCTGCAGATGTTCTCCATCCTCATACAGCCATCAGGAAAGGTGATCTTCGCCTTTCCCTCCAGGATAAAATCCGAAATATCCTCCGGCTTCTCCAAACTGTTTCCGTAAATCATCTCCCCATCCGAAAATCCGTACTTCTGAAATTCCATTTCATCCTCCTTCTCCATACAGCAAAGGGTGCTGTATGACCTCTTCATGCAGCACCCAACTCCATCTCATCTGTATCACACCTGAATTAAAATGTAAACTTATCCGCAAAGTAAGCATCCAGCTCTTCAATCTTGATGCGCACCTGCTCCATCGTGTCGCGATCGCGCACAGTCACGGCTCCGTCCTCCTGTGAATCGAAATCATATGTGATGCAGAACGGAGTACCGATCTCATCCTGACGGCGGTAACGCTTTCCGATTGCTCCGCGGTCATCAAATTCACAGTTATACTTCTTGGAAAGCTGCTCATAAATCTTCAGAGCGCCCTCATTTAACTTCTTGGACAGCGGCAGTACGCCGATCTTCACCGGAGCCAGCACCGGATGGAAGTGAAGCACTGTACGCACGTCGTTCTTCTCTGCGTCCAGAACCTCCTCATCGTAAGCACTGCACAGGAATGCGAGTACCATACGGTCAGCTCCCAGGGACGGCTCTATAACGTACGGGATATAGCGCTCGTTCTTCTCATCGTCAAAATACGTCATATCCTGTCCGGATACGTTCTGATGCTGCGTCAGGTCATAATCTGTACGGTCAGCTATTCCCCACAGCTCGCCCCATCCAAACGGGAACTTAAACTCCACGTCCGTCGTAGCCTTGCTGTAGAAGCACAGCTCCTCCGGAGAGTGATCGCGGTAGCGCACCTCGTCGTCCTTTAAGCCAAGATTATGCAGCCAGTCAAGGCAGAACTGCTTCCAGTATGCAAACCACTCCAGATCGGTATCCGGTTTGCAGAAGAACTCCAGTTCCATCTGCTCAAACTCTCTGGTACGGAACGTAAAGTTGCCCGGCGTGATCTCATTTCGGAAGGACTTTCCGATCTGGCCGATACCGAACGGCAGTTTCTTTCTGGATGTTCTCTGCACGTTCTTAAAGTTTACAAAAATACCCTGCGCTGTCTCAGGTCTTAAGTATACCGTATTCTTTGCATCCTCTGTCACACCCTGGAATGTCTTGAACATCAGGTTGAACTGGCGGATGTCAGTAAAATTGTGCTTGCCGCAGGTCGGACACGGAATCTGATGCTCATCGATGAAATTCTTCATCTGTTCCTGGCTCCAGGAATCCACGCTTCCCTCAAGCGCAATGCCCTTCTCTTCGCAGAAATCCTCGATCAGCTTATCTGCGCGGAAACGCTCATGACACTCCTTGCAGTCCATCAGCGGGTCAGAGAATCCGCCGAGATGACCGGAAGCCACCCATGTCTGCGGATTCATCAGAATCGCACAGTCCACACCCACATTGTACGGGCTCTCCATGATGAACTTCTGCCACCATGCCTTCTTTACATTATTCTTCAGCTCTACGCCGAGATTGCCGTAATCCCATGTATTGGCAAGTCCGCCGTAAATCTCAGAACCCGGATATACGAAGCCCCTGTTCTTTGCCAGAGCTACGATCTTGTCCATTGTCTTTTCCATAATAACGATAGTCTCCTGTTCTCGTTTATTTTTTGCGGTAGATGATGTCGTTTCTTCCCGGTCCGTTGCTTACCATGGTGATCGGGAAGCCGATTTTCTCCTCGATAAATTCAATATACTTTCTGCAGTTCTCAGGCAGCTCCTCGTATCTGCGGATACCGCGGATATCGCACTTCCAGCCCGGCAGCGTCTCCAGAACAGGCTTAGCCTTCTCTAAGAGATGCGTGGTCGGGAACTCCGTTGTAACCTTTCCGTCAATCTCATATCCTACGCAGACCGGAATCTCATCCAGGTATCCCAGCACATCGAGAACTGTAAATGCAACATCCGTTGTTCCCTGCATACGGCATCCGTACTTGGATGCAACAACGTCTAACCCTCCCATCCGTCTCGGTCGTCCAGTAGTAGCTCCGTACTCTCCGCCGTCTCCGCCGCGGCGTCTCAGCTCATCCGCTTCCTCGCCGAAGATCTCGGATACAAACGCGCCGGCGCCGACTGCACTGGAATATGCCTTGCAGACTGTGATAACCTGCTTGATCTCGTACGGCGGAATGCCTGCTCCGATCGCACCGTAAGCAGCCAGCGTAGAGGAAGACGTAACCATCGGATAAATACCGTGATCCGGATCCTTCAGGGAACCAAGCTGTCCCTCAAGCAGGATCTCCTTTCCCTCCTTGATCGCATTCCACAGATACAGGGAAACGTCACATACGTACGGCTCCACCATCTGCTTGTACTCCATCAGCTCCTCGTAGATCTTCTCCGGTTCGAGCAGCGGTTTATGGTATAAGTGCTCCAGCATGACGTTCTTCGTCTCGCACACGCGTGCCACTTTGTCCATCAGCTCGTCCTTATCCATAAATAATTCGCTTACCTGAAAGCCGATCTTTGCATATTTATCTGAATAAAAAGGCGCAATACCAGACTTTGTGGAACCGAAGGACTTGCCTCCCAGACGCTCCTCCTCGTACTGGTCAAATAAAATATGATAAGACATTACCATCTGCGCACGGTCTGATACCTTGATCTTCGGCATCGGAACTCCCTTGTCTACAATCCCCTGAATCTCCTTGAACAGAACCGGTATATTCAGCGCAACGCCGTTTCCGATTACGCTCGTGGTATGATTGTAGAAAACGCCGGACGGCAGCGTGTGCAGCGCAAACTTCCCGTAGTCGTTCACGATGGTATGGCCTGCATTGGCTCCGCCCTGGAAACGCACGATGATATCTGCCTCCTTGCCAAGCATATCGGTAATTTTACCTTTTCCCTCATCTCCCCAGTTAGCTCCTACAACTGCCTTAACCATATTCATATCCTCCTATGTGTATATCACCTTTAGTTTAGCGGGATTTTCCCACCGTTTTATTCTAACACACTTTTCTTATAAGTAAAACTTATTATTACTTATAAAGCAGCGTCCGCTTATTATCTGTAGTTATAAAAGCTTATACGTTAATCTCCGCCTTTACGCCGAGAAGTTCCCTATTCTCCTCCAGGATCGGATTTACCACATTCTTGAGGAATGCGTTGACCTGCACTTCTGCGCGGCCCGTATACTTCGCCGGATCCATAGTCTTCTGCAGATCCTCCAGCGTCAGATTAAATGCCGGGTCTGCAGCAATCAGCTCGAGCAGATTATTGTCTTTGCCCTCAACCTTGACATTTCTGCCGGCCTCCATGGAGAGCTCGCGGATTCTCTCATGCAGCTCCTGACGGTCGCCGCCCGCCTTTACAGCGTCCATCATAATATTCTCCGTAGCCATGAATGGAAGCTCGGAGCGCAGTCTCTTCTCGATAACCTTCGGGTATACGACCAGTCCGTCCACAACATTCAGGCACAGATCAAGGATACCGTCAATTGCGAGGAAGCCTTCCGGAATGCTCAGTCTCTTATTTGCAGAATCGTCAAGCGTTCTCTCAAACCACTGTGTTGCTGAGGTGATCGCCGGGTTCAGCGCATCTACAATCACGAAGCGGGACAGAGATGCAATACGCTCGCTGCGCATCGGATTTCTCTTATATGCCATTGCTGAGGAACCGATCTGGCTCTTCTCAAACGGCTCTTCCACCTCTTTTAAATGCTGCAGCAGGCGGATATCATTTGAGAACTTGTGCGCGCTCGCCGCAATGCCTGCGAGGACATTGAGCACTCTCGTGTCCACCTTTCTGGAATATGTCTGTCCGGATACCGGATAGCACGCCTTGAAGCCCATCTTCTCCGCAATCATCGGATCAATCTTGTCAATCGTCTCCTGATCTCCGTCAAACAGCTCGAGGAAGCTTGCCTGCGTACCCGTCGTTCCCTTGGATCCAAGCAGCTTCATGCCGCCCAGCACATAGTTGATATCTTCCAGATCCAGTAAAAACTCCTGCATCCACAGCGTCGCCCTCTTTCCGACTGTCGTCGGCTGTGCCGGCTGGAAATGTGTAAATGCAAGCGTCGGAAGCGCCTTGTACTCTTCTGCAAACTTCGCAAGCTCTGCGATCACGTTCACAAGTTTCTTCTTTACAAGCTTGAGCGCCTCTGTCATCACAATAATATCCGTGTTGTCTCCTACATAGCAGGAGGTTGCTCCGAGGTGAATAATTCCCTTAGCCTTCGGACACTGCACGCCGTACGCATATACATGGGACATGACATCATGGCGAACCTGACGCTCGCGCTCTTTTGCCACATCGTAATTAATATCATCTGCATGTGCCTTGAGCTCATCGATCTGCTCCTGGGTAATCGGCAGTCCCAGCTCCTTTTCTGTCTCTGCCAGAGCAATCCACAGCCTTCTCCAGGTGCGGAACTTCATGTCCGGGGAAAAGATATACTGCATCTCACGGCTCGCATACCGCTCAGAAAGCGGGCTTACATATCTGTCTGTACTCATTCTTTTTGTTCTCCTTTATTTTTTCATGACACCAGGTGCTTGATACCGTATCACAAGTGTTTCTGTTTTTCACATGAAGGCAGAACATCTGCAAATTCTTATGCTTTTCTTCTAAAAAGTTCCTGTTTTATAAGCAGTACTTATAAAAGAACGCGCCATAAAACTCAGATTCCGACTCCACGGTAATTATATACCACCCCTGTAGGAAAAGCAAGCTTACTTATGATGAAAATTCCAAGAAAATCAAGGGACTCCTGTATAACCTGTAAGCGATATTCGGAGAGTTTGCTCTTCTTCCCGGCTATCTCTGACTGTTTTGGCGCGATATCATAACACAGAACCGCGTCACGATACGCGAAGCCGATTCTTGTCTTTCTCCTGCCGGTCCTCTATGTGATTGTCATACGTCTTCTTATGGTAAGAAAGATCCGCAGCGCCGCCGTCACTTTCCATGAAATCTTCCCAAAAACTCCTTCATTCTGACATGCTCTGCCCCAAAGACCTCCTCCGGGCTTCCTTCCAGAGCGATCACGCCGCCATCCATAAAAATGACACGATCCGATATGTCCCTCGCGAAATTCATCTCGTGGGTGACAATCACCATGGTGATATCCAGATCTGCCAGGGATCGAATGACCTTGAGCACCTCACCGGTCAGCTCCGGATCCAGCGCGGAGGTCGGCTCGTCGAAAAACAGAATCTTCGGGTTCAGCGCCAGCGCTCTTGCGATGGCTACGCGCTGGCACTGGCCTCCGGAAAGCTGCCAGGGATAAGCACTCTCCTTGTCGGAAAGCCCCATCTTGCGAAGAAGCTCTCTCGCCTCCTCAAAGACCTCGTCTTTTTTTCGCTTCTGAACGTGAATCGGCGCATCTGTGATATTCTGCATCACGCTGTAATGCGGAAAGAGATTAAAGTTCTGAAACACCAGCCCAAAACACGAGCGTATCTCCTTCATTTTATCCTTTTTTGCGAAGATAGGCTTTTCGTTCTCTACCCACACTGCCTTCTCCCCCATGTATGCGATTTCCCCGCCGTCAATCGTCTCCAGCATCGTGGCGCACCGCAGCAGCGTGGACTTTCCCGAACCGGACGGGCCGATGATAGACACGATCTCTCCCTGCTCTACAGACAGTGAAATATCCCTCAGCACATCCACACCGTTAAAGCTCTTCCTGATATGATTCATTTTCAACAGCATTTCTACTAACTCCTAACGATAATAAGATAACTTCTTCTCCAGCTTCTCCATGACCACTGCCACAAGAAGGTTAAACACATAATAAAAAATACCGGCAGCCACAAACGGCAGCACGCTCGTCTGCGAGGACGCCAGCGCCTTTGCCATAGTAAACATCTCCGTATAAGCGATGGAAAACGCCAGCGACGTATCCTTCACCAGTGTGATGACCTCATTTGTCACAGACGGCAAAATCCGCTTCATCACCTGCGGCAGAATAATTTTAAAAAACGTCTGCCCTTTCCCGTATCCTAGAAGCTGCGCCGCCTCATACTGCCCCTGCGGCATAGACTCGATACCGCCTCTGTAAATCTCCGCAAAATACGCGGCATAATTCAGCGCAAACGCAATCAGCACCGCATACAGTCTGTACGAGCTGCTGATCTGAATCCGAAAAATGAAATACGGTCCAAAATACACTACCATCAGTTGCAGCATCAGCGGCGTACCGCGCATCACGGAAATATAAATCTTTACCACATTTCTCAAAACAAAGTATTTCGACATCCTTCCGAACGCCACAATCAGTCCCAGCGGCATCGAAAAGACCAGCGTACAGACGAAAATTCCTATCGTCTTGCCGATACCCGGCAGCAGATGCTGAAAAATATCAATCAGCGACATCCCAAAAACCTCCTAAAGCCCATTTTAGCGGGTCGCCCGGAATCACCGGACGCCCGCTGCAGTTCACTGTATTTTCTTACTTTCCAAATGTGGTAATATCAGACCCGAACCACTCCTCCGAAACCTTCGCAAGCGTTCCATCGTCCGCCATCTCCTGAAGCGCGCCTTCCACGCTCTCTTTCAGCTTGTCGTTCCCCTTCAGAAAACCGATTGCATACTCCTCGGATGAAATTTCCTCGTCCAGCACGCGGAACTTGCTGCCGCGGGAAGTGATCTGATAAGAGGCAACCACCTCATCCATCGCGATCGCGTCAACCGCGCCCTGCTCCAGATCCATCATGGCAGTATTATAATCCGGTACCGCCTGCATCGTAAATGCGGAAGAAAGCTCTGTATTCTCATTAAGCGCCGCTTCTGCTGCGGAATCCGCCTGCACCTCCACAATCTTTCCGGCCAGATCGGCTGCGGACTGAATATCCGAATTCTCATTCACCACAAATACCTGTCGGTTATTCAGATACGGCTCTGAGAATGTGTAATCTTCCTCTCTGCCTGTCATTGTAAAACCGTTCCAGATACAGTCAATCGTTCCCGAAGACAGCTCCATATCCTTTGCGTCCCACGCAATCGGCTGCGCCACAAACTCCAGATCCAGGCGCTTTGCCACCTCCTCGGCAAGCTCCAGGTCAAAGCCCGTATATCCGCCGTTCTCATCCACAAATCCCATAGGCGGAAACTCCTGGTCAAACCCAACGACAAACTTGCCCTCCTCGGCAGTGCCGTATGTCGTATCCGCTGCTGCACGCTCCCCGTCATCCGAACTGGTCTGAGAACTGCTGCCCGTATCTGCCGTACTGTCCTTCTTCTCCTCCGATCCACAGCCGGCAAACATAGCAACGGCAAGCACAGATGATAAAAACATTGCAAATACTTTCCTTTTCATATATACTCCCTCCGATTTACTTTTTCTTCTTTATGACATGGTATCACTTTATCACACTAAAATATATCTGTCAACCAAAATGTGCATATCCTCGAAGTATTTTTAAGGCTGCATAGATAAAGCCGGAAATCTATCTTCTGATTTCCGGCTTTATCGCGAATATATTTAATATCCTGTCTGTCTATGATACTTGGCTGTCCAGCTCTCAAGCAGTTTTCTCATCGCTTCTTTTCCCGCCTGTCCGCCGTCCTTTTTATAGATTTCCTGTACCTTCTCATACTCTGCCGCTGCTTCGGTGCCGCTGCTGTCGCGGCGGGCATCGGCGATGGTGTCCTCCACCTGGCGGCGGATTTTCTCACCGGTATTCAGCGAATCTGCAAATTTCTCATATTCCTCCTGGGAGCGTGACATCCAGCACGCGTAAAGGAGACTTCTCTGCGACGCCTCAGAGCCGAGCATATCATTGGCCTTCTGAAAGCACTCCATCGCCTCTTCCATCTGAAACATCCTGCCGTAGGCGCATCCCATATTGTTGTAGATGCTGCCCACAAACTGCACGCCGAGGTTGTCCGGGCTCTCGCCGGATTTCAGAAGCTCTTGCCGCAGTTCCAGCGTCTTTTTGTATACCTTCACGGCATTGACAAATTTGCCGTTCTCATAGAGATAATCGGCCTTTTTCTTGCGTCGAACGATTTCCGGCTGTTCGGCAAACTGCTGAAGCTTCTCGTTCATTTCGCGGAATTCCGCGAGGGAGAGATAGTTGATCTCCTTGAAGATCGGAAGAATGAAGTCTCCGACTGCGTGCTCCTTATCGAGAATCGCGTAGAGCTTCTGATACAGTCTCTTTAATTTCAGCTCGTCGCGTATCCAGCGGCAGAGTTCCTCGTTGATGATCGTCTCGTCCAGCAGATAGATGTTGTGCCGAAGATAAAAGCAGAGTTCCTCTATGGAGTAGATATTCACGCTGATATTTTCTATATAGTAAGGCGATTTCGCCTTTTCCACCTGACATAAAATGTATCCGCTCATTTTTCTCTCCTTATCCTCTCATAGTTTCCTTCCAGGTAAGCCCGCTGGATGGAAACAGTTCTCCAAAGCCCTCGTCTGTGACCTCGATCGTACACTCCTCCGGGGAAATGTACTCGAGATGCAGGTGCAGCCTTGTCGCCTTGTCCGGTCTCTGGGGAAGCCCCGGAAGCTCCATACTGTAGCGGTTTCTCGTACCGTCGTCCATACTGCTGACAGAGAACGCAAGATCTCTTTCCCCGTTCAGCAATATATCCACATCCCGCACTGCCTCATACCAGTTGATGCCCGCGGGTATCAGAAGGTAGTATGTGCTGCTTCCGTTTACTGTCATATCCATACCGATATTGTGCCTTACGAGATCGCGGCTGACGAAGAGATATCCCTTCAGCATCCGCTCCTCAATCTTTTCCTTGGCCGCGTAGCACGCGCCCTTTACATAGAGGTTATTGCCCATAAATACGTGGCGGCGGTGGCGGCACAGCAGCAGCACCGATTTCTTTGCCCAGTCGCGGGAGAAGCCGTCTCCCATCAGGAATACGGAGGAGTAGACATCATCCCCGAATACTCGATCGATCATAGCCTGAAAAGCGCTGTCCTTCTCGCGGGGATCCTCCGGCAGTGTGATGTGCTCTCCCTGACCGACGCTGACGAGTACGGGACGTGTCTTATCGTTCATGTCCAGGCTCTTAAATGATACCTCCCTGTCCTCGAACAGAAACATACCAACCTTGCGGCTCCAGATGTCCGGGCGCTGGTAGAGCGTATAATAATAGAAGCTTTCATCGTAATCCTGCAGAAATCCTCTTCCCCTGGAAATTCCAAGCTCCTGAAATGCAATCCGCATATTTTCAACAAGTTCTCTGGTGATTCCCGGCACAGTCACCATCAGCGCTGAAAGTTCCAGCGACGGCTCGCTGATGCCTGCAAGGCGCAGAGCTTCCCGCAGAAATACGGTCAGAAGGTACGACGCCGGATATCTGTCTGTACCGATCTCCGTATCCTTATTGTCTTTGCACAATGCATACAGATTGTCAATCAGGACTTCCTGCTGCTGTGCTGCGAAGTATTCCGCCTCGCGGCCGAAGTGCCACGGTCCGCCGTCCTCCCTGCGGCTGAGCGCCGAGGCAAATTCACTGTCGCTTCCCCCGATCTTGACCGGGACACAGGCGGCTTTGTTCTCTTTTCTGTCATATATTGTAATCTGGGACGTCCTTTCTCCCAGTTCAAATCCTGCTATAATGTTTCTCTTTTCCATTGCTTATCTTCGCCTCCCGTCAGTCGAGGATAGAGAATACGTTTTCTGTGAGCTTCTCCTGCATCAGATACCGCTGCATCGCGCGCTGCAGATCGTCTTCCTGCCCCATTGCACAGGCGCAGAGCATCTGATTTAAGAGCTGATAGCGGCTCTCTCCGGATGTGGAAATTTCCTGCAGGGTCACGTTCTTCTCCTCAGTGTCATAGCTGTCCTCTCCGACCTCCACAGTCATGCGGTAGCGCAGCGTCTCCCCGTAGAAGAGCAGAAACTCTTTTCCGAAGATACCCTGGTACATATTTTTCATTGGCTCACTCTTGTACTCCTGCACCGGCTCACCCTGGCGCTCCATACGGTAGTGAATCGTAACGCGCGCCGCAGCCGGCAGCTTCTCCTCCACAAATATCTTATCCTCGAGCTGATACGCCTTGATAAGCTGTGCCGGCAGATTCTGATAAAATGCAAACCGCAGATTCTTCTGAATAAACTCTTCCAGCAGTTTCCCTGCCTGATTCTCCTGCTTTTCCGTGAGCTTCTCAAGCGACGCGTCGTGCTTTAAGAGAGCGAGCCGGCAGATCTGATCCATTTCCCACTCTCTGTCGTACACAGCCTCAAGAAACTCAAAAATCACAGGCTCTGGCATATGCGCCCCCATGAAATAGCCGCACGCTTCAAATGTCAGATACGCCATAATGACAAGCTCTCTGCCCTGCTGGCTCACATAGCTCTCCAGAATCTTTGCCCCCTGCTTTGGATATCTTCTCACGAACATGGAGTACACCAAAATCCGCTCATCCAGATAGTAGCTCTCCAGCCCGAAGCCCTTGACGCGCTCCCAGACAGCGCACATCTCCTCCACCGGTCCTGCAAAGTGGTCGCGCAGATAAGTCAGAATCACCTCGTCGTATTTTCCCTGCGAAAATATATAGTGCGCCAGATAGACAAGCTCTTCATTTTCCTCATACTCCAGGTTCAGGATCTGACGGCTGCACAGGCGCAGCAGGGAGCCGATGCGGATATTCTCATAGCCGTAGTCGCAGATAATCTGAAAAGCCTGGGCATACATCCTGCGGTCAATGAGAATCTCCACAAGCGCTGCCTTGTCCACGCGGGCAAATGCCTCGCAGTCCAGCTTTGCCAGATATTCGTCGAGCATATCTTCGCCGGCGTGCGCTGCATAGTAGTCAAGCAGGCAGCGGCGCAGTTTCTGACGGTACTGTTCTGTAAAAGCCTCGTTCTCCGAAGCGCTGCGGAATGCATTGAGGCTGCGGATACCGACTTTCATATCACTCTCCCCGCACAGATGAAGCTGAAATCCGAAGTTATCCACATCGAGCGCTGCGCACGCCTTCACATATTCACCGGTGTCCATCAGCTTTTCCACCTTATACGGAACGGTGGAGGCAAAACGGCGGCGCTTCTCGTCCTCAAAGAGGATCTGCGCCTGCGGCGTATAAAGCGAAATATATGCCGTACCGTCCACGCACGGGTACGACGCTTCGCTTTGGAGCGCCTCGTGGCAGACAATGACTCTGCGGATATTTCTGTCATGGCAGGTCAGGCGGTGAACGAACATCACATCCGCCATCGCATCCGCAGCTGCCGCGTCTGTAAGCTGCGGAATGCACTCCTGGTAAATCACTGCATAGTCCTCGTTCATCCTGCGCTTTTTGAGCTGTTCTCTGGCAAACTGCTCCATCGGTTTTTTGTAGTTCATGTATGTCGTGCGGTCGACTTCCCTGTTGCGGATGACGTTCGCGTAGATAAACGCACGCTTCTTATTTCCGATCGTATTATTATACGCAAAGTACATGCGGATAACCTGCGGCAGCACACCGCTGAAGTCTTCGCCCATCGTCTCAATATAGTATTCATACAGCCGTGTCAGGCGCAGCTCCTTCTCAACAGCCAGCGCGTACCACTTGAAATATTCCCGGTCTGTAGGATGGCCGAGCATAATCAGGCGGCAGACCGCCTCGAGTACATCGTTGCCGCCGAACTTCTCATATCCTCCTGCCAGCAGACGATAAAGCGACCGGCGGAATGTCTTTTCATGCCCCGACAGATATGCTGCCCGTTCCACAAGCGCTTTCGTCAAAATATCATGGCGCAGCGCGAAGCGAAGCACCTGGATCATGAATTCGGACAGTTTGCAGAGCATCCCGTCATCCTGTATCAGAATCTCGCACGCTGCCAGATAGAGAAACGGGCTTGTACCGCCGATCTCAAAGAGCTTTTCCATTCGGTAAAGCTGCTTTGCCGGAGAATTCTTAAATTCCTCATCTTCCGTCAGAAGGAGCGTCAGCAGCAGGAAGGAATCCGGGCGGCGCTTCTGCAGAGAATAAAGCCTTACGGAAATATCCCGCTTCTCAACCGGAAGAAGCTCCGTATATTTTGCCAGATACAGATAAACGCCCTGCTCTTCCTCTTCACCGGGACCGAATTCATAGTCTCGGTACGGGAACAGGAGCTCAAGCGCGCGGTACGACTCCCCCTGCTTATACGCCGCATATGCCGCATACAGATCCATCAGGATTTCTTTGCTGCCGCTCTCCTCAAACTGCTTCAAATTTGCGGCTGTACGGCGTCCCCACTCCTGCTGATCCATCTTTCCGAGGCAGAGTGCCAAGTAGTCCTGCGCCATATCCACCTTCAGATGGCTGGCAAGATAGCCGCGCACCTCCTGAATTCCATTGTCAATCGAAGCCTCTATTTCATACTCCAGGGTTTGGCAGACTGTCCGAAGAATAATCTTTCCGTAGTGACGCCCTGCGCCTATCTTTTCTCTTCGCACAATGTATTCCAGTCCGAACACGCTGCCGATGAAATCCTCGGATGTGATAACACGCTTCTCGACCTCGAGAAAGTCGCCGCAGATTTCTACCTCCGCGCGCACATATCCCCAGGTACTTCGCGAGATCGCAAGCGTATCCTTCATGGAACGCTCCAGACGGTAAGACGCCCTGCCCTTTTTGCGGATCTCGAGCTTTACCGGCTCTTTCTTTCCGGCAGCGATCAAAAACTCCTCCATGTGCTGGTAGGTTACGGGATTTTTCGACATGCCGCGGTACAGCGCCGCGCGGCAGGCATCCTCTCCTCTTAACAGACTCGTAAACTTCTCGCTTGTAAACAGATAAAATGCCTCTCTGTAGTCCTTCTGGGCAAGCTGCGCAAAGTCTCCGAGCGTATGCACCTCGCCGAAAGAGCTGCGCACATTGTCAGACTGTATATCTACTGTCACAGGAATATACTGCTCTCCGAGATCGCTCTGGATGACAATACTGCCCTTAACCGTGTCTCCCTCACCAAGTCCCGCAACGTCAATGCCGTAGGGAATTCCCACCACGTCTCCGGAGAACTTGTCTCTGCCGAGCACAATTCTGCGGTTCGTAGTCGAAAGCACACCCTTGACCCTCCGTCCGTTCTTAGCGCCGATATAAAATTCATCTCTTATATTCTCCCCCGCACCGGTCGTCAGATGCACTTCCCGGACGGACAGAGTCAGAGGCGGAACCTCGAATTCAAATCTTCCGTTGACAAGCTGTTCCATTCTTCTCTTCAAATCGTTCACCTGCTTATCCTTTTCTTGTCAGTGTATGTAAATTTTCTCATTATCATTAGATTATACACTACAATGATGTATCTTTACAAGGGGCATAAAAAGGCAAATGCAGCCGGGATGCGCTTCCGGCTGCATATTTGTCTTTCTTTATTCTGTTCTCAAAGCCTTTACAGGATCCTTTCTCGCTGCCTTCTTCGCGGGAATCAGTCCGCCGATCAGGGTGAGAATTGTACTTAAAATCACCAGAATCAAAGCGCTCACCGCGGGTATATACGCATTGACATCACTGTTTCCGATCAGATTGTGGATAACTGCATTGATCGGTATGGTCAAAAGCGCGGCGATTCCAACGCCGAGTGCTCCGGCGCACAGTCCAATAATCACGGTTTCCGCATTGAATACCTGAGAAATATTATGCTTAGAGGCTCCGATTGCACGCAGGATACCAATTTCCTTTGTTCTCTCCAGAACAGAGACGTAAGTGATGATTCCGATCATGATCGAGGATACCACGAGCGATACTGCCACAAACGCGATCAATACGTAGGAAATCACATCAATAATTGTAGTGATTGAAAAGGTCATCATGGCCACAAAGTCCGTATATGTGATCTGATTTTCCGCTTCTGTTTTCTCGTTATAGTTCGTAATGCACTCTGCAATCTTGTCTTTATCTTCAAACGTATCCGCATATATGCTGATGGACGACGGCGCTTCTCTGCTCACAAAGCCAAAGGCTGTCATATTGTCGTCATAGCTTCCGGCAGAGATATAGTTATCGTAGATTGAAAGCAGAACCTCGTTATCCGGATTTGTCATATACTGATCCAGCATCGCTGCAAGCTGTGTCTCGTCCATTGCGGCCATCTGCTGATATGCCGCCTCATCTCCGGAATACATGGCGCCCGCCAGGCTCTTCCAGAGCGCCGCCTTTCCTGAGATTCCAAGTTTCTGAATATAGGTCCTGGTATCTTCGATCTTCTCTTCTTCTGTCCCCGGCTCAAATCCCATACCGGTCAGAATATTCACGTCCGGACTGCTCTGCTGAGCCAGAACCACCGGGCTTTCATCCGCATAATCAATTAAATAGTCGGTTAATGCATTCGTATATCCCACCGCTCCTGAGATAGTTGCGTTCTTCGCATCCTCCTTCGGGCGGATGATCCCGGAAACTGTCAGAGGGATGCCGTTTTCTGCGCGTTTTTCTCTCTTTATCGGGTCATCGCCGATATAACTCCAGGTACCATCGCCGTTGTCCTCATAGTATTCGCATGCGGGCACAAGCCAGAAGTTCCTGCCAAGCAGCTCATCATAACTCCAGGAGTACTCTTTTGCTTCAAATTCCTCCCCGCTGTTGATTGCCTCAAGCATCGCGCTGTAATCCTCCTTGGGAATCATTCCAAGGGAGTACAGCATGGTAGTGGAAATCTCATTTTTTTCATCAAGCACCAGCACGACCTCATCGTACTGCTTCGGATAATCTCCCGCCACAACGTCATAACTGTCCTTCGTCACTGCGCTCACAAGCTCGCCGTCCGCTCCCGGAAGCATCTCGTCAAATACACTGTTATTGTACATTGCAAAGCCTCCTGCAGAATCCATCCAGGAGGACATCGTGTTCATCATCCCCTGCTGCACTTCCTGGGACATACCGGAGGAAGCATACATATCCTCTGTATTTCCCATTCCATTGTCCGCAGTGTCCTGAAACTCACCCTCTTCATTTCTGGCGTATACGGAAAACGGCACGTCGTAGGAGTAAATCACGCCGTTTTCGCCAAGGTACTGGCGGATTTCGCTGTTCGCATCATCAAGGTACTTTCTGAATTCGGTCAGATTGTTCTCCGTGACGCTCGTCGTGATCTGATTTGCCATCTCGAGTGCTGCACTGTCTGCGTAAACGCCGTCGAGACTGTGACCGGCATCTTTTTTTGTATGACCGGCTGTGACATTTTCCATAATGCTGCTTAAATCAAGCGTCTGTGCATCGATTGTGATCGGATAGGAAGTCATCGTCTCTCTCTGGATATCCTCGATATAAGTGTCCACGCCGCTTGAGAGTGCCAGGATCAGCGAGATGCCGATAATTCCGATCGAGCCTGCAAATGCGGTCAGAAATGTTCTTCCCTTCTTCGTTCGCAGGTTGTTAAAGCTCAGCGCCAGGGCTGTGCGAAAACTCATGGATGATTTGCCCATGTTCTTATGCTCTGCCGGGGCAAGGCTCTTTTCGTCCAGGCTGTACGGATCACTGTCGTCCGTAATCTCACCGTCGCTCAGGCGAACGATACGGGTGGCATAGCGTTCTGCCAGATCCGGGTTATGCGTTACCATGATGACAAGGCGGTCTTTTGCGACTTCCTTTAGAAGCTCCATAACCTGAATACTCGTCTCGGTATCAAGTGCT
>CALWSC010000068.1 GCA_944384105.1 uncultured Lachnospiraceae bacterium | reverse complement strand
CTCTCTGTTCTATAAGATTTGTACTAACCTGCCAAGTCAGTAAATCTTATTTTACTCTGAGGTATCCTTTTTTCTCAACCACCTTTCTCGGAATTCCCTATATTTGAATTATACAGGAAGCTCCTTTATACCGTGATTATACACCCGCAGGCGATAGGAGTAAAGGGAAAACAGGGCTTGACTTTTAAAACTTACAAGTGTAAGATTAATAAAAATTACAAATGTAAGATGTAAAAGGAGCATGCGAATGAAAAAATGGAGATTGCCGAGGGGGATGGTGATGACGCTGATGTTTGCGGCGATGTTTTTGGGGCTTGCAGCAAGACTGTTCCAGCTTCAGATTCTCCGGGGAGAGGCATATCAGCAGAATTTTGTGGTAAAGAGTACAAAGGAGATTCCGGTGAAGGCAGCACGCGGGATTATCCGAGACCGAAACGGCGTCGTGCTGGCGGAAAATCGGATGACGTATTCTGTGACGTTTGAAGATGCAAAGGAGTACGATACGATAAGGGAGCGGCAGCTTGCGCTGAACGGGACGCTGCATCAGCTTTCCGTTCTGATCGGGAAATACGGGGATGCGGTAGAAAATCACCTTCAAATTGTGCTGGATAATGAGAATAACTGGCAGTTTACCGCAGAGGGCAGCACGCTGGAGCGGTTTCTGGCAGATCTGTACGGCAAAAACAGCCGGAAAGATCTGACGGAAGAACAGCGTCAGGCGGCGCCGGAGGAAGTGATTGCAGAATTAGAGGAGCGCTACGGACTTTTTGAGAGCGGGGGAAAACCGTATACGCCAGAAGAGCTTGCGCAGTACGGCATGGCGGCCAGAGAAGATCTGTCAAGAGGGGAGGAGCTCAACATTCTGAGTATCCGTTACGCTCTGACGCTCACCGCCTATCAGAAGTATCTCGCCGTCACAGTGTCGCGGGACATTTCGGATGAGACGCGGGCAGCCGTGCTTGAGAATCAATACCGCCTTGCGGGCACCGGCATTGCAGAGGACAGCATTCGGGTATACCCGCAGGGAGAGGCATTTGCTTCTCTGCTTGGCTATGTTGGGGCGATTTCACAGGAAGAGCTCTCCGAGAGAGAGGAGGAGGGTCTTACGATCAGCTCCGTGGTCGGAAAGTCCGCGTTGGAGGAGTATCTGGATGCTTCGCTGCAGGGACGGGACGGTGAGCGCAGAGTCTGTGTGGACAACACCGGGCGGGTTCTGCAGGATCTGGGGATTACCAAGGAGCCGCAGCCGGGGCAGGATGTGATACTGACGATCGACGCCGGGCTCCAGCAGAGTGTCTATGAGGCGCTTGAGGCAAAGATCGCTGAGGTGCTCTGCGGTCACTTTATCAATGAGAAGACATTCGACCGAACCGCTGTCTCTGAGTCAACCGAGATTCGAATTCCGATATACGACGCGTACTGTGCACTGTTTACAAACCATATTATTGACACAGAGCGGTTTGCATCAGGAAATGCCTCTGCGCTGGAGAAGGAGATCCTCACACGCCATCAGATGCGCAGGGAAGAGGTATTACTGGAGCTGTCGCAAGACCTGGACAGTACAGGCGTAACGCACGGACAGCAGAGTGCTGAACTGCAGGCGTACGAATCACTGATAGCGGAGCAGTTGGGACTTATCGACAGGGAGAAAGAACCCGGCGAGATTCAGAAACAATGGCAGGAGGGAACGATTTCCCTTGCAGAATATTTAAAGACGGCTGCCGGGAACGGCTGGCTGAAGGAAGATGTACTGGATGAAAATACCGGATATCTGACAGGGGATGAGGCGTATGAGTTTTTGAAAGAATACATACAAGAGCAGCTTCAGGAAAGTGAGGAGTTCAATGATTCGGTTTATGAGCAGATGGTGCGAAGCAGCAGGATTTCCCCCGTGGAGATATGCAGCCTTTTATATGAACAGGGAATTCTGGACAGAAATGACGGCTCATGGGATCAGCTTCAGGCGGGGACGCTCCTGCCGTATGATCTGATGATACAAAAGATCATGGCGCTGGAGATTACGCCTGCTATGCTGGCACTTGAGCCATGCTCAGGCTCTGCGGTCATCACGGAGGCTGACACCGGCAGAGTCCTCGCCTGCGTCAGCTATCCGGGCTACGATAATAACCGGCTGGCAAACGAGATGGATGTCTCTTATTATTATAAATTGTACAATGACAAATCGCTTCCGATGTACAACCGCGCCACGCAGCAGCTCTCCGCACCGGGCTCGACGTTCAAACCGGTCACAATCCTCGCAGGGCTTGAGGAGGGGGTGATTTCAACCGGAAGCGAAGTCATCTGCGACGGTGTATTCGATAAGGTTGCGCCTCCGTTAAAGTGCTGGAACCACAGCGGGCACGGACGCATATCAAGTGCGGCAGACGCACTTGAGAATTCCTGCAACGACTATCTGTGCGAGGTGTCGTACCGTCTTGGGCTGGAGAAAAATGGGGAGGAATTCTCGGACAGCAAAGCGCTTGAGACGCTGCAGCGATATGCCTGCACGCTGCATCTTGATGAGAAGAGCGGAATCGAGTTGGCGGAGAGCAGCCCTGAGGTCACGGATCAGTATGCGATTCCCTCTGCGATCGGTCAGGGTACGCACAATTACGCGACGGTGCAGCTTGCGCGCTATGTCAATACGCTGGCAGACAGAGGCGGAAATTATGATCTCACACTGATCGGGCAGATAGGGGAAGCAGTACAGCCGCCCAAGGCAGGAGCAGAGGTCCATTTCTCTGAAAGCGCATGGGACAGCGTGCACAGAGGCATGGAGGGGTATGCAAAAAGTACGGGAGTTTTTCAGAAGCTGCCAGTCTCTGTCGCCGGAAAATCGGGAACTGCGCAGGAGAGCGCGGCGGAGCCGGATCACGGACTCTTCATAGGATACGCTCCGGCAGACGATCCGCAGATTTCGATTGCAGTGCGGATTGTCAACGGCTACGACTCCGGCAGCGCTGTTTCCTGTGCCGGAAAAATTCTGGAAACGTATTTTCAAAAATAAAATCATAGAATAAGTCAGTAAATGATATGATAGAGCATTGATTTTTATTGTTGTTTTTCATAAAATAATAAGCATAAAGAGCACAGGCATACAGCATTATAGGCAAGAAAAGTAAAGTTTCTGTCTGTTTTTAGACTGTTGTAAGCTCAAATTGAAATGGAATAAGTCAGTGAAAGTGTTCCATTGGGAAAGGAGAAGAATATGAAGAGAAGAAAAGTGGCAGCGATGTTGGCATGCATGATGCTTGCATCCGGACTTCTGACCGGATGCGGCGATACGAGTACAGATAATGCAGCGGACAGCGGAAAGACAGAAAACACAGAGGGTTCAGAGGACACATCAGAGGGCGGCGCAAGTTTCGTTGTAATGGTAGATGATAACTCCAGTACCGGTGAATACCGTATGGTAGATGCGATCAACGAGGAGACTGGCATCACAATGTCAACAGAACAGTATCCGAACGAACTGGCGACGGAGAAGCTGTCCCTGGCACTGAGCGCAGGAAGTTATCCGGACTGTATCGGCGGATGGCTGATTCAGGATACGGATATTCTGAAATATGGTATGAACCAGCAGTTATTCGTTCCGCTGGAGGACTATATTGAGGAGTATGCTCCAAACATCCAGAAGGTTCTGGATATGGACGGAGTGCGTGAAGCCATGACAGCTCCGGACGGACATATCTACTCCATTCCTTACGTAGTAGAGGCTCCGCTTGTAGACTATCAGATTATTGTCAACACCGAATGGCTGGAGAATGTCGGTATGGAGATGCCTACGACAACGGAGGAGTTTGAGGCGGTGCTCAAAGCGTTTAAGGAGCAGGATGCAAACGGAAATGGAGATCCCAACGATGAGATTCCGCTTGGATTTGACCCGGATAACAAGAATATCAACTACATGATGGGATGGTTTGGAGCATCCTGTGATGAGTTCGGTATGACTATGGACAACGGAGAGCTGAAGTTCGTAGCAAATACAGATGAGTTTAAAGAGGGCGTAGAATACTTAAATAAATTATACAGCGAAGGTCTGATTGACAATGAGGCGTTTACACAGGATAAGAGCCAGTGGAAAGCAAAAGGCGGCAAGGATCTGTATGGTGCTGTTATGACCTACGCAAGCAGCGACTATATGCCGTACAACGCAGGCGAGACTCCACACTGGGCTCCGCTTCCGGTACTGTCCAGTCCGAACTGCAGTGATCCGAAGTGGTATCAGGATTCTGAGGGCGTGTCCATTTTAAGAACACAGCTTGTTGTAACAAATAATGCAAAAGACATTCCATCCATCATGAAATGGTGGAACGCTGTTTATGAGGAGGAGAACAGTATCCAGATTGCCAACGGTGTGCTGGGCAAGACTCTGTTTAAAGAGGACGACGGCTACCGCAAGATCGATGTTGGAACACTGCCGGAGGACGAGCAGGATTATTACGCATGGGCAAACCTGTTTCCGCAGGCTCTGCCGAGAAACATCCCGGTAGGCTTCAAGCCGCTTCAGGATCCGCCGATGTTTGATGAGAAGGCAGTTGTTAACGAGCAGTATAAAGATCATCTTACCGGCAAGGTTCCGGCTTACTGGGTACCGCTGGAGCAGGCAGATGAGATGGCTGAGGTTCAGACAGCGCTCAAAGAGTATATCGAGCAGTCCGTTGCCAAGTGGATCGCAGGTCAGGCTGATGTAGACAAAGAGTGGAACAGCTACTGTGACTACCTGGAGACCCTGGGACTTGAGGATTATCTGGAGATGCGCATGGAGACAGCAGCAGAGGCACAGGCAAGCGCTGAATAATACATATGGTTTTTACAGGAGGTTCGCATGCGGACCTCCTTTTTTTCTGAAAAAATGGGAAACACATTGACATTCTTCAAAAAAAGATTTATCTTTAAAATAGTTCTAAATAGAACTATTTTAAAGATAAGCATATGGAAGGAGGAAGAGGCGTGAAACGCACCACGGAGTTTCTGGTGACCATGGATGGGGTTGTAAAACTGCAGGATGAGCTTCTCAAGGAGATCTGCGCAGAGTTTGGGATTTCGTTGACAGAGGCAAAGGTTATGAGCTTTCTGCGCAACAATCCGGGAAAGGACACGGCAGCGGAGATTGTGGAGCTGCGCCGGATGCAGAAAGGAAATGTATCGGCTGCAGTGGACGCCCTCGTCGGCCGGTCATGGCTGCGAAGGGAACCGGACGCCGGAGACCGCAGGAAG
The DNA here is from genome assembly GCA_944384105.1 of uncultured Lachnospiraceae bacterium. Classification (GTDB taxonomy): domain Bacteria; phylum Bacillota; class Clostridia; order Lachnospirales; family Lachnospiraceae; genus Egerieimonas_A. Next base: position 22,525 of record CALWSC010000068.1, on the reverse strand, counting down.
ATACATCTGCATCTTACCAGAGATGCGGACCCGATACTTGCAGCGATTGACCGGGGATGGGAAGAGTTCAGGGAATCGCTGTTTGCCGGGATTTCAGAGGAGGACAGAAAATTATTTGAGAGAATCAACTGCCGGATAGGAGCAAACGCACGGCAGGCACTGAAAGGGAGGAAGAGATCATGAACAATGACAGAGATTTTCTCGGAAGAGAGCCGCTGGGAAAGCTTCTGATGAAGCTGGCGCTCCCGACGGTTTTGGCGCAGATTATTAATATGCTCTATAATATTGTAGACCGTATCTACATAGGTCATATTCCGAAGGAGGGCGCGCTGGCGCTGACCGGTGTGGGAGTGTGTATGCCTCTGATTATGATTGTCACGGCGTTTGCAGCGTTTGTGGGATTCGGCGGAGCTCCGAGAGCGTCGATCTTCATGGGGAAGGGTGAGAAGGAGAAAGCGGAGAAGACGCTCGGCAACTGCTTTATCGTGCAGATTGTCATCTCCGTACTTCTGACTGCAGCGCTTCTGCTGTGGAACCGCGGCTTTCTGATGGCATTCGGTGCAAGCGAGAATACGATTGAGTACGGTGTAGCTTACATGAACATCTACGCAATCGGCACCATTTTTGTACAGATTACTCTGGGAATGAATGCATTTATCACAGCACAGGGATTTGCAAAGACAGGTATGCTCTCCGTGCTGATCGGAGCGGTAGCGAATATCATTCTGGATCCGATATTCATTTTCGTATTCGGTATGGGCGTCAGAGGCGCCGCTCTTGCGACGATCATTTCGCAGGCGATGTCGTGCATCTGGGTTCTGGCGTTTCTGTTCGGGAAGAAAACAAATCTTCGGATTCAGGCGAAGAATCTGCGGCTTGAGCAAAAAATCGTGCTGCCCAGCCTGGCGCTCGGTTTGTCCACGTTTATTATGCAGGCAAGTGAAAGCGTAATTTCGATCTGTTTTAACTCCTCGCTCCTGCGCTACGGCGGCGATATAGCTGTAGGCGCCATGACGATTCTTACAAGCGTCATGCAGTTTGCGATGCTGCCTCTGCAGGGACTGGGACAGGGCGCACAGCCGATTATCAGCTATAACTACGGAGCCGGAAACAAGGACAGAGTGAAGGGAGCATTTAAATTGCTGCTCAAATCGAGCCTGTGCTATTCGGCAATTCTGTGGGCGCTTGTCATGATATTCCCCAGGCTTTTTGCAGCGATGTTCACTTCTGACCAGGAACTTTTGAACTTCACGGGCAGGGCGCTTCGCATCTATATGGCGTGTCTGATACTCTTCGGCATACAGGTGGCCTGTCAGATGACATTTACCTCTCTGGGAAATGCCAAGGCGTCGATTGCTGTGGCAGTAATGAGAAAGTTTATCCTTTTGATTCCGCTGATTTATATTATGCCGCATATCATCAGCGATCAGACGACGGCGGTATATATGGCGGAACCAGTTGCAGATTTTCTTGCCGTCTCGTTTACGTCAGTGCTCTTTACGCTGCAGTTCCGGAAAATGCTGCGAAGCATGGAGAAATAAAGAAAAATAGGTTGAACCGTGGGGAGTGTGTGGGACGCCAAAGAGAAGGAAGAAAAAGAAAACAGAGCTCTGGTTGGGATGTGCGGCAGCGGGCGGAAAAACCTGAAGGTATAAAATTGTACGGAGAACTATTTAGAATGATTTCCTGAAAAAAGCATGCTATATTGTGAAAGAACATAAAAGGACGCGGCTTCTCTCAGGAGAGGGGGAAGGTGTTCCGCAGAATCATAATTTAACGGAAGCAAAGGAGAACTACTATTATGATGCAGGATTGGTTCAGAAAAGCGAAGCTGGGAATTTTTATTCACTATGGAATTTACGCGGTAGGCGACGTTTCCGAGTCGTGGTCTTTCCACAATGGAAATATTTCCTATGAGGATTATATGAAGCAGTGTGAGGGATTCACCGCATCCAAGTTCGATGCGAAGAAGTGGGCAGAGCTTTTTAAGAGGGCTGGCGCGCAGTATGTGGTGCTTACATCCAAGCACCATGACGGCGTGGCCCTGTTTGATACGCAGTATTCGGACTTAAGCGTGATGAAGAAGACGCCGGCAAAAAGAGATATTATAAAGGAGTACACCGAGGCGGTACGCGAGGCCGGCATGAAGGTTGGTATCTATTACTCTCTGATTGACTGGTCTGATCCGCGCTACAGAAGCGTATATCCCGAGGGAGAAGATCCGAAGGATCACCTTGAGGACATTTACGCAACGCCGGCAGGCGGCCCGGAGGATCCGGAGAAATGGGAAGAGTTCCTGGAGTTTAACAATAATCAGATCCGGGAGCTGATGACGCATTACGGCAAGGTGGATCTGCTGTGGTTTGACGGAGACTGGGAGCGCAGTGCAAAGCAGTGGAAAGCAAAGGAGTTTAAGGCGTATCTGGAGTCTTTAAATCCGGAGGTTATCGTAAACTCCAGACTGCAGGGCTACGGCGACTATGAGACACCGGAGCAGGGCATCCCGCTGTACGGCCCGGAGGGAGTGTGGGAGTTCTGCTGTACAATCAATGACTCCTGGGGATATCGTCCGTCCGATAATGACTATAAGACAAGCCGTCAGATCATCCGTATGTTCTGCGACTGCATTACGCTTGGCGGCAAGATGCTGCTTGACGTCGGGCCTAAGGAGGACGGAACGCTTGACGAACGCCAGGTAAAGGTTCTTGAGGATCTTGGAACATTCATTCATGACAATGAGGAGGCAATCTACGAGACAGAAAAGGGACTTTCCTACAGCCAGTTCCTCGGAGGAAGTACGCTGTCAAAGGATAAGAAGACCATCTATCTGTTTGTATATGACAAGCCGGCGGAGAATCTGTGCATCAAAGGCGTAAAGACCCCTGTGAAGCGTGTGACGGTTCTGCACACCGGAGAGGAACTTTCCTTCAGCTACACCGGAGCTCTGCCGTGGAGCGGCATCCCGGGAACACTGTGGATCCGTGCGGACAAGATGAAGGAGCATCCGCTTGTAACCGTATTAAAGGTAGAACTCGAGGGAGAAATTACATACAACCTCGGACACGGAGAGGTCGTAACGCATAACGACTGATAGGAAGCGTCGGTTTTCCGGATTGACGCTTTTTTGAAAATCATTTAATATAAAGCTGCGGGTGTTATTTTCCGCAGCTTTATATTTTTTTGAGGAGTTTGGTAAAATGAATGTCATAAACATAGAGCATATCAGCAAGATTTTCGGTGAAAAGCAAATTTTTGACGATGCCTCCTTCGGAGTGCAGGAGGGGGATAAGATCGGAATTATCGGAATTAACGGAACGGGAAAGACAACGCTGCTCAAGATGGTGGCGGGACTGGAAGATCCGGATGAGGGGCAGATTGTACGGCAGAACGGAATCCGGACTGCCTACCTTGCGCAGAATCCGGAATTTCCTGAGGGAGCCACTGTGCAGTCCTGGGCACTCTCAGACGACCCGCAGACGGACTGGAAGGTACAGAGCAATCTGACGAAGCTTGGAATCACAGAATATGATGCACGGCTTGACGAGCTTTCGGGCGGGCAGAGAAGGCGCGCAGCACTTGCCAAGACACTCGCTTCAGACTTTGACGTGCTGCTGCTTGATGAGCCGACGAATCATCTCGACGAGGAGATGATTGCATGGCTGGAGGAGTATTTAAAATCATACCGGGGCATTGTACTGATGGTGACGCACGACAGATATTTTCTTGATAAGGTCTCAAACAGAATTCTTGAGATCAGCAGGGGAAAGATGTTCAGCTATGAGGCGAATTATTCCAGATTTCTGGAGCTTAAAGCACAGAGGGAGGAGATGGAGCTCGCCTCTGAGAGAAAGCGCCAGAGTATTCTGCGCATGGAGCTGGAGTGGGCAAAGCGCGGCTGCCGGGCCCGTTCCACAAAGCAGAAAGCGCGGCTGGAGCGGCTCGAAGCGCTTAAAGGCAGACGGGCGCCGGTACAGGACGCGGCAGTGGAGATGGATTCCGTGGAGATGCGGATGGGAAAGAAGACGATTGAGCTGCATCATGTCAGCAAAAGCTACGGCAATAAGAAGATTGTGGAGGATTTTGACTATATCGTACTGCGCGGGCAGAGACTGGGCATTATCGGTCCGAACGGATGCGGCAAGTCTACGCTTATCCGGATGATGGCAGGGCTTGCAGAGCCGGACGCCGGAAGCGTTGAGATCGGAGAAACGATACGCATCGGATATCTCGCCCAGGAGGAGCCGGACCTGGACAGTGACCGCCGGGTGATCGACTATATCCGTGATATCGCGGAATATGTCACCACAAAGGACGGCAAGATCAGCGCCTCCCAGCTTCTGGAGCGATTTCTGTTTACTCCGGATATGCAGTATACGCCTGTATCAAAGCTTTCCGGAGGGGAGAAGCGGCGTCTGTATCTGCTCTCCATACTGATTGGAGGCGCAAACGTGCTGATTTTGGACGAGCCATCCAACAATGTGGATATCCCGACCCTTACGATTCTTGAGGATTACCTGAATTCCTTTGTGGGAATCGTAATCACGGTTTCCCATGACCGATATTTTCTCGACAATGTCGTGGACAGAATCTTTGCGTTTGAGGATGGACATCTGCAGCAGTATGAGGGAGGCTATACCGATTATCTCGAGGCAAAAAAGCAGCGGGAAGTGCCTGCGCGGACGCAGGCGGCAGTCATACAGGAGAAAAAATCTGCAAAAGACTGGAAGCAGAGCCGCCCGGTGAATCTGAAATTTTCGTATAAAGAACAGCGGGAATTTGAGACAATCGATGATGAGATCGCGGCGCTTGAAGAGAAGATTGCGAAGCTCGACAGTGAGATGATGGCAAATGCGACGAACTCCATGAAGCTCTCTGAAATTACAGCGGAGAAGGAGCTGGCAGAGCAGGAGCTGGAGGAGAAGATGGAGCGCTGGGTTTACTTAAATGATCTGGCGGAGAAGATAGAGGCTCAGAAGAAGGGATGACGGGAAGTGAAACTTAGAAAGGTATGGAAGGGAATCCGTATTGCCGCCGGCTCCCTCGTGATTGCGGCGGCTGGAGTGCTGACGTATTATACAGTAAGAGAATACCGTCCGGACGAGGTGGAGCGCGTGGAGCCGGCGGGCGGGGAACGCATTCTGAAGCGGGGCGAAGAGCTGTCGGTTCTGACGTATAATACCGGATATGCAGGACTTGACAGCAGCGCGGATTTCTTTATGGACGGCGGCAAAAAAGTAAATCCTGAGAGCAGGGAGAGGGTGGAGGAAAATCTCGCGGGCATCACGGCGACGCTGCAGCAGTATCCAGCGTCGATTTACTGCCTTCAGGAGGTGGACTTTGATTCTGCACGCACGTTCGGAATCAATGAGCTGTCGTATTATGAGGAGGCGCTCGGGCTTTCCGGCATGGCGGCGCTGAATTATAAGTGTGATTTCGTGCCGTATCCGCTGCCGCCGATCGGCAGAGTGGAGAGCGGGCTTGTGACCATGTCGCGTTACCGGGTCTCCGACGCAGCCAGGATTTCGCTGCCGGTTCCTTTTTCCTGGCCCGTTCGTACCTGTAATTTAAAGAGGTGTCTTCTGGAGACGAGGATACCGATCGAGGGTTCAGATAAGGAGCTTGTATATTATAATCTTCACCTCGAGGCGTACGATAACGGAGAGGGAAAAGCAGCGCAGAGCCGGATGCTTGCAGAGCTGCTTGAACAGGAATATGAGAAGGGCAATTATGTAATCGCCGGCGGGGACTTCAATCAGATGTTTGAGCAGGTCACGAAATATCCGATCCAGAACGCGCAGTACTGGGTGCCGGGCACGATCTCGGAGGCGGATCTGCCGGAGGGATTTTCGTTTGCGGCAGCGGATAATTATCCGACATGCCGCCTGCTGAATGCGCCGTATACCGGGGATTATGAGACGTCCCAGACGTATGTGATCGACGGCTTTATTGTTTCCCCGAACGTGCAGGTCAAAAGCGTGGAGGTCATCAACGTGAATTTTGAGTATACGGATCATCAGCCGGTATATCTTACGGCTGTTCTTGTGTGACGGTGCCGAAAATTGTGATTGCCAAGAGAGACATAAGGAAGTATACTATAGGGGAGACGCCGCGCCGCCCAGGAGCAGGGAAGCCCCTATGCCGGCCGGCAGGAGAATGACGTGAATGAGAGGTATGGGATTTAGTATGTTAACGGAAGAAACAAAGAAGAAAGTGCAGGAACTGCAGCAGCTGGAGCAGATGTATGTCTTATATTCCCAGATGACGAAGATGCCGTTTGTGACATGTGACCCGGAGAGCTTCAACGACCAGGTCTGGGTATTTACCGATAAAGATAAAGTACAGGAGTATGCCAAGAAGTATACGGAACAGAAGTATCTTCTGATGGCAGCGGAGATTAAGAAGCCGCAGGTGCTGGGATTTTTTATCGGTATGTTTGCGATCGGCGTGAATTCGGTAATGCTCGTCGATGCTGAGGGCGAGCTGGAGCTGGAGCTTACAGATATTGTAAGGCAGCCGGATTACTCCAAGATTCCGCCGGAGAAAATGCCGCTGATGAACCCGCAGCTGCAGCTGAGCGGCATTTACTACATGCAGGAGATGCGCCGCCCGATCAAGAAAGAGGAGCGCACAGCCAACATCCAGGAGATGGAGGAGGAGATGGCTGCAAACGTTGTAAAGGGCAGATATCTGCTGGCTATGGACGTCGGGGAGGTTCCCGAGGGCGGTGAGATCAAGAAGGAGGACTTGAAGGTTCCGTTCATCAAAGACAACAATGGAAATATATTCCTCCCGATTTTCACTGACCCGCTGGAGCTGCAGAAATTTGCCAAAGGGAAGAGGCTCCGCAGCGTGATCGTCCCGTTTACAGAGCTTGAGAAGTATCAGATCAAGGACGCCCAGGGCTTTGCAATCAATCCCTTCGGTTTTAACCTGATTCTGATGAACGAACAGGTTCCGGCACTGAAGAAGAGATTCCACTATGGTGATGAGACGAAGCAGCAGTAACGGGCGGATGGAAATCACATAGAATAGAGCGATACGCTGCCGCACCCGGGAAGAGATGGTGCGGCAGCATTTTTATGCAGGATAATAAGAAATGAGTAAGACAAACAGAAATTTTGAATATACCCTCACCGAAACCGGTGCGGAAATTCTGCGGTGGCTGGGAGGCGGCGTTGCAGAGGTTCCCGAGGAAATAGAGGGAGTGACGGTGACGGCTGTTGGACCGTACGCGTTTTCACCGGAGAAAAGCGGCGGTCAAGACAGAATCCGTGAGGTGATCCTGCCGCGGGGGATACGGCGGATCGGAAGATATGCGTTTTATAACTGCCGGGAGCTGGAGCGTCTGGAATTTCCCGGGGGACTCAAAGATATCGGCGCGGGAGCGTTTACCGGATGTCACAGGGTGAAGGAGATGACTGTGCGCATGGAAGAGGACGAGGCGTCGTGCCTGCGTGAAATTTTGATGGAGCTGCCCGAGGAGATGCGCGTCACATACATTTCCGAAAGGGGAAGGGCGCGCCTGCTCTTCCCGGAGTTTTTTGAGGAGGGAGTAGAGAATACGCCGGCCAGGATCATCGTGACGCACCTGCACGGCAGCGGCCTGCAGTACCGCAACTGCTTTGTGCACAAGAAGCTGCAGTTTGCCGAGTATGACAGATGCTTTGCGCTCGCCAGGGCGCAGGAGGATGAAAAACTTCTGGCGGAATTAAGTTTTAACCGTCTGCTGTACCCGCTGGAACTTTCCGAGAGGGCGAGAACACAGTATGCCGGATTTCTGCACGGGCATCTGACTGCGGCAATTCGATATGCGCTTGCCTGCGGCGAACCCGATGCGGTGAAGCTGCTGCTTACTGAGGCATCCCCCGGCGAAGACGAGCTTTTGCCGCTGCTTGATGAGGCACAGCGCGCCGGCGATGCCCAGGCGGTAAGCCGGATACAGGAATACAGACGAGCGCGCTTCGGGGAACGTATGCCGAAAAGGGCAGACGTGCGAGGCCGTTTTTCACTATAATAAAAGGAGAGCATTATGAGCATTATGCAGGAGCAGATCCGCATGGAACTGGAGAAAAATGAAATTGCATCCGACATCTGGGAGGATGCGCTCTCACAGCTCTATCTCGGGATGCGTTACCTTGACACGGCGCTTCACATCCTGCGCCGCCAGCCGGACACGTCGTTTCCGGGTTTTGGAACAGACGGAGAAACCCTGTTTTATAAGCCGGACACCGTGCTTGCACTCTACCGTGCAGGCAGTGCCCATGTAAACCGCGCCTGCCTGCACGTCACGCTGCACTGCCTGTTCGGACATGTTTTTAAGAAGAAGGATCCGCAGGAGCTTCGATGGCAGCTTGCCTGTGATGCTGCGGCAGAGTACGTCATCGACCACCTATACACCGGATGTGTTCATCTGCCGGTGCGTGCAAGGCGCCGAGAATTTTATCTGCGCCTTGAGAACTTCTGCGCTGTCCCCACAGCAGAAGCAGTGCTGAAATTTCTTGAACAGGAGCCGTATACCGAGAGAGAACTTCTGGAGCTTGCACAGGAATTCTGCTGCGACAGCCACAGTCTTTGGGAAGGGGAGCGCACGCCGCGCTCTCAGCGTCCAAGAGAGCGCTGGGAGGAGGCACGGGAGAAGATGCAGACTGATATGGAGACACTCTCAAAAGAGAGTGCAGGAGGCGGCAAATCGATGCTGGACGAGCTGCGCATTGAGAACCGCCCCCGGTACGATTACCGGAAATTTCTGAAAAAATTTTCGGTGTTAAAAGAAGAACTTCATGCGGATCCGGACAGCTTCGACTATATTTTCTACCACTACGGCATGCAGCTCTACGGCAATATGCCCTTAATCGAACCGCAGGAGACGCGGGAGGTGCATAAGGTGGAGGACTTTGTGATCGCCATAGACACCTCGATGTCGTGCAAGGGCGATCTGATCCGCCTGTTTTTGCAGGAAACGTACGGGGTTTTAAGCGAGTCGGAGAGCTTTTTCAGAAAAGTGAACATCCACATTATTCAGTGTGACGAAAAGATACAGGAAGACGTGGTTATCCGCAGCGGCAAAGACCTGGAACAATATATGAACCATTTCACGGTAAAGGGCATGGGAGGCACCGACTTCCGTCCCGTATTTGCGTATGTGAATACGCTGATAGCACAGAGGGCATTCACAAACCTTCGCGGTCTGATTTATTTTACCGACGGATACGGCACATTTCCGGCAAAGCGTCCGCTGTATGAGACAGCGTTTATCTTCATGCAGGAAGACTACCGCGACATCGACGTGCCGCCGTGGGCGATCAAGCTGATTCTGGAACCCGAGGATTTGTACAAAAGGAGAGACGTATATGAATATTAAGCGCGCAAAGCAAGAGATCAGGGATACGGTGGAAGCGTACCTGAAGAAAGATGAATACGGAGAATATCTGATACCTGCTATTCGCCAGCGTCCCATTCTGCTGTTGGGGGCGCCCGGTATCGGAAAAACACAGATCATGGAGCAGGTCGCCCGGGAGTGCGGCATTGCTCTTGTATCATACACCATCACGCACCACACGCGCCAGAGCGCAATCGGACTTCCGTTTATATCCAGGAAATCCTATGGCGGCAGGGAATACTCTGTGACGGAATATACGATGAGCGAGATCATCGCCTCTGTTTACGACACTATGGAAGAAACAGGGCTGTCTGAGGGAATCCTTTTCATTGACGAGATCAACTGCGTTTCCGAGACGCTCGCGCCGGCGATGCTGCAGTTCCTGCAGTGCAAGACATTCGGAAGCCATGCGGTTCCCGAGGGATGGATTATTGCGGCTGCGGGCAATCCGCCGGAGTACAATAAATCCGTGCGCGAGCTAGACATCGTCACACTTGACCGCGTCAAGAAAATCCCTGTGGAGCCGGATTTTGAGGTATGGAAATCATATGCCTGGGAAAATGGAGTCCATCCCGCGGTTATCTCATATCTGGACGCGCGTTCTTCCTCGTTTTACCAGATGGAGACGACAGTCGACGGCACGTTCTTTGCCACGCCGCGCGGCTGGGAAGATCTCTCAGGACTCTTAAAAGTATATGACAGGCTCAAAAAAAACGCGGACGCTGAGGTTGTGCAGCAGTATATCCAGCACCCGCGCACGGCGAGAGATTTCGCTAACTATCTCGATCTCTACCGAAAATATCAGGCTGATGAGCTGCTAGGCGCAGTTTTGGAGGAGGGAAGAATCGACGGGCTGCTGCTCAAAAAGCTCGCTCACGCGCCTTTTGATGAGAGAATGAGCGTTATCAGCGTGCTGACTGCAAAGGTAACCGGTGCCATGAGAAGCTTCTGCCTGCAGGAGGAATATGTGGCGGCACTGCATGAAAAAATGAAGACCTGGAAAGAGGGCGTCGGAAACGGCCGCAGCGCATCAGAGCTTCTAAAAATTCTGGCAGAGAATGCGGACAGGGAGTACCGCGAGAAGAAAAAAGCAAGGCTTTTGGACCGGGAGGCAGCTAAGCGGCTTATGCAGACAGCAGCCTGGCTGACGCGCGCCGCAGCCGATGCAGATAACGCAGAAGAAGCCTTCTCTCAGGAGGTAGCCGGACTTGAGGAGACGATGGATACGGCGGGAATGCTCCTGGAGCGCGCGTTTGACTTCATGGAGGCGGCATTCGGCAGCAGCCAGGAGATGGTGCGCTTTATCACGGAGTTGAATTTAAATGTCTGGAGCGTGCGCTTCCTCCAGGAATATGCAAGTGAGAGATACTACCGTTACAATAAAGAATTGCTTTTTGACGAGAAGCGCCGCACAATTTTGAACCGTATAGAAAGGCTGGAACATCTGAAGTGATCAGGAAGAAAATGAAAATTCTTGCGTTTTTCATTGACAAACAAATATTTTAAGGGTATTATGTTTGGCAAGTGAAAAATTTTTTGGATTTGAGGAGGAGAATATTAATGAAAAAGATGAAGAAGTTTTTAAGCCTTGCACTTGCCTCGGCTCTGGCTGCCGGAGTATTCGCAGGCTGCGGTGAGGAGAAGACTACAGAAAGCAGCGACAGCGCACAGAGCTCCAGCTCCAGCTCCAACAGCGACAGCTCTGAGGGAACTTTAAAAATCGGCAGCATGGGACCGCTGACCGGTGACAACGCAGCATACGGCGAGGCCGTAAACAACGGCGCGCAGCTCGCAGTCGAAGAGATCAATGCGGACGGCGGAATCAACGGCATGCAGGTAGAGTTTAAGTTCGAGGATGATGAGTCAGACGCTGAGAAGGCAGTCAATGCCTACAATTCCCTGAAGGACTGGGGCATGCAGCTTGTAATGGGCGCTGTTACATCGGGTGCCTGCACTGCAGTCTCCGCTGAGACCGCAAATGATCATATGTTCCAGATCACACCGTCCGGAACTTCTATGGACTGTGTGGCTCCGTATGATAACGTATTCCGCCTGTGCTTCTCTGACCCGGCGCAGGGTACCAAGTCTGCTGAGTATATTGCTACTAAGGGACTCGCAACGAAGATTGCGGTAATTTACGACAGTTCCGACACATACTCCAGCGGTATCTACCAGAGCTTTGCGGCAGAGGCCAAGAACCAGGGGCTTGAGATCGTAGCGGCAGAGGCATTTACCGCTGATAACAAGACAGACTTCTCTGTACAGCTTCAGAAGGCAAAGGATTCCGGTGCAGAGCTTGTATTCCTGCCGATTTATTATCAGCAGGCATCTGCAATTCTGCAGCAGGCAGATAAGATGGGATTTGCTCCTCAGTGGTTCGGATGCGACGGTATGGACGGTATCCTTGGCGTGGAAGGATTTGACACCTCTCTCGCAGAAGGTCTGATGCTGCTGACACCGTTTGCTACAGACGCTTCCGATGAGAAGACTCAGAATTTCAACAAAGCATATGAAGAGGAGTTCGGTATTGAGCCGATTCAGTTTGCGGCAGACGCTTACGACTCTATCTACGCAATCAAGCTTGCAGCAGAGGATGCGGGTCTTACGGCGGATATGGATGCCTCCGAGATGTGTGACAAGATGATGGAATCCATGCTGAATATCAACCTTGACGGTCTGACCGGTGTAGACGGCATCACATGGGATGCAAGCGGTGAGCCGAATAAAGCTCCGAAGGGCGTAAAGATTGAGAACGGCGCATACGTTTCCATGGACTGATCAGGTAAATAACTAATAAAATACAAGCAGGAGGCTGCCGCATGAAAATTTGCGGCAGCCCCTTGTAACTTAAAAAAAGAGGTACATTATGAGCTTTATATCCTATTTCATCAACGGCGTCAGCCTGGGAAGTGTATATGCGATTATCGCTCTGGGATATACAATGGTATACGGAATCGCAAAGATGCTCAACTTCGCCCACGGCGATGTCATCATGATCGGCGCCTATGTGGTGCTCACCTGCGTCTCAACTGCAGGATTGAATCCGGTACTGGCGATCCTGATTGGAATCGTCGCATGTACGATCTTCGGTATTGTCATCGAGCGCGTGGCATACCGTCCGCTGAGAAATGCAGCTTCCCCGCTTGCGGTTCTGATTACGGCAATCGGCGTAAGCTATCTGCTGCAGAACATCGCGCTTCTTATTTTCGGTTCCAACACAAAATCTTTCCCGGAGATCATCAAGCTTCCGAGTCTGTCCCTGGCAGGCGGAAAGCTTACCATCACAGGAACCACAATCCTGACGATCGTCGCATGTCTTGTGATTATGGCAGGACTCACGGCATTTATCAATAAGACGAAATCGGGGCAGGCAATGCTCGCTGTATCCGAGGATAAGGGTGCGGCACAGCTTATGGGAATCAATGTCAACGGTACAATCGCCCTGACCTTTGCAATCGGTTCCGCGCTTGCGGCGCTTGCAGGCGTGCTGCTGTGCTCCACATATCCGAGCCTTACACCGTACACGGGCTCTATGCCCGGCATCAAGGCATTCGTCGCCGCGGTGTTCGGAGGAATCGGCTCAATTCCGGGCGCACTGATCGGAGGAATCCTTCTGGGCGTCATCGAGATACTCGGCAAGGCGTATATCTCCTCTCAGCTTGCGGACGCGATTGTATTCGCAGTGCTGATTATTGTGCTGCTGGTGAAGCCTACCGGTATTCTTGGCAAGAATATTCAGGAGAAAGTGTAGGTGATCGTCATGTGGAAGAAAATGAAGAAAACAACAAGAAGCAATATCATCACTTTTGGAATGGTGATTCTGGCATATGCGGTGATTCAGGCAATGGTCATGACGGGAAATATCTCCAGTCTCTTCAAGGGGCTGCTGGTACCGGTATGCACCTATGTAATCCTGGCAATTTCCTTAAACCTGGTGGTTGGAATTCTGGGAGAGTTAAGTCTGGGACACGCGGGCTTTATGTGCGTGGGCGCTTTTGCCAGCGCATTTTTCTCCAAGACCATGCAGGGCGTGATCGCCCCGGACGGGCTGAGATTCTTTCTGGCACTTCTCATAGGAGCGGCTGCGGCGGGAATCTTCGGAATCCTGATCGGAATTCCGGTTCTCCGATTAAAGGGAGACTACCTCGCAATCGTGACGCTTGCCTTTGGTGAGATTATCAAGAATGTAATCAATGTTCTGTTCATTGGGAAGGATGCAAACGGATTTCACTTCTCCACAAAGGATGTGATCTCTCTGAACATGGAGCCTGACGGCGTGGTTCTGGTAAACGGGCCGCAGGGTATCACGGGAACCCCGAAGGATGCCACCTTCACAATCGGAGTGATTTTAATCCTGATCACGCTTATTATTGTCATCAATCTTGTGAACTCCCGCTCCGGGCGCGCGATCATGGCGATCCGCGACAACCGCATTGCGGCAGAGTCCATTGGAATCAATATCACAAAGTACAAGCTGATGGCATTTGCCATCTCTGCCGCTATGGCCGGATGCGCGGGCGTGCTGTATGCGCATAACCTGTCATCCCTGACTGCGACGCCGAAAAACTTCGGATATAATATGTCAATTATGATACTCGTATTCGTCGTACTCGGAGGCATCGGAAATATACGCGGTTCCATCATCGCAGCGGTCATCCTGACGCTGCTGCCGGAGCTGCTGCGAGGACTGTCTGATTACCGCATGCTGATCTACGCGATCGTACTGATCGTCATGATGCTCTTCAACTGGGCACCAAAGGCGATCGAGTGGAGGGAGAAATACCTCGGCAAGCTTAAACACAGAAAGAAAGCGGCGAAGGAGGCGTAAATCATGGCATTACTGGAAGTAAAGAATTTATCGATTTCCTTCGGTGGACTGCGCGCTGTCAATGAATTTCACATCGAGATCCAGAAGGGAGAGCTCTACGGACTCATCGGTCCGAACGGAGCGGGCAAGACGACGGCGTTCAACCTGCTCACCGGAGTGTACAAGCCGGACGAGGGAATTATCAAGCTGGACGGCGTGGATATCACCGGGAAAAAGACGATTGACATCAATAAGGCAGGTATCGCCAGAACGTTCCAGAACATTCGCCTTTTCAAGGAATTAAGCGTGCTGGATAACGTAAAAGCGGGCTTGCACAATCATTATAAATATTCTACAATAGAAGGTATCTTAAGGCTGCCGAAATTCCGCAGAGTGGAGCGGGAGATGGACGAGCGCGCTATGGAAATCCTGCAGGTATTTGACCTCGACAAAGAGGCGCAGACGACTGCAGCGAACCTTCCGTACGGAAAGCAGAGAAAGCTGGAGATTGCCCGCGCGATTGCGACAAAGCCGAAGCTTCTGCTTCTGGACGAGCCGGCTGCAGGAATGAACCCGAACGAGACGGGAGAGCTCATGGAGACGATCCGTTTTGTAAGAGATAAGTTTGATATGACGATCCTTCTGATCGAGCACGATATGAAACTGGTATCCGGCATCTGTGAGGAGCTGACCGTGTTGAATTTCGGACAGGTTCTCGCACAGGGAAAGACCAGCGACGTACTGAATAATCCGGAAGTTATTTCCGCATATCTGGGTGACGAATAGGAGGAATCGACGCATGGCAATGCTAGAAGTTAAGAATATAGAGGTATATTACGGTATGATCCAGGCGCTCAAGGGCATCTCCTTTGAGGTCAACCAGGGAGAGGTCATTGCCCTCATAGGCGCCAATGGAGCCGGAAAGACTACTACGCTCCATACACTGACGGGACTGCTCTCGCCAAAAAGCGGCTCCGTGATCTTTGAGGGAAAGGATATCACAAAGATGCCTGCCCACAAGATCGTATCTATGGGAATTGCGCACGTTCCGGAGGGACGCCGCGTATTCGCAGACTTAAGTGTGTATCAGAACCTGAGAATGGGCGCCTACACGAGAAAGGATAAAAAAGAGATCGAGGAGAGTCTTCAGATGATCTACAAGCGCTTCCCGCGTCTTGAGGAGCGCAAAAACCAGAGAGCCGGAACGCTCTCCGGCGGAGAACAGCAGATGCTCGCGATGGGAAGAGCGCTGATGTCAAAGCCGAAGCTGATCGTCATGGACGAGCCGTCCATGGGGCTTTCTCCGATTTTTGTAAATGAAATCTTTGACATTATCCAGGAAATCAGCAAGGCGGGAACGACTGTGCTCTTAGTCGAGCAGAATGCAAAGAAGGCGCTTGCTATTTCCAACAGGGCGTATGTCCTGGAGACAGGCAAGATTGTTCTGGAAGGTGACGCAGCGGTTCTGATGAATGACGATTCCATCAAGAAGGCTTATCTTGGTGAGTAAAAGGGGGTCTGCATCATGGACAACATTATCGTAACAATCGCAAGACAGTACGGAAGCGGCGGAAAGACCATCGGCTATATGCTGGCAAAGGAGCTCGGCATTCCGTGCTACAGCAGGGAGATTCTGGAGCTTGCTTCTGAAGACAGCGGAATCAATGTGACGCTCTTTAATAAGGCGGATGAGAAGCTGAAGAGAACGCCGAAGTTCCTGCTGTCAAAGAATATCTACAGCGGAGAGCTGCTGCCGCCGGAAAGCCATGAATTCACATCGGATCAGAACCTGTTCAATTATCAGGCAAAGGTGATCAAGGATCTGGCGAACAAAAGCTCCTGTGTGCTGATCGGAAGATGCGCCGATTTCGTCTTAAAGGACTATACGAACGTGGCAAGCATCTTCGTGCACGCATCGAAGGAGTTTAATCTGGCGCGCGCGCTTGAGCGCTCCAGTATGACCGAGAAGGAGATGGAGAAGTTCATCGCCAGAACGGACAAGTACCGCGGGGACTATTATAAATACTACACCGGAAGAGAGTGGTCGGACGCGAGAAATTACGATTTGTGCTTAAACAGCGGCAAGCTCGGCTTCGAGCGCTCCGTGGAGGAGATCAAGGCGTATCTGACGGTGCGTTTCGGACGCCTTCCGGGTGCAGAAAAATAAGTGATGAAAGAAAAGGGTGCGGATTGACACGCGCCCTTTTTCTGTTATTATAGAGGGTAAATAATGACAAAGCTGTTGGGGAGAAGACTTTTGAGCGATAGATTGTATATTGTGATACCTGCGTATAACGAGGAAATGAATATAAGAAAAACAGTGGAGCAGTGGCATGAGGTCGCAGTGCGCGCCGGAGAGGGGAGCCGCCTTGTGGTGGTAGACGACGGAAGCCGCGACCGGACGGGAGTGGTGCTCGAGGAGTGTGCGAAGCGTTTTGAGAGACTTATCCCTTTACACCGGGAAAACGGGGGGCATGGGGCTGCAGTGCTCTGTGGCTACCGCTATGCGGTGGAACATGGAGCTGATTATATTTTCCAGACAGATTCCGACGGGCAGACAGTGCCGGACGAATTCTGGCAGCTCTGGGAGGAGCGCGCGCACTGCGGGCTTTTGATAGGTGACAGGAGCCGCCGTCAGGATGGAGTCGGAAGGGTGGTGGTGACGCGCGTACTTCGCTTTGTGCTGAGACTGCGGTTTGGCGTCTTTATACGGGATGCGAACACACCGTTTCGTCTGATGCGCGCAGAGGAGCTTGCGCAGGTGATAAAGCTGCTGCCCCAGAATTATAATCTGCCGAATGTGATGATAAGTGTGATCTATCAGAAGAAGGGCTGGGAGACGCGCTGGTATCCGATCACATTCAGGCCGCGCCAGGGCGGGAAGAATTCGATCAACCTGAGGCGGATCGTAAAGATCGGCTGGCAGGCGTGGAGAGACTTCGGAACGTTCAGCAGCGCGATGGAGAGGAGGAGGGACGAATGAACCGAAAACGACTGCTGTGTGCGGCAGGCATAGTGCTGCTGCTGATATCCTCTGCGGTACTTTTGGGAAAGGACAGCATATCTTTCCTGAAATGGTGGGCGCTTGTGCTGCTGCTGGGGCTCGGATTCTTCCCGCTGACAGCGGGATTATTCCGGGGATTTTCCGATAGGGGCTACCTGTTTGCAAAGGCGCTTGGAATCGGAGTGACAGGTTATGTCTTCTGGGCTGCTGTGTGTACAGGACTTGTGCCGTTTCGCGCGCTGTTTGGCTGGAGCGCGGCAGTTGTCTGCATCGTTCCGGTCTGGGGAAGGGCAGTGCTTAAGAAGTTAAGAAAGCAGGAGACAAATGCCGGCATAGACTGGGGCTTGATTCTGCTGGAGGAATTTCTGTTTCTTCTGTTCTTTTTGATGTGGACATATTTCTCAGGGTTCCGCCCGGAGGCTAACGGGACGGAGAAGTTCATGGACTACGGCTTTATGGCATCAATGATGCGAAGCGACACGCTGCCGTCCGCCGACATCTGGTACAGTAAAGGAAAGCTGAATTATTATTACGGCGGTCAGTATCTCGCAGTTTACCTGACCAAATTGAGCTTTACGAGAGTACAGGAGACGTATCATCTGATGCGCGCACTCGTGGCGTCGTTTACCTTCGTGCTGCCGTTTGCGATAGTATACCGTCTGCTCTGGGATGTGATGAGAAAATCTCTGCGCAGCTTCCGGCGGCTGGTTCCTGTTCTCGGCGGTCTGCTCGCCGGAGCCGCGGCTGCATTCGGCGGAAATATGCATTATATCTGGTATGGAAAGCTGCGCCCGCTGCTTGCCGGAATCTTCGGATGGGAGCCGGTCGATTACTGGTTTCCGAACTCTACGCGATACATTGGCTATAATCCGGATGTGCCCGACAAGACAATTCATGAATTTCCTTCGTACTCCTTTGTTCTGGGGGATCTGCATGCACATATGGTGAATCTGTTTCTTGTGCTGACGCTGCTTGGCGTGCTCTATGCGTTTCTGACTGTGGTGAGAAAGCAGAAGACGCGTGCGCATTTTTCAGCGGCGGAGCTTCCGGGTATGCTCCTGAATCCGTATATCATCATCTCAGGCTGGCTGCTCGGCGTATATCAGTGGACGAACTACTGGGATTTCGTAATCTACTATGTGGTCTGTTTGGGTTTCATTCTGTACGGCAGTCTGTATAAGAGAGAGTGCCGCATCCGCGCTGTGCTCTTATCGCTTGCAGTGTGGGCGGCAGAGCTTCTGCTGATCGCTTTTACGGCAGCACTGCCTTTTACGCTGAGCTTTGAGACGATGGTTTCCGGCGTGGGTATTGCCAGGAACCATTCCATGCTGCATCAGCTTTTGATGCTCTGGGGGCTGCCGGCGGCTATCTGTGCTGTGTTCTGGGTATACCTGATCCTGAGAAGCGCCAGAAAGAGGAAGAGTATACTGCGCTGCGCTGAGGGAGAGGAGCGGCCGGGCGCTGTGCGGTATTTCTTTATGAGAAGTGAGCTGTCAGATATGGTAATCCTGATACTCAGCCTGTGCGCCTTCGGATTGATTGCGATACCAGAGCTTGTGTATGTGCGCGACATTTACGAGAACGGATACGCACGATCCAACACGATGTTTAAGCTGACGTATCAGGCATTTGTGATGTTTGGAATCAGCATGGGATATATTCTCGTGCGCCTTCTGGCGCTGAAGAGATCTGCAGGGCTTAAAACTTTTGCAGGAATCGGGCTTATATGCCTGCTTGGCACCTGCTGCTATACCGTGACCGCTGTGAATTCCTGGTTTGGAAATGTGCTCGAGCCGTCGGGATATCAGGGGCTCGACGCGACCGCGTTTCTCGACAGAGTCTATCCTGCTGATGCACCGGCAATCCGGGCGCTTGAAAAGGATGCCAATGCACATCCGGAGTACGGCACGAATCCGGTAATCATAGAAGCGGACGGGGACAGCTACAGCAATTATTGCCGCGTTTCGGCGATGACGGGGCTTCCAACCGTATTCGGCTGGTATGTACACGAATGGCTTTGGAGAGGCGATCCCGGCGATTTAAATCAGAAATCCGCCGAGATCACAGAATTTTACACGACCGGCGATATGCAGGCGAAGCGGGAATTCCTTGAGAAATATCGGGTGCGCTATATTTTTATCGGAAGCTGTGAGAGAGAAAAGTACGGCAGCGCGCTGGATGAATCAAATCTGAGAGCACTCGGAAATGTGATTTATGACGGAGATTCGGTGGTAATCCGTGTGGAAACGTGAGCTTCCCCCGTTGCAATCCTTCTGGAGATTTGTTATACTAAGACACTGAAAAAGACAGAAAGGCAGGAATTACCATGCTGAGAGGAAAATGTATATTGCTGGGAGTGACCGGAAGTATTGCTGCGTATAAGGCTGCGCCGCTTGCGAGCCGGCTGATGAAGCTTCATGCAGAGGTGCACGTATTGATGACGCGAAATGCTGCAGAGTTTATCAATCCCATAACATTCGAGACACTGACAGGGAATAAATGTCTCATCGATACCTTTGACCGGAACTTTCAGTTCAGTGTGGAGCATGTCTCCATTGCAAAGAAGGCGGATCTGCTGCTGATCGCGCCCGCATCCGCGAACGTGATCGGAAAGCTTGCGTGCGGCATTGCGGACGATATGCTGACCACGACGGCGATGGCATGCACCTGCCCGAAGATTATTTCCCCGGCGATGAACACGCGGATGTTCGAGAATCCCGTGGTGCAGGACAATTTGAAACGGCTTGCGCACTATGGCTGGGAGATTGTACAGCCTGCAGTCGGGATGCTGGCGTGCAAAGACGTTGGAGCAGGCAAGATGCCGGAGCCTGAGACGCTCGTGGAGTATGTGCTGCGCGGGGCTGCATTTGAGAAGGATCTGAAGGGAAAGAAGCTTCTTGTGACAGCGGGGCCGACGCAGGAGGCGCTCGATCCGGTGCGGTATCTGACGAATCATTCTACCGGGAAGATGGGGTACGCAATCGCGAAGATGGCGATGCTGCGCGGAGCGGACGTGACACTTGTGACAGGTAAGACGGCACTTGAGCCCCCGATGTTCGTCCGGGTAATCCCGGTGACGACTGCGCGAGAGATGTTTGAGGCCGTGACAGAGCATGCGACTGAGCAGGATATTATTATCAAGGCTGCCGCCGTGGCGGATTACCGCCCGAAGCATGTGAGCGGCGAGAAGATAAAAAAGAGCGGGGAGATTTCCGTTCTGGAGCTGGAGAAGACCGATGACATATTAAAGTATCTGGGCGAGCACAGACGTGACGGTCAGTTCTTATGCGGCTTCTCCATGGAGACGGAGCATATGGTGGAGAATTCCAGGGAAAAGCTGAAGAAGAAGCACCTGGATATGATCGCGGCGAATAACCTGAAAATGGCGGGCGCCGGATTTGGCACGGATACCAACATCATCACCCTCATCACAGAGGATAGTGAGAAGGAGCTGGAGCTGATGTCAAAGGAGGACGCCGCGCTTGCGATTCTGGACGCCATTGCTGATAGAATCCTGGCATAGCGTCAGGAGGATGTAACAACCATTTTAGATTGAAGCTGTATCTTTGAGTTTGGAAAGAACAGCAGCAAGGAGGAAAAAATGAATAACACAACAAAAAACACAGCATCTGTAAACAACAGACCTGCCAAAAGAAGATCAGCGGCAGGGCTTCGGGACACAACCTGGCTGGTCGGTGTCGCACTTACGGCGGCGATCGTGATTCTGCTGGCGAATACGCCGCTTGGAATGATTCAGCTCCCGCTGATTAAGGCGACAACCGTACACATTCCGGTGATCCTCGGGGCAATCCTTTTCGGACCGCTGGCTGGAGCGCTGCTGGGCGGGGTGTTCGGCGTCTGCTCTCTTGTGAGCAACACAATTGCACCGACACTGCTGTCCTTTGCGTTTACACCGTTTTTGAGCCAGGACTTTGCGGGGATCTTCAAAGCGCTCTGGGTATCTGTCGGCTGCCGCATTCTGATTGGCACAGCCGCCGGGTGGCTGTGGATTCTGTTTAAGAAGCTGCGCGTAAATTCCATGATAGCGCTTCCGATTACCGGGATAGCAGGCTCTGTGGTCAATACACTGACTGTCATGGGAAGCATCTATGTGCTGTTCACACAGCAGTATGCGGAGGCCAAAAACGTCGGCATTACAGCGGTATTCGGGCTGATTATGGGAACTGTGACAGGGACTGGGATTCCGGAGGCAGTCGTGGCAGCCGTGCTTGTGACCGCGCTTGGGAAGGTGCTGTTAAAGCAAAAGATTTTTTACCGCAGGTAAGCGGCTTGGACTAAAAGGCTGAAAAGATTGGAGATTACTATGATACTGGCTGTAGATGTGGGAAATACAAATATTGTGCTGGGATGTCTTGATAAGGACAGGACATACTTTGTGGAGCGTCTGTCAACAAACCGGCAGAAGACGGAGCTGGAATATGCCATAGATATTAAGAATGTGCTGGAGATCTACAAAATCGCACCGGGCGACCTTGAGGGAGGAATTATTTCTTCGGTTGTGCCGCAGATTACGGGAATCCTGAGAAGGTCACTTGAGAAGCTGCTGCATGGTTCTGTAAAGGTTGTAGGACCGGGGCTTAAGACGGGATTGAATATCCAGATGGATAATCCTGGACAGCTCGGAAGCGATCTTGTCGTGGGTGCTGTGGCGGCGATTGCCGAATATCCGGTACCCCTGATCTTTGTGGATATGGGAACCGCAACTACGATTGCGGCGGTGGATGAGCATAAGAATTATATCGGAGGAGCGATTCTGCCGGGCGTCCGCACATCACTTGACTCGCTGGTGGCGCGTGCGGCGCAGCTTTCACAGGTGAGCCTTGAGCCGCCGAAGCGCAAGATCGGAAAGAATACGATGGAGTGTCTGCGCAGCGGTATCATTTACGGAAACGCTGCCTGTATTGACGGTATGATTGACCGTTTTGAGGAGGAACTCGGGCGGAAGGCCACCGTCATTGCGACCGGAGGAATGGCGCGTGTGATTGTACCGCAGTGCAGAAGAGAGATTATCTTGGATGATGATCTGCTGCTCAAAGGGCTTTTGGTGATTTACGAAAAGAACAGAAAATAATATGAAATATTGCTCAGGGAGCTGTCCGAATCGAGGACAGCTCCCTTTCTGCAATGATGTAAAAATTATGTAACTTCATTGACAAAAACTGTGCATTTTGCTAGTATTTACATAACTGGGGCTGTCGGGAAATAGATAGTCCTAAACAGGGGAGGCAGTGACTCGTATGAGTTACTGCCTCCCCTGTGATTTTTGCAAAAAAAGAAAAAGATGGCTAACGACAACCACCTTTTTCTCCGTTCC
>CALWSC010000067.1 GCA_944384105.1 uncultured Lachnospiraceae bacterium | reverse complement strand
AAATCCGCCGCTTCTGTATAACCTCGCCGAGCTGCAGAACGACTGCTCGCGCCGCTTTAAGCTAAGCCCCGACGAGACGCTCAAAATCGTACAGGAATTATATGAAAAGAAGCTTGTGACCTACCCGAGAACGGATGCCCGCGTGCTCTCAAGCGCTGTGGCAAAGGAGATCTCACGAAATTTAAACGGGCTTGCAAAGTACGGTGCCGCCGCTGCATTTGCCCAGGAGATTTTATCTCAGGGCAGCTACAGGACAATCGGCAGAAGCCGCTACACGAACGACAGGCAGATTACCGACCACTACGCGATCATCCCGACCGGGCAGGGGCTCGGCGCGCTTAAGAGCGTGTCTGCGCAGGCAGGACAGGTATACGAGGCGATTGTACGCAGGTTCTTAAGCATATTTTATCCGCCGGCGGTATATCAGAAGGTCACGGTTACGGCGTCCATCGGGAGCGAAAAGTTCTTCTCCAGCTTTAAAGTACTGATTGAGGAGGGCTACCTTAAAGTTGCCGGAGTCCCCGCCGCAAAGAAGAAGGACGACGAGGAAGATATGACCTGTACCAAAGAATTTCTTGAGAAATTAAAGACGCTCAAAAAAGGCATGGCACTTTCCGTCAGGGGCTTTGAGATCCGTGAGGGCGAGACTTCCCCTCCGAAGCGCTATACGTCCGGTTCGCTGATTCTCGCGATGGAAAATGCCGGACAGCTCATAGAGGACGAGGAGCTGCGTGCCCAGATCAAGGGCAGCGGTATCGGTACGAGTGCCACGCGCGCGGAGATCTTAAAGAAGCTTCTGACCATCAAGTATCTGGCGCTGAATAAGAAGACACAGGTTATCACGCCGCATCTTCTGGGCGAGATGGTCTTTGACGTCGTCAATCACTCCATCCGTTCGCTTCTAAACCCGGAGCTTACCGCAAGCTGGGAGAAGGGACTGACTTACGTCGCGGAGGGGACAATCGAGCCGGAGGAATACATGCAGAAGCTTGAGCACTTTGTGAGCCGTCATACCCTGGCGGTTATGAATTTAAACAACCAGTACCAGCTTCGTCAGTGCTACGACGCTGCGGCTGTAAATTATAAAAAGAAAAAATGAGGAGAATGGGAAAATGAAGGATGTAACGATTCAGGAACTGTACACACTGGACGAAACGATCGCGCGCGAAGTCTTTGAGGGAAAGACGTATCCATGGGAAGTGCTTCCGTGCATAAAAGATTTCATCTTAAAGCTCGGAGCATCACTTTCGCCTGACGAATACGATCAGGTCGGCGAGGATGTCTGGATTGCAAAAGACGCAAAGATTGCCCCGACCGCTTCGATCCATGGTCCTGCAATTATTGGAAAGGGTGCTGAAATACGTCAGTGCGCATTCATCCGGGGAAATGCAATTGTGGGCGAGGGCGCCGTCGTGGGAAATTCCACAGAACTGAAAAATGTAATTCTGTTTAATAAAGTACAGGTACCGCATTATAACTATGTGGGTGACTCGATCCTGGGCTACAAAGCCCACATGGGCGCGGGCTCCATCACCTCGAACGTAAAGGCGGATAAGAAGCTCGTCATCGTAAAGGGAGAGGGAGAACAGATCGAGACAGGACTAAAGAAGTTCGGTGCCATGCTCGGCGACAACGTGGAGGTTGGCTGCAACAGTGTATTAAATCCCGGAACCGTGGTCGGGAAAAACAGCAATATCTACCCGCTTTCCAGCGTTCGGGGCGTTGTGCCGTCAGGACATATTTTTAAGAACAGTAAGGAAATTGTAAGAAAAATCACAGAATAAACCGTTGACAGGTAAACCGCTGCAAAGATATACTGAGAGTGATATTTTTGCGGCGGTATTTTTCTGAAAATATTTTCTGGAATCGTCTGCGGAGAGGAGATACATATATGCTTGAAGTACAGGAAGTGACAAAAAAATACGGGAAGACGCTTGCGGCAGATCGCGTGACCTTTACCGTCCCGGAGGGGACAATCGGGGTTTTGCTCGGCCCGAACGGTGCGGGAAAGTCCACAGTAATCAAAAGCATCGCCGGTCTGCTGAAATATACGGGCGGCATTGGAATCTGCGGAATGCCCGCACGGACTCTGGAGGCAAAGAAGATCTTTGCCTATGTTCCTGAGATACCGGCAATGTTTCCGAATCTCACCGTGGAGGAGCACCTCGAGTACATCAGCCGCGCCTACGGGCTGGGAGACAGCCGCGAATACATGGAGGAGCTGCTGGAACGCTTTGAGATGAGTGATAAGCGCGGCAAGCTGGGAAGCGAGCTGTCCAAGGGCATGATGCAGAAGGTATCGGTCTGCTGTGCACTTCTGATCCGTCCGAAGGTGATTCTGTTTGATGAGCCGATGGTCGGGCTAGATCCCAGGGCGATTAAGGAACTCAAAGACGTGATCCTGGAGCTGAGAAATGGGGGAACCACCGTGCTGATCAGTACACACATGCTCGAGATGGTACAGGAGCTCTGGGATATTGTATTTGTGATGGAGAAAGGACGCATCATCGCTTCCTGTACAAGGGAGGAAGCGCACGGCAAAAACCTGGATGAGCTGTTCTTCTCAATGACGGAGGGAGACGGGGAATGAGAGCCATACTGTATATTCAGAAGCGCGCCTGGATTAACCGTATCCGGCGGGCGCTTCACAAGCCGGGCACCTATGTATATATTGCGGTTATAGCTTTATACTTTTTCATGATTGCAAGCGCGCTTGTTCAGGGCGTGGATTTTCTGAAGACTGTCGGACTGAATACACCGATGTCATTCGCTGCGTTTTATTCTATTCTTCTGTTGTATCTGACGCCGCCAGGCTATGTCAGCTATGCGAAGCACAAGGGACTGATCTACATACCTGCGGACGTGCAGTTTGTCTTTTCCGCGCCGGTATCTCCGAAGCAGATTCTCGTCTATGCATATTTGAAGAATGTGCCTGTATCTGTAATTTTCGGATTTGCAGCAGCCGTCGTGGGCGTTGTATGGTTCCAGATACCGCTGTGGCGCAGCGCGGTCTTTTTTCTGCTGACTGAGGTTGCCGACCATGTGATGATGGCGTCTTTGATTGTATGCCTGTACGGAAATGAACGATTCACAGAGCGGACCACAAGGATGTTTGGTCGGATTTTATATCTCGTGCTCGGTGCGTTGGTTGCTGTGACCGTATACTATCTGTATGCGAACGGACTGCATGTCACCACTGTGATTGAATATCTGACCAGCCCATGGCTGCAGCTTATACCGCTCATTGGATGGCAGATCGCGGTCATGCGCCTGATTCTCGTCGGACCGGAGCTTGTAACTGTAATCGGAAGCTGTCTGTATGCTGCCGCGTTTGCGGTGTTTGTGATTCTTGCGCTGAGAATGAAGTGTACGGGAGAGTACTTCGAGGATGCGATGACGTTTGCGGACGACTATCAGAAGGCTCTGGACCGCAAGAAGAAGGGAGATACCACAGTTGTCGGAAAGAAGACGAAGCTGCGCCGCGCAACGATTCGTTATCAGGGAGGCGGTGCAAAGGCTGTCTTTTACCGGCAGCTTCTGGAATATAAGAAGTGCCGTTTCTTCATCTTCGGCTGGCGTACTCTGCTCTCGCTTGTGATTGGAGGAGGCGCCGCAGTTCTGCTTTGGATGGGAAAGCTCTCGATTACCGGCATTGGAAGATATTATGCGGTTCCGGGAATCATCGCGTATATAGGATTTATCCTGAGCAGCGTCGGAGGGAAGTGGGAGAAGGAACTGGAGAATCCGTACATTTTCCTGATTCCCGATTCGCCGCTTAAAAAGCTGTGGTACGCGACTGTACTCGACCACATCCGCGCTGCTGTGGACGGACTGCTTATCGGAGCGCCCATCGTAATCAGTCTCGGGATGCCGTGGTGGTACATTGTGATTTTCGCATGCTTCTCATCACTGATGCAGGCGGCGCGCCTGTATGGAGACACAGTGGCGAACGCTCTGGTCGGAAACAGCCTGGGAACCGTAGCGCGGCAGTTCCTGAATATGGGAATCTCTCTGCTCATCATAGGTATCGTAATCCCTGTCATCCTAATTGTTCATCTCATAACCGGTCCAACCTCTGCACTCCTCGCCGGCTGCCTGTATTTTGCTCTGGCATCGGCGGCGCTGATGGCAGGGGGATCAATGTGCTTTGTTAGGATGGAGATGAGAGAGTAAAAAGAATGGGGCTGTCGGGAAATAGATAGTC
>CALWSC010000066.1 GCA_944384105.1 uncultured Lachnospiraceae bacterium | reverse complement strand
AAAGATGGAAGCACCAGAGACGCAGGGGAAACGAACAGTATTTATGATACTGGTTTCCTCGTGCGTCTTTTTTGTGATGTAAAGGGTAATCCGACTTGTTCGTTTCCAAGGGCGGCAAGGAGGATTTATGAGCAGTAAAGCACAGACAAGAGAAAAGGATTATGAGAGAGGAATACGAATTGCTGACAGGAGAAAGGCGATAGGATTATCACAGGATGAGTTAGCTCATAGAGTAGGTATAGGCAGACAAGCATTATCTGCGATTGAAAATGGTGGAGATTTTAAGACACAGACATTAGATAATCTGGCAATCGTACTTGGTGTATCTGTTGATTTCATAATGTATGGAAAGAATGAAGAAAATTCAGAACTATTATCTGAGGCAATGGATGTTCTTTCAGATATGGATGAATTGCAGATAAGACAGTGTCTTGCAATGATGAAAGCAATGAAAAGCGTGTCAGTTGAAAAGTGATTGTCGTGTTTACACGACATAATTGTCGCCTGTACACGGTCGGCAATTAAGGTGTGGCAGATTACAATATACTTGTGCTTGAGATACAGCACAGAGTTTGAAAGCGGCGTGCACAATGCTTTCTTTAATATTTCAATTAAGGAAGGTAATAGCCATGAAAAAGTATAACGGAAAAGAACTTTACAAAGGACTTTTGTTTATAAAGTCAATGATGAGTATGAATAATGTGAACCGACAGAAAGAACTTGATCAGACATATGCTTTAAGTGTGGGAATTGAGTGTGATCAGACTGTTGTAGATGATGGAGCATCTACATCGGTTGACAGACCTCAGATGCGTCAGCTGATGGAAATTCTTGAGATTTCAGATTACAAGGTACTTGTCGTAGAAGATATTTATGAGATTACAAGAAATCCGGAAGATTTAAAGTCAATGATGGATCGCATAAATGATTTGGGTGTGACAATATTTGACCTTGGTACTATGAGTGCGAGGTACAACAATTATGCGATTGAGTGTTAGGAATTCAGGCAGGTATTCCTACATTGTATTTGCTTCTGAAACAGTGGTATTTGATGACTATGGGAAGCCAGTCATCAAATGCCCAACAGAGGCTGAGGCAGTGGAATACATCATGAATCGGTTAGAGAGTGAGGTTATTCAGGATGATATATGATATTTATGCAGTTGGTAATACTTTGAGAAGTATTAGAAATAAATATGGATATACACAGAATGATATGGCGGAGAGCCTTGATGTAAGTTATATTCATTATTCGCAAATTGAGCAGGGAAGACATCGGATGAGTCTGGAACTTATGCTGAAGATTGTAACAAAGTATGGAGTAGATCCTAATACATTGTTTGGAATTGAAAGCAGGGAAAAACATGAGAATAAAGATTTGTCTGTATTGGAAGATAAATTGCAGATGCTTAAACCAAATGATAGAGAATATGCAATGTCTACATGTTTGATTTTTATTGAAGGCTTAGAGGCAAGAAAGGAAGTGGTTTGAAATGAGAAGAGCAGGAAGAAAGAAAAAGCCACTGACCATACAGCCGATAAAGTGTGTTGTGATGTTGTCTTCTGATGAGGAGAATGACTGTATTGCAGCAGAGAAAAAGGAAAATAAGCAGTTGAAACGAATCATGGAATTTGCTGACAATAACAATCTTATTCCTATGAAAGTATTCCGAAGAGGAATTTTTGGACGACGATTAAGGGATGAAGTGTTTTATAAGGCAATAAGATATATGAGAGCAGGAAAGGCAGATGCGCTTATCGTAACAAATCTCGATGCTATTTCAGACGGAATAGCAGATTCTTATTTAAAAATAGGAGCAGTAAGGGAAGCTGGGTATAGATTATTCAGTGTAGATGAGAAGGAACCCAAGGTTGACTTGTATATTCCACCAAAGAGAGGTGATCTGCAGTGAAGATAAAGAGAAATATGATTGTGTGGGCTGAATTAAAAAGTGGACTCAGGCATATACAAGCTGGAAGGAGACCATGTATTGTAATAAGCTGCGACAAAGCAAACGGAAAATCACCTGTATACACAGTTGTTCCGGGGACAACTAAGTTGAAAAAGGATTATATTCCAGTACATTTCAATATTGAGCCTTCAGAAATTAGAGGATTTTTAAGACATACAACAATGTTTTTACCGGAGCAGCTTGTCACAATAAATGAGGAACAGATAATACAGACTGCCGGGATGATTGTCAGCACAGATGCAATAAAAAAGGTTGATGCGATGTTAGTCAGACAGCTGCAGATTGGAGAATATGATGGATGATGAAAATGAATTAGAGAATCAGAGTATAGATATTCCTATATGGAAGCGATATTTGCTTTCTGTAACTGAAGCGGCACAGTTTTATCACATTGGTGAAAAGAGACTTAGACAAATTGTAGATATCCATCCAAATGGGGAGTTTTATCTGTTAGTAGGAAACAAAGTTTTGTTTAAGAAAGAGAAATTTGAGCAATTTCTGGCAGAGTCAACTGCAATTTAATATGTAAAGTAGTAGAAAAGGGGGCACAAATGTGGTACAATAACCATGCTAGGGCTCTCTTTTTTGAAAGGAGACAAAGCTATGAGTGAGAAAAGACGAGATAATCGCAATAGAATTCTTCACGAAGGAGAGTACCAGAGAGCAGATGGACGTTATCGTTTTAGATATGTAGATATTCATGGAAATGAAGGGAATTTATATAGTTGGCGTTTGGACCATAATGATCCTATACCTAAAGGAAAGAAAATGGAGCTTTCTTTAAGAGAAAAGGAAAAACAGCTGGAACAGGATATGTTTAACGGACTTGTTCCAGGAGGTGGAGGACTTACAGTTCTTGAATTAGTGGAGAAATATGTAAGTCTTAAAATAGGGGTCAGACAGAGTACTTATGCTGGTTATAAGACGGTAATTAATCTGCTGAAAAAAGATGATTTTGGCAAAAAAAGAATCGACAAAGTGAAATTATCGGATGCGAAAGCCTGGTTGATCAAGCTTCAGAGGGTAGATGGAAAAGGTTATAGTTCAATTCATACTATCCGGGGAGTATTAAGACCGGCATTTCAGATGGCGGAAGAAGATGACTTGATTCGCAAAAATCCATTTGGCTTTGAACTGGTCAATGTTATTGTGAATGATAGTGTGAGAAGAGAAGCTGTCACAAGAAAGCAGGAGCGGGAATTTCTAAGATTCATAAAAGAAGATGCGCATTTTTGCAAGTACTATGATGCAATATTTATTCTCTTTAACACAGGACTTCGTATATCAGAGTTCTGTGGGCTTACAAAATCAGATTTGGATTTTAAAAACAAAAGAATACGGGTAAATCATCAATTACAGAGAACAAGTCAGATGCAGTATATCATTGAAAAGCCTAAGACAGAAAGTGGCGAGAGATATGTTCCAATGTCTGATGAGGTGGTGGCTTGTTTCAAGAGAATACTTAAGGACAGGGTCAATCCCAAAGTTGAACCGATGGTTGATGGAATGACAGGATTTTTATTCCTTGATAAGAATGATATGCCTATGGTGGCATTACATTGGGAAAAGTATTTCCAACATATTCGGGAAAAGTACAATAGCATATATAAGGTTCAGATGCCGCCGATTACACCACATGTGTGTCGCCATACATTTTGTTCTAATATGGCTAAGTCGGGAATGAATCCGAAGATGCTTCAGTATATTATGGGACACTCGGATATCAGTGTTACGATGAATACCTATACTCATGTTAAATTTCAGGATGCACAGGAAGATTTTCAAAAAGCAATTAATTCATAATGACCTGATGAAAATGAGAGAAAAATGGCTGAATGCCAGTATTTATCTTAATCCCCAATTTCTTACCTGTCGATTCCCAATGGCAGATTTGCCTTTGGTACAGACTTGAAATTTACCAAAGTTTTTACCAAAATTGATGACAAAAATATGCAAAGATATGCCAAAATATGCCAGAATAAGTGAAAAATGAAGAAAGGTAAAAAGGCTTGAAAAGCCCGAAAATACTGGAAATATGAGAAAAATCAAGATTTTATTTGTTTGCCACGGCAACATCTGCCGCTCCCCCATGGCAGAATTCATCATGAAACATTTGACAGAAAAATTTCACACTGCCCCGTACTTTCACATCGCTTCCGCTGCCACCAGCCGTGAGGAGATTGGAAATCCCGTGCACCCGGGAACACGCAATAAGCTGCGCCAGTACGGCATTTCCACTGCCGGCAAATACGCGGTTCAGATGACAAAAGCCGATTACAGCCGCTATGATTATCTGATCGGCATGGAACAGTACAATATCCGAAATATGCTGCGCATCCTGGGCGGAGATCCGGAGCATAAGGTGTATCGGCTTCTGGATTTCACAGATCATCCGAGAGATATTGACGACCCGTGGTATACGGGGAATTTTGATCTGACCTATGAGGAAATTCTGGAGGGCTGCCAGGCTCTGTACCGCCATTTAGAGGAGAACGGTGAGATTCAGAGGGCAGAAAAGAGAGGATTCTGAAAAAAATTTTGAAAAAGCATACCCGAAATCCAAAAAACAGTGTATACTGAGGGAGTACAGCTGCTGCAAAGGCGGCTGGAGCTGAAAAAATTGAGTATGGATAGAAAAAGAGGTAATGCTTATGAAGTTAGTAACCTTTAATATACGATACGATACAGCAAGTGATGACAAGAACGCGTTTCATTACCGCAGGGATCAGATTGCGAGAAAGATTAAGAGAGAGAGTCCGGATATTATCTGCTTCCAGGAGGTATTGCCGCATGTGGCGGTCTGGCTCAGAGAGAACTTAAAGGGCTATTACGTCGTGGGCTGCGGTCGGAATAAGCGCCTCAAGGACGAGCAGACGGCGATTGCATTTAAGGCAGACCGCATGAACCTGATTGCGCTGGAGACATACTGGCTGTCGGATACGCCGCAGGTGCCCGGAAGCAGGTATGAGGGGCAGAGCGTATGCCCCAGGATATGTACGGAGGCGGTGTTTCAGGATCTGGAGAAGGATACGGTGTTCCGCGTTGTGAATGTGCATCTCGACCATGCGGATTCGGGCGTGCGCGGAAAGGAGATCCGGCAGGTACTGGAGCGCATTGAAAATGAGCATGTATTTCCGGGGGTTCCCGTGATTCTGGCGGGGGACTTCTATTCCGAGCCGGATTCCGAGGAGATTCAGGCGCTTAAGAGCCTGGAGCAGTTTGAGGAGATTACCGGGGAGATTGAGGCGACATATCATGGCTACGGTATGGCGGAGCCGATGAAGGTCGACTACATCTTTATCCAGAAGCCGTACATATGTACTTCTGTGAAGGTGTGGACGGACTGCCGCAACGGCGTATATCTGTCCGATCACTATCCGATCTGTGCCGAGCTCTCCCTGGAGACTGCGGAAAGTCAGGAAAAACCTGAAGAAGAGGCTTGACAGACCGGGATTTCTTAATATACAATAACAAAAAATATCATCCTGTGAGGGAGTAGTTTGCAGCAAAGCTGTGGCAATGTCAACAAAATGATGAAAATCTGGTATTGCCTTAATAAATGAGACTCGCAGGGGTTGCCCGCGGCTATTGTATAATAGCAGCGGCTTCCCCTAGCGGGTTTTTTTGCGGCACAAAACATCCCGCATGGTGAAAAGTACAAGAAAGAGGAGAAAAGAAAAATGGATTTACTGACCTTATTTTTACTGGCTGTAGGACTTTCTATGGACGCCTTTGCAGTATCTGTCTGTAAGGGGCTCGCGATGCCGCATATCCGTATCAGGAATGTCGTCATCGTGGGCTTATGGTTCGGAGGCTTTCAGGCTTTAATGCCGCTGCTCGGATACTTTCTCGGGAGCCAGTTTCAAAAGCAGATCACGGCGATCGATCACTGGATTGCATTTGTGCTTCTGGCACTGATCGGAGGAAATATGATCCGGGAATCCTTCTCAAAGGAGGAAGATTCCTGTCCTGACGCATCGCTGGGAATCAAGACAATGTTTCTGATGGCTGTAGCGACCAGCATTGACGCGCTTGCTGTTGGCATCACATTTGCATTTCTTCAGGTAAATATTATATCAGCAGTGTCTTTTATCGGTGTGATTACATTCATTTTGTCCTGCATCGGAGTGAAGGTTGGAAATGTGTTCGGAGATAAATATGAGAGCAAAGCAGAGCTTGCCGGGGGTGTGATTCTCGTGCTTCTGGGGCTGAAGATCCTCTTGGAGCATTTGGGAATTCTGTAGCATGATGTGCGGGCGCATTTATAGGAAAAATTTAATAAATTTGTAATTGCATAATTATGTAGGGTGTTTTATCATGGAGGTAACAAATGGTTGACAATGCAGATCAGCGGTGATAAGACACCCGCTTTTCTGTTTTATCATACAGGCTTGGACAACCGCAGCCGGAGGGGAAAGTATGGACAGAGAACAGATGAGAAGAGAGACCCTGCGCGCCCGCCGCAGAAGACAGAGGAAGATGCAGATTATCAGAAACTGCATTAAGACGGGATTATGTGTCGTACTGGCACTTGTATTAATTATTGTGGGCTGGAATGCAGTCAAACCCCACAAGACAGAGACAACCGTGAAGAATGACAGTAAGGCGAATGCCAAGACGGAGGTTCAGGCTGACAGCCAGGTCACGGAGAAGGATGAGGAGAAGACAGAGGATGGAGCCACAGTTACGACTACGCCGAATGAGACGAGCGCTGCACAGAGAGTAGCGATGACGCAGAATATGACTGCAGGTGCCCAGGACGGATGGCAGGTCAATGATTCCGGATGGTGGTACCAGAACAGTGACGGTACTTATTTTGCGAATGGCTGGCAGGAGATCGACGGGAAGACGTATTATTTCGATGAGAACGGATATATGAAGACAGGCTGGACGATGATTGACGGAAAGAGTTATTACTTCCATGAGGACGGCTCGCTCGATTCGGAGGCAGTGCCTAAGATGCTTGCTCTTACGTTTGACGACGGACCGGGACCGTACACGATGGAGCTTCTGGATCTCCTGGCGCAGTATAACGCCAAGGCGACATTCTTTATGACCGGTTCAAACGGCAGCTTCGGCGTATCACATTACCCGGAGGCAGTAAAGAGAATGGCTGAACTCGGATGTGAGCTGGGCAACCATACCTACGACCATCCGAAGCTGAGCACCCTGGATGCGCAGGGGATTGCGGATGAGTACGCGAAGGTCGATTCGATCGTCTCCGACATTACGGGCGGCGCGATTACGACACTCGCGAGAACTCCGGGCGGGGAGACCGCAGCCGAGGTTACACAGGTGGTCGGCAAACCGTGTATTCACTGGGATCTCGATACGAGAGACTGGGAAACGAAGGATACGCAGTCCACAATTAACCGGGTCATGGGCGCCAACCTTGAGGACGGCGATGTGATCCTGATGCACGATATCTGGCAGCCCACAGTGGAGGCATGCAAAACGCTGATTCCGGAGCTTATTAACCAGGGATTCCAGCTTGTGACGATCTCTGAGATGGCAGAAGCTCATGGTGTGGAGCTGCAGAATGGAGTTACATATTATAACTTTACCGCAAAAGAACTTGCCAAGATGAATGGCGAATAATACATAGAATAGCAAAGGGCTTGCAGAAAACGTGAATGCGTTTTTTACAAGCCCTTTGCTGTATAACTGCCGGCTAACAGGCGGCGTACCCTTCTTTATTTCATATTTTCACGCTTGCGCAGTCTGGAGTCCAGAATTTTCTTACGGATTCGGAGGCTCTTCGGAGTGACCTCCAGCAGCTCGTCCTTATCGATAAATTCCAGTGCCTGCTCAAGGCTTAAGATGCGCGGAGGCGTCAGTTTGAGCGCTTCATCCGCAGAGGAGGAACGGGTGTTTGTCAGATGCTTTGTCTTGCATACGTTCAGCTCGATGTCCTCAGCCTTACCGTTCTGTCCGATAACCATGCCGGCGTAGACCTTTTCGCCGGGACCGATGAAGAGCGTTCCGCGGTCCTGCGCCTGGAAGAGCCCGTATGTTACGGATTCTCCTGCTTCAAAGGCGATCAGAGAACCCTGCTTGCGGTACGCGATGTCACCCTTATACGGAGCGTAGTCGTCGAACATGGTGTTCATGATTCCATTTCCCTTTGTGGAGGTCAGGAATTCACCGCGATATCCGATCAGTCCTCTTGCCGGGATAGAGAACTCAAGGCGCGTGGAACCGTCACCTGCAATGCTCATGCCCTGAAGCTCGCCTTTTCTCTCGCTGAGCTTCTGGATGACTGTTCCGGAAAATTCCTCCGGCACGTCGATATATGCGATCTCCATAGGCTCCAGCAGCTTGCCGCGCTCGTCCTCTTTATAGATAACCTCCGCCTTGCTGACTGCAAACTCATATCCTTCGCGGCGCATATTTTCGATAAGCACGGACAGATGCAGTTCACCGCGTCCGGAAACCTTAAAGCAATCCGGCGAGAGCTCCTCCACGCGCAGGCTGACGTCTGTGTTCAGCTCACTGAAAAGACGGTCGCGCAGATGACGGGAAGTAATATATTTGCCCTCCTGCCCTGCCAGCGGGCTGTCGTTTACCATGAAGTTCATGGAAATCGTGGGCTCAGAGATCTTCTGGAACGGAATGGGCTCCGGATGCTCCGGATCGCAGAGAGTATCTCCGATGTGAATTTCCGGGATTCCGGATACAGCTACGATAGAACCGAAAGATGCCTCTCGCACCTCTTTTTTTGTCAGACCGTCGAATTCGTAGAGCCTGCCGACTTTCACGCGCTTCTTCTTATCCGGATCGTGCTCGTTTACCAGCATGATATCCTGATTTACGCTGATGGTTCCGTTTTCTACCTTGCCGACGCCGATACGCCCTACATATTCGTTATAATCTATAGTACTGATGAGCATCTGGGTCGGTGCATCCGGGTCACCCTCCGGAGCCGGTATATACTTGAGAATCGTCTCAAAGAGGGGCTCCATGCTCTCCGGAGTGTCGGCGAGATCCAGCACAGCATGTCCGGCCTTTGCGGAGGCATATAAGAACGGGCAGTCGAGCTGCTCATCAGATGCCTCGAGATCCATCAGAAGCTCGAGAACCTCGTCGATGACCTCGTTCGGGCGCGCCTCCGGCCGGTCGATCTTATTGATGCACACAATGACATTTAAATCCAGCTCAAGCGCTTTTTTCAGCACAAATTTGGTCTGGGGCATTGCACCCTCAAAAGCGTCCACGACGAGAATGACGCCGTTCACCATTTTCAGCACGCGCTCTACTTCGCCGCCGAAGTCCGCATGCCCCGGAGTGTCAATGATGTTGATTTTAGTGCCTTTATAGTAAACAGCTGTATTCTTGGATAAAATGGTGATTCCGCGTTCGCGCTCGATGTCGTTGGAGTCCATGACGCGCTCTGCGACTTCCTGATTCTCACGGAAAACGCCGCTCTGCTTCAGGAGCTGATCCACCAGGGTGGTCTTGCCGTGGTCTACATGGGCAATGATCGCGACGTTCCTTACATCTTCTCTCTTGGTTTTCATACCTGATATCCTTTCTGTTCAATATAATTGTTATCTGCTCAAACCGTTAGTATACCACAGAATCAAGTGTTTGGATAGGGAGGAAAAAAATTATTTTTGTTGTTCTAAAAAGCGAATGGGCGAATAGATATAGTATAGTCAAAGGCTGCAGGGCAGCCGGATCACATCACTAAAATACATGAAAAGAGGAAGGGGAACTATCATTCATGGCAGATAAGATTATTGAAAACAATCAGGTATCCATTATGGGAAAGATCGCTTCGCAGTTTACGTTCAGCCACCAGGTATTTGGTGAGGGCTTCTATATGCTGGACGTACTCGTAAAAAGGCTGAGCGATTCTGAGGATCGGATTCCGGTCATGGTGTCTGAGCGGCTGGTGGATGTGACGGAGGACTACGAGGGGGAATACATACAGGTAACGGGGCAGTTCCGTTCCTACAACCGTCATGAGGAGAAGAAAAACCGGCTGGTGCTCTCTGTGTTCGCGCGGGAGATCAGTTTTGTGGAGGATGAGGATGATTCGGTGAAATCAAACCAGATATTCCTCGACGGCTACATCTGCAAACCGCCGGTATACCGCAAGACGCCGCTTGGAAGAGAGATCGCGGATCTGCTGATTGCGGTAAACCGCCCATACGGCAAGTCGGACTATATCCCGTGTATCTGCTGGGGCAGAAATGCGCGCTACGCCTCAGCATTCCAGGTGGGCGGGCATGTCCTGATCTGGGGAAGAATTCAAAGCCGGGAGTATATGAAGCGGCTGAGTGATACCCAGAGCGAGAAGAGAACCGCTTATGAGGTGTCGGTGAGCAAGCTGGAATATACCGACTAGCGGAAAACAAAAAAAAGAAGTCTGCACGGCGATTACAGTCCAGCCGTCTGCCGAAGAAGCGGATCGCTGAACTGTCCGCGCGAAGGCTTCTTTTTTTGTGCGCAGTGATTGACAAGGAAGGTCAATAATGTTATATTAAAAAAAACGAACAGATAGAGGTCGCATTTTTCATCAGTATCCCGCTGGATGCTTCAGGGGCAGGGGATGGCGGAGGAAAGGGAAGGATGCCGAAAGGACTGTATGCCTGACATGGAGTTCTTGGGCATAGGGTGAATAACCATATGACTGTCATCGCAGGATGGAGCACTATCGGGAGTTTGCAGGGATATTGGAGTTTTTGTAAATTCTAGGCAGGCTTTCGGGTCTGCTTTTTTTTATCAGAGAAGGAGGAATTGAGATGGCGATTTTTAAAGGTGCCGGTGTAGCGATAGTAACGCCAATGAAGGAGAACGGGGATGTCAATTATGAGAAGCTGGAGGAGATTCTGGAGGAGCAGATCGCGCAGCAGACGGACGCGATTATTATCTGCGGAACCACAGGAGAGTCATCCACTCTGACGGAGAAGGAGCATCTGGATGTGATCCGTTTTGCGATTCAGAAGGTGAATAAGAGAATTCCGGTAATTGCCGGAACGGGTTCAAACTGCACCAGAACGGCAATCGAGATGTCCAAGGAGGCGGAGGAGGCCGGTGCCGATGCGCTGCTCTTAGTGACTCCGTACTACAATAAGGCAACGCAGAAGGGATTGATTGAGCATTACGGTGCGATTGCCGATGCTGTATCGATTCCGATCATCTTATATAATGTGCCGAGCAGAACGGGATGCAACATCCTTCCGAAGACGGCTGTTGCGCTCGCAAAGAAACACAGGAATATCGTAGGGGTAAAGGAAGCATGCGGAAATATCTCTCAGGTGGCGGAGCTGATGCATCTGGCTGATGGAATCCTGGACGTATATTCAGGAAATGATGATCAGATTGTACCAATTCTGTCCCTTGGCGGCGTAGGTGTGATTTCCGTACTGTCCAATGTGGCTCCGAAGTATACGCATGACATCGTAGCGAAGTTCCTGGAAGGCGATGTGGCGGGAAGCTGTAAGATGCAGCTTGACGCTCTGCCGCTGATTCAGGCACTGTTCTGTGAGGTGAACCCGATTCCGGTCAAGGAAGCGATGAACCTGATGGGCAAAAATGTCGGACCGGTGCGCGGACCGCTCTGCGCGATGGAGGATGCGAACAGAGAGAGACTGGCACAGGCGCTTAAAGATTTCGGAATTGAGCTTGCATAAAATTACAGAAGCATTCCGGGACTGTCCCGGGACAGAAGATGAGGAGAATACAATATGGTGAGAATAATCATGCAGGGCTG
The DNA here is from genome assembly GCA_944384105.1 of uncultured Lachnospiraceae bacterium. Lineage (GTDB taxonomy): Bacteria > Bacillota > Clostridia > Lachnospirales > Lachnospiraceae > Egerieimonas_A. The sequence goes on along the minus strand of CALWSC010000066.1, from coordinate 16,476 downwards.
CTGCGGACATATGGGAAAGGTGATCACCGGGCTGGTGGAGAAGGATGAGGAAGCAGTAATTGTTGCCGGTATTGATATGGCAGATGACGGGACCAACAGCTATCCGGTATTCAAAAGCCTCAGAGACTGTAACGTTGAGGCTGATGTGGTTATCGACTTCTCTTCCGTAAAGGCTACGGACGACCTGCTGGATTTCTGCGCAGAGAACGGACTTCCGGTTGTGCTGTGCACGACAGGGCTTTCCGATGAGCAGATTGCCCATGTGCGCGCGGCGTCCGAGAAGACGGCAGTGCTTCGGTCGGCAAATATGTCTCTGGGAATCAATACGCTGCTGAAGCTGATCCAGGAAGCGGCAAAGGTGCTTGCTCCGGCCGGATTTGACATGGAAATTGTAGAACGCCACCACAAGCTGAAGCTGGATGCACCCAGCGGAACGGCGCTTGCGCTTGCGGACAGCTTAAACGAGGCGATGGATCATCAGTATCACTATGTCTATGACAGAAGCCAGGAGAAGAAGATGCGCGATGATAAGGAGATCGGCATCAGCGCAGTGCGCGGCGGTACGATCGTGGGAGAGCACGAGATCATCTTTGCAGGAACGGATGAGGTCATTGAGTTTAAGCACACAGCGTACTCCAAGGCGATCTTCGGCAAGGGCGCCGTTCAGGCGGCAAAGTTCCTTGCAGGCAAGCCGGCAGGACTCTATGATATGAGCGACGTGATAAACGGTTAAGAGATACAGAGGGGACAGTCAGAAGCTGTTCCCTTAAAAATGCTTGCAAAACGTGCAGGAAACGATTACTATGGGTAGGAGAATATTTGAAAAAGGAGACAGAATGTTAAAGAAGTTGTTGCAGGGAATGGTGGTCGGCATTGCGAATATCATTCCCGGTGTGAGCGGCGGCACCATGATGGTCGCTATGGGTCTGTACGACAGGCTGATTCACGCAATCACCCATTTAAAGAGCGAATTTAAGGAGAGCTTAAAGCTGCTGGTCCCGATTTTTGCAGGCGCGGGACTTGCGATTGTGATTCTCTCACGAGTATTTGAATTTTTGCTTGAGAACTACCCGATTCCTACGAACCTGGCATTCTGCGGACTGATCGCGGGAAGCCTTCCGTTCATCTTTAAAAAGGTAAAGGGGCATTCTGTCACGGTGGGCAAGATGATACCGCTTCTGATATTTTTTGCGATCGTAATTCTGATGGCGGTTCTGGGAGAGAACGGCGGAGCGGATGCAGACGTGAGCTTTGGGCTTGTCAATGTGATTAAACTTCTCGTTGTCGGCATCATCGCCGCAGCAACCATGGTAATCCCCGGAGTGAGCGGCTCCATGATGCTGATGCTGCTGGGATATTACAATGTAATTTTAAAGTCAATCAACACGTTTATTGACGCGCTGATTGCTTTTGATATGCCGCTTCTGCTGGAGATGTGCGGACGGCTGATCCCGTTCGGCATCGGTGTAATCATCGGTATTTTCCTGATTGCAAAGATCATTGAGTTTATTTTCATGAAAGCGGAGCTTCACGCTTATTATGCGATTATCGGACTGATCTCAGCTTCCCCGATCGCTATTTTAATAAAGACGGACTGGAGCAGCTTTTCCGTCCTGATGCTTCTGATCGGCATCCTTACATTTGCCGCAGGATGGTTTGCCGCAAGCCGTCTGGGAGGAGAATAATAAAAAACGTGCCGCATAGTTGATAAAACTGTGCGGCATTTCTGTATTATAATAAAAAAAGAGAAAACGGCGCATATTAAGTATGCGCGGACTTCCTGCGCAAATACAGGCAAAGGAGAAGAAGACCATGAAAAAAAGCAAATTACTGGCAGCGGCAATTCTCGGGGCGTGTCTTACGGTTACTGCGGCAGGCTGCGGGGATGCGAAAAACGATGCAACCTGGGGAACGGACAATGGAACCAATGACAACGGCAATACCCTGGGAGAGGACGTGAAGGAAGGCGCTGAGGAGATTGGAGACGACATCAAGGACGGAGCGGAGAGAATCGGCGACGACCTTGACGACGGCACAAACCCTGAGACGACAGATGGAGCAGACCGGACACAGGGCAATGATATGACGAAATAATCGGCTTGCCCTGAAGAGAAAATCATGGTACTATCAATGCATGAATGAGACAGGAAAGGCTGATATATGATGAGATTTCGTCCATGCATTGATATACATAACGGAAAGGTAAAACAGATCGTAGGCGGTTCGCTCAAAGACGAGGGAGACAGTGCGCAGGAAAATTTTGTCTCTGAGCAGGACGCCCCGTTTTATGCTGCCCTCTACCGCAGAAAGGGCATCCGCGGAGGGCACATCATACTTCTGAACTCTGCGGATTCTGAATACTACAGCGCGACAAAGCAGCAGGCTTTAGCCGCGCTGCGGGAGTATCCTCAGGGGCTGCAGGTCGGAGGCGGCATCACGCCCCGGAATGCGGAAGAATTTCTCGCTGCGGGAGCAAGCCACGTGATCGTGACGTCATACGTATTTAAGGAAGGAAGAATCAACTGGGAGAATTTGGAACGCATCCGCAGCTGTGTGGGGCGGGAACGCCTGGTGCTGGATTTAAGCTGCCGGAAGCTGGAAGGGCAGTACCGCATCGTCACGGACCGCTGGCAAAAGTTCACTGATGTCATCGTAACGCCTGATACGCTGAAGCTTCTGAAGAGTTACTGCAGCGAATTTCTGATCCATGCTGTGGATGTGGAGGGAAAGGCGTCCGGCATAGAGACAGAGCTGGTACGGCTGCTGGCGTCGCTCTCCGATTTCCCTGTGACGTATGCGGGAGGCGTGGGAAGCTTTAAGGATCTGGAGGAGTTGTGCCGCGCGGGGGAAAACCGCGTGGATGTGACGATCGGCAGCGCGCTTGACCTCTTCGGCGGGACAATGAACTGGGAAGAGGTATTAAAAGTATGCGAATTGACTGAAAAAAATCTAAAAAGCCAATGAAAAATCTAAATTTGGTTGCAAAATTGCGTGTAAATTGATATAATGAATATACTTATAAGAGACGTGGACATCCTTCCCAGGGATGCGCCGCTGCTTTATCTCTTATAAAATCTAAGGCAAAAAGGGGTTGACAGCATGAATTTTATTATCAGTGGAAAGAATATCGACGTGACAGAAGGACTGAGGTCCGCAGTACAGGATAAGCTGAGCAAGCTGGAGAGATACTTTACACCGGAGACAGAGATCATCGTCACGATGAGCGTGGAGAAGGATCGGCAGAAGATTGAGGTAACGATCCCGGTCAAGGGTAATATCATCCGCTCGGAGCAGACGAGCAATGATATGTATGTATCGATTGACCTGGTAGAGGAAGTCATTGAGAGACAGCTGCGCAAATATAAAAGGAAGATCACAGACAAGCACCAGGAGGGAGGCAACTTCCAGAAGGCATTTATCGAGAACGACTATGTGGAGGACGAGGAAGTTCGCATTATCCGAACCAAACGCTTCGGTATGAAGCCGATGTATCCGGAAGACGCCTGTGTACAGATGGAACTGCTGGGCCACAATTTCTTCGTATTCAGAAACGCTGAGACAGACGAGGTCAATGTTGTTTACAAGAGAAAGGGCAATACCTACGGACTCATTGAACCGGAGTGCTGACAAAGCCCGACACCAAAAGAATTACAGAACCGCCGCACATCAGAAACCGTGCGGCGGTTCTTCACATGTATCTCATCAGGTGCTTGTTAAGTAACGGTTCAGCAAGGCTGAATGATTACCTTGTTAACGCAATGTTCACGAAAAGATAATTGCGCATTCCCTGAGAAAGTGTTAGAATAAGGGAAATGTGTAAAAAATCAAGGAAGTTTAATAGGAGCGATAGATATATGAATGTAATAGAGAAGATATTCGGTACCCACAGCTCAAGAGAGCTGAAGCGAATCATGCCGCTGGTCGATAAGATTGAGAGCCTGCGCCCCGCCATGATCGAGCTGACCGATGAGCAGTTACAGGCAAAGACAAAAGAGTTCAAAGAGAGACTGGGCAGCGGAGAGACGCTGGACGATATTCTTCCGGAGGCGTTTGCCGTGGTGCGAGAGGCGTCAAGACGAGTTCTGGGACTGGAGCACTACCGCGTGCAGCTCATCGGAGGCATCATTCTGCACCAGGGACGTATCGCTGAGATGAAGACAGGTGAAGGTAAGACTCTCGTTGCGACGTGTCCGGCGTACTTAAACGCTCTGACAGGGCGCGGCGTGCATATCGTAACGGTCAACGATTACCTGGCGCACCGTGATGCTGAGCAGATGGGACAGGTACACCGTTTCCTCGGGCTGACCGTCGGATGTGTGCTCAACACGATGAAGAACGACGAGAGACGTGAGCAGTATGCGTGCGACATCACATATATAACAAATAACGAACTGGGATTTGACTACCTGCGTGATAACATGGTTATTTATAAGGAGCAGCTCGTGCAGAGAGATCTCGCCTATGCGATCATCGACGAGGTCGACTCCATCCTGATTGATGAAGCGAGAACTCCGCTGATCATTTCCGGACAGAGCGGCAAGTCCACGAAGCTCTATGAGGTATGCGATATTCTGGCGCAGCAGCTCGAGCGCGGCGAAGCCAGCGGCGAGATGACGAAGATGACTGCTATTATGGGTGAGGAGATCATCGAGACCGGAGATTTTATCGTAAATGAGAAGGATAAGATCGTAAACCTGACTGAGCAGGGTGTTCATAAAGTAGAGAAATTCTTTAATATTGAGAATCTTGCAGACCCGGAGAATCTGGAGATCCAGCACAATATCATTCTGGCTCTGCGTGCGCACAACCTGATGTTCCGCGATCAGGACTACGTCGTAAAGGACGACCAGGTTATGATCGTCGACGAGTTTACCGGACGTATTATGCCGGGCAGACGCTATTCCGACGGTCTGCATCAGGCAATTGAGGCAAAGGAGCACGTTAAGGTGCGCCGTGAGAGTAAGACGCTTGCGACGATTACATTCCAGAACTTCTTCAACAAGTATGAGAAGAAAGCAGGTATGACCGGTACTGCGCTCACGGAGGAGCAGGAGTTCCGTGATATTTACGGCATGGACGTTGTGGAGATCCCAACGAATAAGCCGATTCAGCGCAAGGATCTTGATGATGCCGTATATATGACAAAGAAGGAGAAGTTCCGTGCTGTTGTCGAAGCGATTAAGGAAGCGCATGACAGAAATCAGCCGGTTCTGGTCGGCACGATCACGATCGAGACATCCGAGCTGCTGAGCGGTATGCTCAAGCGTCAGGGCATTAAGCACAATGTCTTAAATGCAAAGTTCCATGAGCAGGAGGCGGAGATTGTAGCGGACGCCGGAATTGCGGGAGCAGTTACAATCGCGACGAACATGGCAGGCCGCGGTACGGATATCAAGCTGGATGAGGAGGCGAGAAAAGCCGGAGGATTGAAGATCATCGGTACAGAGCGTCACGAGTCCAGACGTATTGATAATCAGCTGCGCGGACGTTCCGGACGTCAGGGAGACCCGGGAGAGTCCAGATTCTATCTGTCCCTGGAGGATGATCTTCTCAGACTGTTCGGCTCTGAGAAGCTGATGAACGTATTCAAGACACTCGGTGTAGCGGAGAATGAGCAGGTAGAGCATAAGATGCTTTCCAGTGCGATTGAGAAGGCTCAGAAGAAGATTGAGGCAAATAACTATGGTATCCGTAAGAACTTACTGGATTACGACCGTGTAAATAATGAGCAGAGAGAGATTATCTACAAGGAGAGACGCCGCGTGCTCGACGGAGAGAGCATGAGAGACGCGATCTTCAAGATGATTACCGATACGGTAGACAGCACTGTCGATATGTGCATCAGCGAGGATCTCGATTACAATGAGTGGGATCTCGTAGAGCTGAATACGGTACTGCTGCCGATTATTCCTCTGAAGCCAATTACCGAGGAGGATGTTCATAAGCTCAAGAAGAGCCAGTTAAAGCAGCTCTTAAAGGAGCGTGCGGTAAAGCTGTATGAGGAGAAGGAGGCGGAGTTCCCGGAGCAGGAGCAGATTCGAGAGCTCGAGCGCGTCATCCTCTTAAAGGTTATCGATCAGAAGTGGATGGATCATATCGACGATATGGATCAGCTTCGTCAGGGCATCGGTCTGCAGGCATACGGACAGCGTGACCCGAAGGTAGAGTATAAGATGAGCGCGTACGAGATGTTCAACAATATGATCACTGCAATCCAGCAGGATACGGTACGTCTGATGTATCACGTGCGCATTGAGCAGAAGGTAGAGCGCGAGCAGGTGGCGAAGGTAACGGGAACAAACAAGGACGAGTCAGGACCCAAGAAGCCGGTACAGCGCCTTGAGGACAAGATCTACCCGAACGATCCGTGCCCGTGCGGAAGCGGCAAGAAGTACAAACAGTGCTGCGGAAGAAAGAAAGTTTCATAAAACTAAGCTTTGGAAGATACAGATACCCCCGGATGAGAATGAACATCCGGGGGTGTTTTTACTCTTCACGGACAACAACCGTGCCTTCGTCATAGGATGCCATCCCCATGCCCTGGCGGTGCTGCGCCGGAGATGTGCGGTAGAGCTTCTTGTATGCGCGGGAAAATGTGGTGTAATCGCGGAAGCCGCTCTGTTCTGCGGCTTTCATCACCGGCATTCCCTGGGAGATCAGCAGGCTTGCGCGCATCAGACGTTTGTGGACAATATAGCTGTGCAGTGTGGAGCCGGTCTCATCCTTAAACTTTCGCATCAGGTGATACTTGCTTATGTAAAACCGCTCTGCAATTGCCTCCACTGACAGATCTGCATCGAGGTTGGCGTTGATAAAGCGCAGAAGGGACTCGATCTGGGAATCATATTTCAGCGTTGTTTTGTCCTTGATATAAAGCTTATCCAGGAAAATCCGGTTCACATATACCATAAACTGCACAAAGAGGGCCTGGCGCAGCAGCGTGCTGCCGAATTCCTTCTGGCGGCAGCTCTCCTCAAACTGTTCGAGGATTGTGCGCATCCGCTCCTGAAGTTCTCCGTTGAGACGGATAAGGTTGAAGCTGCGCTGGTTCGCTTTCTGGAAGCATGCGGAGAGATTACATTCCTCATCGTTCTGCGAAAGCATGTAGTCAGGACGAATCCAGAGAATCACGCGTTCATACGGCACAGATGTGTCTACGATAACCCGGTGTATGTCAAAGTGGCTCACCAGAAGAATATCCCAGGGTTTGAGATGATACGCCTTACCCTCGATGAAGTACGTCACATTCCCTGACAGGAAAACCACGATTTTATGAAAGTCGTGATAGTGAAACGGAAGCTCGAGTTCTACCTGATCTTTAAGGTGGAAGAGCTGGAAATTCTCGTTGAGATAGCCTTTTTTTGGATGGTTTTGCATAGTAGTCATTCCTTTCAGCATTTGACTGTATCATAGAGCATTTTTTTCAATATATCAAGCAATAATTACTATATATTTTGAAAAAAGTTTTCACTATAATAAGGCTAAAGAGATTGTGAGCACGCAGTGCGGAAGAAATCCGCGGCATCATATAATAAAAGGTGAACGGAGGTTGATGATATGAATACAAACATTACACTCAGTAAGTATCAGGGACTGGGCAACGACTATCTGATTCTGGATCCGAATAAAAATAAGCTGCAGCTCGTGGGAAAGAAGATTGAGCTGCTCTGCCAGAGGGGCTTTGGAATCGGCGCGGACGGCGTGCTGTACGGCCCGTTAAAAGAAGGAGAGAAGATGTATGTGCGGATTTTCAATCCGGATGGATCAGAGACAGAGATGAGCGGCAACGGACTTCGTATCTTTGCGAAATATCTCATCGATCAGGGTTATGTGACGCAGAAGAAATTTACCGTGTACACGGAGAACGGCGGTGTAGAAGTGGAGGCGTTAAATGAGCGCGCAACAGATTTCCGCATTAATATGGGGCACGCGACATTCTGCTCTCAGCAGATACCGGTAGCAGGCGAGGAACGCGAGGTTGTCAACGAGCCGTTTCTGTTCAAGGATGAGTTGTACAATGCAACATGTACATCGGTGGGCAATCCGCACTGCATTATCATGATGGAGAAGGTTACGCCGGAGATTGTACAGGAGATCGGGCCGTATGTGGAGAACAATGAGAAGTTCCCGAACAGGATGAATCTGCAGATCTGCCGTGTTATTGATCCGAAGAATATTCAGATTGAGATTTATGAGCGAGGCGCAGGCTATACGCAGGCATCCGGAACCGGAAGCTGTGCAGCCGCGGCTGCCGCATACCGTCTCGGGCTGGTACACAACCGCGTAAACGTCCATCAGCCGGGCGGCATCATTGAGGTAGATATTGAGGACGATGGAACTATATATATGATCGGAAGCGTGGGCTTTATCGCGGAAGTGAGCATCGCGGAGAGCTTTTTTGCATGATAATCAGCAGGACCGGCATGGTATTTTGCCGGTCCTGCTGACGTCAATGACACAAATTCCTTGACCGAATATCCCGAAGCGCTTATAATGGGGAGTACATGAGTACAAGCGGCGCGCAAAAGCGCCGTGCGGCTCCATCTCCGGCGCGGATTCTGCCGGGGATCCACAAAAAATATAGAAAGCGGGTGAAGCTACATGGTTGAATTAGATCAGTTCAAAACTGAATTGAGCGGTTACGAGGGACCATTGGTGGAAGTGAGGGATTCACTTTGACCTCGCCAACAAGGAACAGCGAATTCAGGAACTAGAACGTGAAATGGAAGCGCCGGGCTTCTGGGATGATCCTCAGCGCTCTCAGGAAATGATGAAGGAATTAAAGAGCTTAAAGGATGACCGGGAGATCTATGATTCCCTGATCTCTGAGAAGGAGGACATGGAGACGCTCATCGAGATTGGATATGAAGAGAATGATCCGTCCGTTATTGAAGAGATTCAGGAAATGATGAATACATTCAAGACAAATTTTGAAAATATTCGCATTAAGACGCTGCTCTCCGGCGAGTACGACAGCTACAATGCAATCTTAAAGCTCAACGCAGGCGCGGGCGGAACCGAGGCATGCGACTGGGCGGGAATGCTGTACCGCATGTATACGCGCTGGGCGGAGAAGAAGGGCTTTTCCATTGAAGTGCTGGACTATCTGGACGGCGAGGAGGCGGGCATCAAGTCCGTAACTTTCCAGGTAAACGGCGAGAATGCCTACGGTTATCTGAAGTCTGAGAAGGGTGTACACCGCCTCGTGCGCATCTCCCCGTTCAACGCTGCAGGCAAGCGCCAGACCTCTTTCGTATCTCTGGATGTCATGCCCGATATTGAGGATGATATTGACATTGAAATCAGGGACGAGGATCTGCGCATTGATACGTACCGTTCCAGCGGTGCGGGCGGACAGCATATCAACAAGACCTCGTCTGCAATCCGTATCACACACCTTCCGACAGGAATTGTGGTTCAGTGCCAGAATGAGAGATCCCAGCACATGAACAAGGATAAGGCGATGCAGATGTTAAAGGCAAAGCTGTATCTCTTAGAGCAGCAGAAGCAGGAGGAGAAGCTCTCCGGCATCCGCGGCGAGGTTACCGACATCGGATGGGGCAATCAGATTCGCTCCTATGTCATGCAGCCGTACACAATGGTCAAGGATCACCGCACCAACGAGGAGCGCGGTGCTGTGGACGCAGTTCTGGACGGAGACATTGATCCGTTCATTAATGCTTATCTGAAATGGACTGCATTGAACAAAAAATCCTTGAACCAGCAGAACTGATATGGTAACATCTTTAGTGTGAGTACAAATGTATGTGACTGACGAACACTCCGACCCTTTGGGCTTGAGAATGGCGCAGGGGGAAGGAGTGTCTGTCATATTTTACTAAAGGTGGTAAGCATGAGTGAGAGAAATAAATACTATGTGGTGACGGAAAAAGCGGTTCCCGAGGTGTTTCGCAGGGTACTCGAGGCGAAGCGGCTGCTTGACAGCGGCAGGGCGGCGACGGTACAGGAGGCGTCTGACCAGGTCGGCATCAGCAGAAGTTCTTTTTACAAATATAAGGACGACATCTTTCCGTTTCGTGAGAACGCCAGGGGTACGACGGTCAGCTTCCTGCTTCAGATGGATGATGAGCCGGGAGCGCTGTCGAGCGTGCTGCAGGCGATAGCATCTTATGACGGGAATATCCTGACGATTCACCAGGGCATTCCGATCAACGGCATCGCGTCACTGACCATCAGCGTGGAAATTGCGCCGCAGGGAGGGGACGCAGAGGAAATGATGCACCACATTGAAAAACAGCGAGGAGTACATTATTTTAAAATTTTAGGCAGGGAGTGAAGAACAGATGATACAGATTGCGGTACTTGGATACGGTACAGTCGGCTCCGGAGTCGTGGAGGTTATCAACACGAACCATGAGAGCATCAACAAGAAGGCGGGAGAAGAAATCAATATCAAATATGTGCTGGATTTAAGAGACTTTCCGGGAGATCCCGTCCAGGAGAAGATTGTCCATGACTACGAGATCATTGCCAACGATCCGGAGATTCGGATTGTTGTGGAAGTGATGGGCGGCATTGAGCCGGCGTATACGTTTGTAAAGCGCGCGCTGGAGAGCGGCAAGAGCGTGTGCACCTCCAACAAAGAGCTGGTGGCAAAGCACGGCGTGGAGCTTCTGGAGATCGCCAAGAAAAACAATATCAACTTCCTCTTCGAAGCGAGCTGCGGCGGAGGAATCCCGATTATCCGGCCTTTGAACTCTTCCCTTACAGCGGATGAGATTGACGAGATCACCGGTATCCTGAACGGAACAACAAATTATATCCTTACCAAGATGGCGACCGACGGATCTTCCTTTGAGGAGGTCTTAAAGGATGCGCAGGAGAAAGGCTATGCAGAGCGCAATCCGGAGGCGGACGTAGAGGGCTACGATGCATGCCGCAAGATTGCCATCCTGTCTTCCCTGGCATTCGGACGTCATGTGGATTTTGAGGATATTTACACAGAAGGAATTACAAAGATCACTGCAGAGGACATCAAATACGCGAAGGTTCTGGGCGCGAGCATCAAGCTGCTGGCGACGAGCCGCAAAGTAGGCGATCAGTTCTACGCGATGGTGTGCCCGGTAATGATTGACAGCTCCAATCCGCTCTACAGTGTAAACAACGTATTCAACGCTATTTTCGTACACGGAAATGTGCTCGGCGATGCGATGTTCTACGGAAGCGGTGCGGGTAAGCTGCCGACAGCCAGCGCAGTGGTTGCGGATGTGGTCGATGCGGCAAAACATCTGAACCGAAATATTATGATGAACTGGAGCAGCAAGAAGCTCCATCTTATCGATATCAGCCAGGTAAGACAGCGGTATTTTGTGCGCATGAAAGGAAGTCTGACCGGAGACTTTGACAAGGTTGAGGCGGTATTCGGACATGTGGACGTCGTGGGAGTTCCGAGCATTTCCAATGAGTTTGGATTTATTACCGGGGAGATGACGGAGCAGGAATACCACGAGAAGGCGTCACAGCTTGACGGAATCATTCATATGATAAGAGCAAGGCTGGGATAAGCGCCTGAATTTTTGGAGGAGAATTATTATGAAATACGCAGTGATACTTGGAGATGGCATGGCGGATGAACCGCTGAAGGAGCTGGGAGGCAAGACGCCTCTGGAGTACGCCAGAACCCCGGTTATGGACGCGCTTGCAAAGGCGGGAGAGATCGGAATGGTGCGCACAATTCCCGAGGGTATGAGCCCGGGCAGTGATACGGCGAATCTTTCGGTGCTGGGATACGATCCGAGAAAGTATTACACGGGGCGTTCCCCTCTGGAAGCGCTGAGCATCGGCGTTCCGATGGAAGAGACGGATATCGCATATCGCTGTAATCTCGTGACGCTCACCCAGGAGGAAGCGTACGGAGAGAAGAGAATCCTGGACCACAGCGCCGGAGAGATCAGCACTGAGGATGCGGCTGTGCTTCTGCGGGCGGTGGCCGAAGAACTGCAGGATGAGGAGTATCAGTTTTATGTGGGTACAAGCTACCGCCACTGTTTGATTCAGAAAGGCGGAAGCGCGGCCGGGCTGACGGCTCCGCACGACATTCTGGAACAGCGCATCGGGGATTATCTGCCGAAGGATGAGGAGCTTCGGATGATGATGAAGAGAAGCTGGGAGATTCTTGCTAACCATCCGCTGAACTTAAAGCGTATGGCGGAGGGACAAAATCCCGCCAACAGCATATGGTTCTGGGGTGCAGGGACGAAGCCGTCGCTGTCCTCCTTTGAGGAGAGATTTAAGAAGAAGGGCGCAATGGTCTCTGCGGTTGACCTCTTAAAGGGGATTGCCGTGGGAGCGTCCATGACAAATATCACTGTGCCGGGTGCAAACGGAGGACTGGATACAAATTACGAGGGGAAAGCACATGCTGCGGCGGATGCACTGCTGCGGGACGGGTTTGACTTCGTATACATCCACCTGGAAGCGCCCGATGAGATGGGACATCAGGGAAGTTATGAGCGCAAGATTCAGGCAATAGAGAACCTGGACGCACGTATTCTGGCGCCGTTTGTAAGTGCGCTTAAGGATTCGGGGGAAGAGTACCGAATCGCCGTGCTGCCGGATCATCCCACGCCGGTACGCCTTAGGACGCACACGGCGGATGCCGTACCGTACCTGATTTTTGACAGCAGAAGAAACGAACAGAAAGAGCAGATTTACTGCGAGAGAACCGCCGCGGCAAGCGGCAGAAAGATAGAGCGGGGCTGTGATCTGATGAAGATCCTTCTGGAACAGGAATAAGTCCCGCGGGAGGAAGCTATGTTAATTGTTAAGAAGTTTGGAGGCACATCCGTAGCGAACAAGGAGCGGATTTTCAATGTGGCGAGACGCTGCATCGAGGAGTACCAGAAGGGCAATGATGTTGTTGTGGTGCTCTCTGCAATGGGAAAGTATACGGATGAGCTGATCGATATGGCAAAGGATATCAATAAAACGCCGCCCAAGAGAGAGATGGATATGCTCTTCACAATCGGAGAACAGATGTCTGTGGCGCTGATGGCGATGGCAATGGATTCTCTGGGTGTGCGTTCCATATCCCTGAACGCTTTCCAGGTGGCAATGCATACCACCAGCTCCTACGGAAATGCCCGTATCAAACGCATTGACTGCGAGCGTATCCGAAGAGAGCTTCAGGACAGAAAGATCGTAATCGTGACCGGTTTCCAGGGAGTAAACAAATACGACGACTATACGACTCTCGGAAGAGGCGGATCCGATACCACAGCAGTGGCGCTCGCCGCTGCACTGCACGCAGATGCGTGTGAGATTTACACAGACGTGGACGGCGTCTACACCGCAGATCCGCGTCTGGTGAAGAACGCAAAGAAGCTGGATGAGATCACATACGATGAGATGATGGATCTGTCTACAGCGGGAGCCGGAGTGCTTCATAACCGCTGCGTAGAGATGGCAAAGAAGTACGGAGTGCCGCTGGTTGTGCGCTCCAGTCTGAATAATTCCGAAGGTACCTGGGTGAAGGAGGTTACGAATAAGATGGAAAGAATGTTAATTACCGGCGTTGCGCTCGACAGACATGCAGTGCGTGTTTCCGTGATCGGCCTGCAGGATGAGCCGGGAAGAGCGTTTAAGCTGTTCGATCTGCTGGCAAAGAACCATGTAAATGTTGATATTATTTTGCAGTCCATTGGACGTGAGGGAACCAAGGATATTTCCTTTACCGTAGCGGACGAGGATCTGCAGGAGACGCTCAAGGTACTGCGAGAGAATCAGGAGCGCATCGGCTTTGCCACGCTTGAGTATAATGAGGACGTGGCGAAGGTATCCATCGTGGGAGCGGGAATGATGTCTAATCCGGGTGTCGCTGCGAAGATGTTTGAGAGTCTCTACAACGAGAATATCAACATCAACATGATCGCGACATCTGAGATCCGTGTGACGGTTCTGGTGAATAAAAGAGATGCGGAGCGCGCTATGAATGCGGTGCACGACGCATTCGGGCTGTCCGACTGACAGAGATAAAAGAAGAGGGGTGCGGCAGGATGAATTGCCGCACCCCTCTGGTGCTTTAAAGCTCTCCGATAATGTCGAGATAGAAATATCCAAGCGTTACATAATAATAAGGAACCGCCCACAGAAGCCCGATGCCGCAGGAGAGAACGCCCAGCAGCAGGACGCCGAAGAAACTCAGCGACAGATAAAACAGCCGTGCTTTATTGCCGCGCATCAGATGCCAGCTTTCGCGGAGCGCCTGTGCAGCGGTGAGATTGTCATAGTCGCAGAGCAGATACATCGTAAGCTGAAGTCCCAGAGTCACGACGAAAGCGAGAAACGTGCAGCCGAGCGCGACGAGAGCACGGATACTCAGGTCATCAAGACTCAGTGCGTGTGTGCTCTGTATTATGCTTACGATCGTTAGAGGGATTGCGCATACTTCGGAAATCAGCGAGAGCAGAAACTGCGCGATAATAATTTTATCCGGATGTGTGCGGAATCCAAAGAAAAGATCTGACAGGCGATACTGCTCGCCGCGGCACATATTCAGTGTAAATCGGATCAGGCCAACCATCAGCACGGCGACAATCAGGTTTACGATAAAAGAAGCAAGCCAGGAAATCACCGACGAGACGGCGGAGGTGCTGAATGGAAAGGCAAAATTCAGCAGCGCATTTGCGCCGAAATTGATCAGAAAGTAGACAATCAGGGCGCCGATGAAGCTGCCGTATCGGTTCGCCAGCGTGTCTCTGGCGAGAGCTTTTAATTCTTTAGAAGAACGTTTCATAGATAAATACCTGCTTTCAAGTAAAATTTCTTCGCGCCTGCGAAGCAAAATAAGGAGTGACAACATGTTATTAAAACCGGTAGATGAGAGAGAACAAAACGCCCTGTTTTCCGCCGGATGGGCGATCACATGGTTGCTTGCAGCGGGATATGCCGCCGCGCGTGCGGCAGGGCTTCCTCTGGATAAGCTCGTGCCCCCGTGCGTGCTGCGGACTCTCACAGGGTTCTACTGTCCAGGCTGCGGCGGGACGCGGGCTGTGCTCGCGCTGCTTCGGGGCGATGTCCTGGAGTCCCTGTACTGCCATCCCCTGGTTGTGTATGCCGCCGCGCTGTCTGCCTGGTTTCTGATCAGCAATACTGTACAGCGGCTTTCGCACGGCAAAATCCGCATCGGGATGCGTTACCGCCATATCTATGCAGCGGTTGCCGTGGCGCTGACCATCCTGTCAATGCTTGTGCACAACATCTTAAAAATCGTGTTCGGCATCGAGCTGTGAACGTCTTACAGGCTGTCGTGATGCGGGTGCTCCGGATAGGAAGAGCCATATCCCGGAAATTCTCTGATAAAGCCCTGATTATTGCCGTTGGTGCCGTCGTAGGGGCTGTAATTATAATACGGCACATCGTCGGAATAATAGCCGTTTTCATATTCCTCGATAAAATTCTCGATTTCGTCATAATAATTGTTGTAAACGCCTGCAGCGGTGGAAAACATCAGGGTAAAGACAAATACTATCACCCCGAGCACCATGCCTGCAATGGACAATCCCATGCCGGCCTTCGCGCTGCCGCTCATCTCTGCGCGTCCCCTTGAAAGAAGAGCAAGCAGTATCCCGAGTGCTCCTATAAAAAGAGAAACACCGCAGCAGACGAGCAGCAGAGACAAAATGCCCAGCACCAGGGATGCAACAGCCATTCCGGGCGACTGGGTCTGATTGTAATCGTTCATAACTGACCTCTCCTTAGAAAATTCTTTTGCTGTCTTTAAAAATCATAATTATTGTAACATGAAGCAGGAACCGTGTAAAGACACAGCGAGAACAATGCTTGACAAAAAAAGGCACAATTGATAAGGTATTCGTATCTGTTTTTGCGGCGGCAGCGCCGCGTTAGGAGGAAATATCATGGACATAAATAAAGTGCTTGCGGCAGAACTCGGCGTAAAGGAACGCCAGGTGGAGGCCGCGGTGAAGCTGATCGACGAGGGAAATACAATCCCGTTTATTGTCAGATACCGCAAGGAGGCGACAGGCTCCTTAAATGACGAGGTGCTCCGCAGCCTGTATGAGCGTCTTATCTATCTTAGAAATCTGGAGGAGAAGAAGGCACAGGTACTCTCGAGTATCGAGGAACAGGGCAAGCTGACGGAAGAACTGAAGAAGGCAATCACTGACGCGCAGACCATGGTGGCAGTGGAGGATCTGTACCGCCCGTATCGCCCGAAGCGCCGCACGAGGGCTACGATCGCAAAGGAAAAGGGGCTGGACGGACTGGCCAATATTATCCTGCTGCAGCAGACAAAGCGGACGATTGAGGAGGAGGCAGCCGGATTTGTAGATCCGGAAAAAGGAGTGGCGGACGTGCAGGAAGCAATCGCAGGCGCGCAGGATATCCTTGCGGAGAATATTTCTGACGAGGCAGACTACCGTACCTGGAGCAGAAAATATACAATGAAGTACAGAAGGCTTGTCTGCACGTCAAAGGTTGACAAGGTGCAGTCGG
>CALWSC010000065.1 GCA_944384105.1 uncultured Lachnospiraceae bacterium | reverse complement strand
GCCGTTCATCTCCGCAAACTCGCCCTCAAGTTCGCTGGCACGGATTCCATCCTCTTCGGTGAAGTCCTCCTTTGCGTAGATCGCCTCCTTCTCCTTCATAATCTCATAGAGGCGCTGATTTCCCATGATGACGGTATCGAGCACCGGATACGCATCGTACTTGAAGTGATCCTGCTGCAGGAAGGACAGACGCTGTCCCGGGGTGATCGTCACATCGCCCTTCGTCGGCTCCAGCTGTCCCGACAGGATCTTTAAAAATGTGGATTTGCCCGCTCCGTTCGCCCCGATCAGGCCGTAGCAGTTTCCCTCTGTGAATTTGATATTTACATCCTCAAAAAGCGCTTTTTTTCCAACACGCAACGTAACGTTATTTGCTGCTATCATTCTCTATCTAACCCTTTCTGAATACTTGATTGTCTGTGTCTGTGCACCAAAACGGCGCCGTCTCCCGCTGTGGGGTCTGGCGCCATTATATCATGAATTATGGATTTTGCAAGTAAAAAATGTCATTTGCCAGGTGTTTGTAGTCAAACAGGTTATTATACTGCAGATAACGGTAATCGTTCAGCACGGAAGTCCACTCATTTTCCTCCTCGATCGAATGCAGCACACCGTCCGCTGTCAGATAGCTGGCATAATTGATTGCCGGAATCTGTGCGCGCAGCCCGCGCAGGTACTGATTGTATACTGGAATCTGAAGTCCTGTCTGTTCCAGCATCATGCTGCCCAGGTAGTTCAGGCTCGTAGTCTGCCCGCTGATATGCTCGATGCTGTAGTTCGCCCAGATGAAATACGGTACCGTATACAGCTCATTTGCAAGCTCCGGCGACGCGGAGCGCTGCTCCTCCGTCGTTCCCACCAGACCGTTCAGCGTATTGACATCAAGGTTCGGCCAGTGGTCTCCGAAGAATACCACGAGAACCGGCTCCGGATAATTGCGCAGCTCACCGATCAGCCATCCCAGCGCGTCATCAGACATCTTCGTCAGCGTCAGATACTGATTCACGCGCTCATCGGTCTGTCCCTCCATGCGCACAGTATTCTCCATATCCGGCACGCCGTAGCCGCCGTGATTCTGAATCGTGACATTAAAGATGAATTTCGGCTTGTCACTGCTCTTGTCATTTAACAGAGACATTACCTTCAGGTAGCAGGACATATCTGTATAAAGTCCTCTGAGCTTTTCCAGTCCTCCAAACTCATCGTAGCTGATATAGTCATCAAAATCCATGAATGCATACGCCTTGTCTCTGCGCCAGCTGTTATACTCGCCGGGATGGACGGCAAGCGCCTCATATCCCTGTGCTTTCAGTGTGGATACAAGCGACGGCTGGTCATGCGTTACATACTGCACATACGGCACAGACTGGAACGGCAGCGACATCATGGAATTGCCGGTCAGGAACTCATACTCACTCTTCGCTGTACCGCCTCCGAACGTAGACACCAGCAGATCTCCGCTGATGGATTCCGCCTGAATCGTGCGAAGATTCGGCAGATACGGAACATTCAGATTGATCGGATGTTTCCCGTTTAGAGTTATATCGGTAAAGGATTCGTTCATGATAGCGATAATATGCGGCTTCACCTGGTTCTTGCCCGAATCGCTCTGCGTGTAGCCCGCCGTAATCTCCTCAAGCTTCTCCGGATCATAGCCCTCGGGCTTGTCCTGAATCATATCTTTGGCAAAGGCGTAAAAGCTCACCTGATTTCCGCAGGACTGATATGTAAGCGACGGTGTGTAACGGTCAAGCACCATGCCCTGATGCTCCTGCATATCGTATGTTCTGATAAAGAACACACCGGCCAGCAGCAGCGCTGCGCCTCCGATGCGCACACCGGCTTTGCCTGGCAGTGACTTTGCAATCTTCCTTCTTCCCTCAAAAAAGCTGCTGATAATGATACAACCCACAATTGCAGCTGCAAAAACCATCTGCATCGTCGGCACAAACTCGTACCCGGAGACAACATCCATCGCCGTCCCGAAACTCTTAATGTCAATGAACTGCAGCGGCTGCCCGCGGAAGAGCTGTACATAGTATGCCGCGACTGCCCAGATAAAATAGAAGATAGTGCCCACAGCAACCGCTAACCGGCTGCTGTTGAAGATCAGCCAAAGCACCAGAAACAGCCAGACAGAATAGTAGATATTCCAGATCAGATAGCGCAGCGAAAGATCGGAAAATGCGGAGTTACATATATATTCCATACCCACCGCTGCAATCACTGCGCAGAACAGAAGCCAGGCGATGCTCAGAAAACTTTCCCTGCACACCAGTTTTTTCCGCTCTCTGTGCACAATTCTCCAGGAACTGACGCCAAAGCCAACGACCATCACCGCTGCAATGGAAAGATACATATTTATGATTTGCTGTTGGGGAAATTCTCCTTCCGCCCCGCGAAAAGAGCATAAAAAAAATGCCAGCAGCCCTGACCACGCAAGCGTGTTCACCCCCAACTTTAAAATATAGGTTTGATCTGTTGACATTTTAAATCTTTTTTTCATACGACGACTGCTTCCAGCATGGACTCCCTTCTCATTAGTAACTGAACCATGCCGCTGACTACCTGATAGCATACCGTTAAAATATAAGCAATGTCATCCGCTACACATCTCTTCTTCGCAAGATATTCTGCATGGCGTTCCCTGATATATTCTATAAGCTCAGACACTGAACGGACATTCAGCACCCGCTCCGCATGGATCTGTGCCTGACCGCTGCGGATCGCTTCCCGGAGCTCCAGCTTCAGTTCCTGCTCGTAGTCACAATGCTCCTTCAGACTTCCCTGAAATGTCCCGTTGTGCGGAAATGTAAAGTAATCGGCAATATAGTGAATGACCTCCCCCAGCCTGCGCCAGTATACCCGCGCATTTCTCCGCTGCAGGTCGCAGTCCTCAGTCAGCATCCGGATTTTCTCCTGTACCATATCAAAGGTTCCGAAAAACTCATGCTTCGTCGTTACAAAAGACGGTTTGCAGTCGGGAAGAATGCTTCCCAGAGCGAACGCTTTTCTATGTGCCTGCAGTTCATTCACCGGCGTGTTCTCGGCAATAAAGCCGGCCAGCGCAATATGCGATTTTTTTCTCAAAATAATACCTCCATAGCGGGCTTTTCAAGCCCCGTCATCTTCTCCGGCGTCCCCCCGTTGTACCGAAAAAGATTTACATTCCCTTAACTCCGTGAACATTATACTACCCATTCGGGCGAAAATCAATGGAAATTTGTGTTTTTTTGTGCCTGGAATTTACACGGCTTTTCACGATTTTTACAAATCTTTGTTAATTTTATGTGATATGTTTTTTATCATGAACACCTGTATACCTATATTCTCACAGTCTTCGTTTTTCAGCACATCTTATTTCCGTTTGCCGTGAGTTTGAACTTACATCCCAGCCGTTCCGCCGCTCTGCGGCACATCAGCATTCTCTGCAGAAAGATTTCAAAATAGTCCATAACGTTGCATATGGCATCATCCAGCTCAAGCATCATATGGATGACCTTTTTCTCTTTATCCACCTTCAGCTCCGATGTCAGAGCTGCGTAATTTACTCTGTCATGGATATCGAATTTCGCTTTGCTTCGCTGCTGTACTCTGTTTCTTCGCACATCTGTCTTATCTGCCAGGATCAGCGCCGCAGATACGGCATCCACTGCATTTCCGGTAGCCTCATCATGGTGCCCTATGGCTGTCGTCACTGTTAAAATATCCTGGAATTTCATTCCCTTTTCCCTTAATATCTGATATGCGAGAATTGCCCCGCTGTGAGCATGATCATGGCGATTGATGCTGTTGCCGATATCATGCATATATCCCGCAATCTTGGCCAGTTCAATCTCTTTCTTCTCATATCCCAATTCCTTCAGAATCGCTCCGGCACACTGCGCCACTTTCGCTGCGTGTTTTCTGGAATGCTCCGTATACCCGAGTTCCCTGAGGATTTCATTTCCCTTTTCGATCAGACAGTTGATTTCCTCGCATTTTTTGATCTCCTTATATTCCATGCCTTTCCCTTTCTTTTCTGTTTCAGAGTCTCCTGGCAGCATCCATTGCCGGCAAAGAGCGCTCACACTCCTCAGCGCCCATCGTAATCTGCCAGCACAGGGGGCTGCGCTTAGCCATGATCAGATATGTCTTGACAATCGAGCGTCCTCTGATGAAGTTAAGCGCCTCTGCCTGGATGAAACCTCTGGAAATGATTTCGTCATTTTCCCCCTGCCGCTCCCGTTCATCCCTATCTCTCTCTTCTTCACTGGAATCGATTAGCTGTTCCAGGTTATCGATTATCAGGCACAGAAGCGGCGATATTTTTTCCTGCTCATCGCCAGGCAAAAATCCGATATCATCGTCGAACTGCGCATTTGACCTGCATACCGGAGTTCTTCCGGCACGACCAGAGGTAATACAATTCCGTTATCCTCAAAGCACCTCGGAGCATCCGGCGCCTGGATCAGAACATTGGTATCAATCACATTATTTTTTTTACCATGGGAATCCCTCGCTTCCTATATTACTTTCTTTCATATGATGCAGGTTTTCTGCCCTGCGTATTCCTGACATCCTATAATAACTGGATTATACGTCAAAAATATAAAATGCAGCAGAGATATGAGATTAAATCTTTGTAAAGAAAAAGCCTGCCGGCACTTATAACCGACAGGTCTTTCCGTTGAGACAGTGTAAAATTTTCAATATCGGGATTCCCGTACCATACCAAAAAGGTTTAAAACGGCGTTCCTTCCAGATCGTACGGCGTTGTCTGGTATACGTAGTAATTCAGCCAGTTTGTATAGAGGTTGTTGGCGTGAGATCTCCACTGCAGCAGCGGTCTGCGTGAGGAATCATTATCCGGGTAGTAGTTCTTCGGCAGATCGATCGGCAGTCCCTTGCTCAGATCTCTCTTGTACTCTCCGTCCAGTGTCACCCTGTCATACTCCGGATGCCCCATGACAAAGATCTTTCTGCCGTTCTCCGCCATTGCAAGGAATACGCCAGCCTCCTTGGACTCCGCCAGGACAGTCAGTTTTGAACAGTTGTGAATGTCCTCTGCCGGCACCTCCGTGTGGCGCGAGTGGGGTGCGAGGAACATATCGTCAAAGCCGCGCACAAGAGGGATCTTGCGGTTCGATACTTTGTGCCAGAACAATCCGAACATTTTCTTCGGAAGACGTCTCTTCTGCAGTCCGTAATGATAATACAGCCCCGCCTGTGCGCCCCAGCACAGATAAATCGTCGACGTCACATGGCTCTCTGTCCATGCCATGATCTGCGTGAGCTCCTCCCAGTAATCTACTTCCTCGAACTCGATCTGTTCTACAGGCGCTCCTGTTATGATCATGCCGTCAAAGCGGCGCTCCCGTACCTGGGAGAATGTCAGATAAAACTTGTTCAGATGGCTTGTCGAAGTGTTCTTTGACTCATGGCTGCTCATCATCATAAACGTGACGTCCACCTGCAGCGGTGTGTTTGACAGCGAGCGAAGAAGCTGCAGCTCCGTCTCCTCCTTTAAGGGCATCAGATTCAGGATCAGGATCTGTATCGGACGAATATCCTGATGCAGGGCCCGCTTTTCGTCCATGACAAATATGTTCTCTTTCTCCAATATTTCCTTTGCCGGCAAATCACTTTGAATCTTAATTGGCATATGTTTTCCTCTCCTGTTCTTTTCTTACATTAACGGGGCAAATAATCTTAATAACCTGCCTCCGAATTTATTCCATATGGATCTCGAAGCAACATCCTGCATCGTCACCTTCTGGCATTTTGCGAGTGTCTTCTGGAAATCCTCCTCCATCCGGGCGATTTCCGGCACCTGATAAAAGTAAGCGGCGCACTCAAAATGCAGATACAAACTCCTGTAGTCCATATTGATGGTTCCGACAACACCGCGGCAGTCGTCGCATGTAAAGACCTTCGCATGCACGAAGCCCGGCGTATATTCATAAATCTGTACGCCAGCCTCCAGAAGTCCGCCATAATACGTCTTCGCGAGCATGAAAGCGTACGCCTTGTCCGGAATATGCGGCATAATAATCTTCACATCCACGCCGCGCTTTGCCGCAAAGGTCAGAGCGGTAATCATTTCGTGGTCGAGAATCAGATACGGCGTCATAATATGTACATACTGCGACGCACGGTTTATGATATCCATGTACACCAGCTCACCGACATTCTCCTGATCCACCGGGCTGTCCCCGTAAGGAATCACATATCCCCCTGCGCCCCTTCCTGTCTGCGGGGCACCGTCTAAATAGGATGCCCATCGTTCCCCGTGTTCAGGAATATTCCACATCTGGAGAAACATCAGCGTAAAGCTGCGTACCGCTGCTCCCTCGATCATCACTGCAGTATCCTTCCAGTGACCGAAGCGTTTCTTCCGGTTAATATACTCATCCGCCAGATTGATTCCCCCGGTAAATGCAGCCTCACCGTCGATCACAAGGATCTTTCTGTGATCTCTGTTGTTCTGCACTGTGGAGAGCACCGGGCGGATCGGCGAAAACATCCTGCACTGGATACCCATCGCCTGCAGCTTCTTGGGGTAGCTGTAGGGAAGCAGAGAAACGGAGCACATACCGTCGTACATAAAACGCACCTCCACGCCCTCACGCACCTTCTGCTCCAGTATCTTCAGAATGGTTCCCCACATATAGCCCTCGGCCACAATAAAGTATTCCATAAAGATAAACTTCTTCGCCGCTTGGAGCCGCGATATCATCTCCGCAAACTTCGCTTCGCCGCTTGGAAAATACTTTACATTTTCACAGCGGTACACCGGAGCAGCCGCAAACCGCTCCATATACGAAGCAAAATTCGCCTCCGCCGGGTCTTTTTCCTCCAGCTCCTTCAGCACCTCTGTATTCTGTCTGCAGTATGCTCTCGTCTCATCCCCCAGCTGTCTCAGCCTGCGGTTTACTATCCGGGAGCTTAAATCCAGCTCCACATACAGATACATCATTCCGCCGAACACCGGGATCAGCACGACCGGAACAATCCAGGCGAGCTGAAACGCAGGATTTTCCCGGCGGTTTATGATGATCAGGACAATCCCCACTGTAAACGCGATATAGCCTGCGACACCGTAAACCAGATACTGTCCCAGAATACGAAAAATCCCTATCATAACCAAAAGCTGCAGGATCAGCAGCAGAAACACAAGTCCCGTCCGTCCAAAAATCAGCCTAGCGGCTCCTCTTTTTCCCTTGCGCTTCAGATTCTCTATTTTTTCCTTATTCTCCAGTTCCATAAATTTCCTGTACAGCCTCCTCTCAGGAAAAGCGCTTCAGAAATTCCTCTTCCGAGAGAATCTCAATGCCCAGCTCCCTCGCCTTCTTATTCTTTCCGGAATTGGAATGAATGTCATTGTTAATCAGATACTTTGTCTTGGATGTAACGCTTCCCGTCACCTTGCCGCCATGCTCTTCGATAAAATTCTTTGCCGCGCTGCGGTTTTCAAAGTGCGCAAGGCTTCCTGTGATGACAAAAGTAATCCCCTCCATGCTCTGCTGCACTGCGCCTGCCTCAGGCTTTTCGATTTCCAGGTGAGTGAGCAGATGATCCAGCTTCTCTGTGTTCTTCGGTTCTGCAAAATAATCCTCCATACTCTTTCCGATCACCGGTCCGATGCCGTCGATCTCTGAGAGTTCATCAGCCGACGCGCGCCGGATACTCGTAAGGTCGTAATCAAAGTGACGGCAAATCAGCTTTGCATTTGATGCCCCGACATTGGGAATGCCAAGCCCGAACAAGAGGCGCGGAAGTGTCGTCTTCTGCGCGGCTTTTATGCTCGCGATCAGGTTCTGGTACGACTTTTCTCCAAATCCCTCCATCTGCTGAATCTGCTCCCCGTACCGCTCCAGCTCGAAAATATCACCGAAGTCATGCAGAAAACCGTGTCCGATAAATTTCTCAAGCGTAGCCTCGGACAATCCGTCAATATTCAGAGCGTCGCGGCTTACAAAGAGCGTAAAGGACTTGATCGCCTTTGCCGGACAGTCGGGATTCACACAGTAGAGCGCTTCCACATCATTGACTCTGCGTATCTCAGCAGGTCCCGAGCACGCCGGACATGTATCCGGGATCACAAGCGTGTTGCTCCCTGTCTTGTTTTCTGCAATCTGCGGGATAATCATATTTGCCTTGTACACTGAAATCTCATCTCCGATGCCAAGACGAAGAGCACGGACAATGCTGACGTTGTGGACGCTCGCCCTGCTGACGGTCGTTCCCTCCAGTTCCACGGGCTCAAAAATTGCGACCGGATTGATCAGCCCTGTCCTAGACGGGCTCCACTCAATCTCCAGCAGATGCGTGTCCCGCACCTCGTCCGCCCATTTAAACGCCATCGCGTTTCTCGGAAACTTTGCCGTCCTTCCGAGCGAATCCCCGTAGGCAATGTCATCATAGAGCGCCACCAGACCGTCCGAGGGAAAATCGTTATGCTCGATTGCCGCAGAAAAATACTCCATTGCATCATCCAGCGTCTCTGACGTCACCATACGGTACTCTACAGTCTCAAACCCCTGAGATTTCAGCCACTCCATCTGGCACCTTCTTGAATTTTCAAAATCGATATCCTGTGCAGATACCAGTGCAAAAGCAAAAAAGCGCACATTTCGGTTCGCCGTGACCTCATTGTTGAGCTGCCGTACAGATCCGCTGCAGAGATTTCTCGGGTTCTTATATTTCGCATCCGCATCCCCGATCTCCTCGTTGATGCGCTCAAAATCTGAGTACGTTATCAGCGCCTCGCCGCGCAGCACCAGTTCCCCTTTGTACGGAATCGAAAGCGGCAGATTCTTAAATACCCGCGCATTGTTCGTCACCACTTCTCCGATTGTGCCGTTTCCGCGTGTGACTGCCTTAAAGAGCTTGCCGTCCCGGTATGTCATCACGATCGTCAGCCCGTCAAGCTTCCACGAAAGCATCGTCTCATGCTCTCCTATAAACTCCCGGAGCGCCTCCCGATCCTTCGTCTTGTCAAGCGAGAGCATCGGAGTCTCGTGTGCTTCCTTTGGCAGATAATCCTGTGCCTCGTATCCCACCTGCACCGTAGGGCTGCCGGAGAGCGTCACGCCGGTCTGCCGCTCCAGCTCAACCAGCTCGTCGTACAGCCTGTCGTACTCCAGATTGCTCATGATCTCCCTGTCCTCTGCGTAATATGCCTTTGCCGCCTCCTGCAACTGTGCGACCAGCTCTTTCATGCGTGTTGTGGCTTCCATCCGTAATCTCCTTTTCTGTCTTATTCCGTTTTCTCTCCTATCTGCGCTTTCAGCGTGCGCAGCTCCTCCAGCGTCAGTTCCCGCCATTTTCCGCACGGCAGGCTGCCTAGGCGGATATTCATAATCCGCACGCGCTTCAGACGAACCACGCGGTAGCCGAGCGCCTCACACATGCGGCGGATTTGGCGATTTAATCCCTGGGTCAGGATAATCTCAAACGTGTCACTGCCCGTCCTGCGGATTCTGCACGGGCGCGTCACGGTTTCCAGAATCGGAACGCCCCGCGCCATGTGCGCGAGAAACTCCCTGTCAAACGCGCGGTCTACCTTTACCTGATACTCCTTCTCGTGGCGGTTTCTCGCACGCATCATTCCGTTGACAATCGCCCCGTCATTTGTCAGAAGAATCAGACCTTCAGAATCCTTATCCAGTCTTCCGACCGGGTAGACGCGCAGGGGATAGTTCAAGTAATCTATAATATTATTCTTTTCCCGTTTTTCCGCAGTACATACGATTCCTCGCGGCTTATTCAGCACAAGGTATACTTTCCGTTCCTCTCTTCTTACCGGCTTTCCCTCCACACGGATATCATCTTCAGGAGTCACCCGCATACCGGGCTGTGCCGCTTTTCCGTTTACTGTGATCTTTCCCTCCTGTGCCAGGCGATCCGCAGCCCTGCGGGAGCACACGCCGATGTCGCTTAAATATTTATTCAGTCTTATATTCTCTGCCAACTGTCTTCCTCCTGTCAGGCTTTATATCTGAAGCATACAGAAAGCCGGCGCTCCAGGATCCTTCCCGGTACGCCGGTCTTTTTTTCTTATTGCCGCAAAAATCCGCCGCCCGACAGGCGGCATGCTCAGGGCTGTCAAATGCGCCTGCCGGACTTTCGCAGGGCGATAAAGCACCAGGCACTGGGACGCGCTTGAACTTACTGGAACATATCGCTTCTTACATAAGCGGTCTGTCCGTTGTATTCAATCTGTACCCAGTCATCGCTCATGCCCTTCTTCTCCACCTGATCTCCCTGCTGGAGCTGTCCGAGAATCTCGCACTCGGTATTCGGCTCCACACGTATATTGCACTCCTGTCTTGCCACAAGCGTTGCGCCGACCTCAGCCTGCTGTGCGTAATTCGTCTCACTGCCCAGCTGGTCAAGCACCTGAGCGAGCATCTCATCCGATGCTTTCGCCTCCGCAACCTTCTGGTTGACCTCATTCTTCAGATTCTGGACGCTCTCGTCCTGAATCGCCTCATCGATCATCTTCTGTTCATCCGCCGTCAGCTCCTGTGTGTAAATGAAGAGCTTGCCGTCCGCATCTGTCTTTACATAGAGCTGGGATAATCCCGGCGCAGGTGTATCGATGTTCCTGAGCTTATAATTGTACTCCGCAAATACAATATAGGAGCCCTCTTCCGCACCGCTCACCGTATAGACATTCACATCCGTATAGTTCTCTATAAACTGTGCCCGCGTAATCTGCGCCTCGTCGGACTCATTCAGCTCGTCCACAAGCGTACGGATCGTCTCAATGTCCTTATTGCCCAATGCTGTATAATACTTCGTTACCAGTTCGTTCACATCCGGATGCGCGTTCTCCTCGAGTGTATTGCCTGCCTCCGGAGTCGGCGTCGCCTCTGCATCGTCTCCCTTGTCCGAATCCTGCTCCGTCTTCTGCGCATTCTTATCATCCTTATCGCCTATCGCGGACGTCAGAAAGCGGATGCCGAAGAAAAGCACAACTGCCAGCACAATAACGGCAAGTCCCAGCAGGATATACCGCAGGTTGTCCGATACCCATTCTCTAAAATTGTCCAACTTCTTATCCCTCCTATTATCACAAAACCGGAAAACAATCACTTGTCTTCCGGCCGCTTTACGCATCTGGAGGGATTCGAACCCCCGCCACACGGTACCGGAAACCGTTGCTCTATCCCCTGAGCTACAGATGCCTGTCATATAGGGTGCCGCAGAATAAAATCTCCTGCGCAATACATGAAGAATTGTATCACATATTTTCTGATTTGTAAACCTTCAGCGGCGAATTTAATCTGTTTTTTATATTATTTGTACCACTTAGACAAAAAAACGCCCGATTTTTCTACACTCAAAATTTAACTTTTGCGCTGCTGCGGCATACACCGCAGCAGCGTATATCTCCTATCTTGCGATCAATCGGCGTTCCTTCTGACTGTATTCATAAACTGCGTTGGCGAGCACCTCCTGCGGGTGGACAAATTTCTGATTGATCTCTGTGACCATATTTTTTAATTCTCTGCTGGAAAAACGCCCTGATGCGGGCACGACGATGCATTCATGAATGCTGCTGGGAAGTATGTAGTAATCTGACCGGATTCTTCTGCTCAGCCGTTCGAGCATACCCGGATACAGCAGGCACGCGGCTCCGAACTGCTCTTTTCTGTTTGTAAGTATGTACATCGGAAGCGGTCTGTTCGCCTCCTGTTCTTCTCTGACCATCCCTGTAAGACCCCCCAGTCCTCCGAAATACGGAGGCAGATCTCTCTCCGCATTCGCAGTCGCAGTCTCAGACAGCTCGGCACATGAAATTCCCCAGAGCCTGACATGCTCGTCCCTGACCAGAATCGTAGCATTCTCCAGAACGTCCTCGTTCATCCAGTAGAAAAATACGACTGCCAAATCCATCCACCTCATATGCGGCATTTTCTCAAGCTGTCCTCTGTTCATCTCATAATTGATAAGCTTCGGGTAGATCCGTCCCTTTACATTTTCCCAGTTCAGGAAAAACTCTGCGCT
The DNA here is from genome assembly GCA_944384105.1 of uncultured Lachnospiraceae bacterium. Lineage (GTDB taxonomy): Bacteria > Bacillota > Clostridia > Lachnospirales > Lachnospiraceae > Egerieimonas_A. The sequence goes on along the minus strand of CALWSC010000065.1, from coordinate 21,627 downwards.
GAATATGTCTCTGGATGTCTCTCTCTCAAACTGCTCAAGAATACCTGCAGCGATCACCTCCGGCGTCTCTCCCTCGCAGAACAGATCGTAGTACTCCTCAAAGTAAAACGCAGGCGCTATCCTGCTCTCGCGGCGCCGGAGTGTCACAGCCTCGCTGATCACTCCATTGTTCTTTGGGATTTCACAGATCTCAATCTCTGCATCCTCCGCAGCACGTGCACGGATCTCGCGCACAAGCAGTTCCTTAAATTTTCCGTAACTCAACAGCATCTTCCTTTCTTTATATATAGGGCACGGCATTAAAACCGCGCGGTTAACCTGCGCGCACAGCAAAGACGGCACGCAGAAAGCTGCCTTTATAATATTTATTTTAATATATCGCTGAAACTTTTGATGCGAGCGCATCCTGAAAAGAATAGACTGTATAGACAGGCTTTCCGCCGCAGTGCAGACGGCGGAAAGCCAAAAAATATTTCTGATTTTATACGCGGGACAGATACTCGCCTGTTCTGGTATCGATCTTGATCTTGTCGCCCTGGTTTACAAACAGCGGAACGTATACGGTTGCGCCTGTCTCTACAACTGCCGGCTTTGTAGCACCTGTAGCAGTATCGCCCTTGAATCCCGGCTCTGTGTCGGTGATCTCCAGCTCAACGAACAGCGGGGGCTCAACTGCGAATACATTGCCATTGTAGGAACATACCGTAACCATCTCGTTCTCTTTAACAAACTTCAGGGCGTCGCCGATTGCATCCTCATTCAGGGCAATCTGATCGTAGTTCTCTACGTTCATAAAGTGGAATAAATCGCCGTCAGAGTATAAATACTGCATATCCACTCTGTCGATACGCGCCTGCGGGAACTTCTCTGTCGGACGGAATGTCTTCTCAATCACGCCGCCGTTAATAACGTTTTTCAGTTTCGTTCTTACGAACGCTGCTCCTTTTCCCGGTTTTACATGCTGAAACTCCAGAATCTGAACAACGTTGCCGTCGATCTCAAGGGTAACACCATTTCTAAAATCTCCTGCTGATATCATTGATATTCCTCCTTGTATTTTAATGATAGATGGGCGTTTCGCCCTTTTCTTTAATCAGCGCAATAAGCTATTCTATATTCTATAATAACCAGAGGGATTTTTCAACTGTTTTTTTCAGCTTGCCGCAAATCCTCTGTGATTTCAGCGATTTCCCGCACGATTCTTCCGATATGCATGGTATCTGTGTCGAGAATCACATCAGCGGCGGACTCATAGACATCGCTTCTGAGCTCCATGAGCTGAGTAATCCTCGCCCGCAGATCCTGTCCTCTAAGAAGCGGTCTTGCGGTATCCCCTGAGAGACGTTCTACCAGCGTGTCCACCTGCGCGCGCAGATAAATCGTCCTGCCGAGCTTCTTTAAATACTCCCTGTTCTTCTCCCGCATTGGAAGCCCTCCTCCGACAGAAATGACAGCCTCTTTCCTCTCCTGCAGAATCTCCTGCAGAGCTTCTGTCTCTCTGGCGCGGAAATTTTCCTCCCCGTACCGGTCAAAGATCTCGCTCACCGCCATGCCCGCTTTCTGCTCGATATACTCGTCCGTATCTATGAAGTCCCACCGAAACCTCTCGGCAAGGCGCTTTCCCACCGTCGTTTTCCCGGCTCCCATAAAGCCAATCAGAATAATGTCCTTCATACCTGCTTTCCCGCCTTCTTGTGTGATTTTCTGTAAAAATAAAGCACAATCCGCTCCAGATACCGCTTCAGCACAATCTGGATCTCTTCCTTTGGATGGATGGGCTTTACGAGAATACTGCGGATTCCCGTCCGCTTTGCCCCGTATACGTCTGTAAAGAGCTGATCGCCGATAAACACGGTATTGCTCTCATCTGTTCCCATCAGCTCCATCGCCCTGCGGTAGTTCTTCACCGACGGTTTATGCGCGTTCTCAATAAAATGCACCTGCACCCGGTCGTTAAACGACTCCACTCTCTGTCTCTGGTTATTCGAAAGCAGGCAGCATTGAAATCCCAGCTCTTTTAAGTGTGAAAACAGCTTTACTGCCCTCTCATCCGCCGGCGCTCCGTGCGGCACCAGGGTATTATCAATATCAAAGATCAGCCCGCGGTATCCCTGCCTGTACAGACCGTCAAAGTCAATCACGTACGTCGAATCCAGATAACTGTCCGGATAAAAAGCTGCTATGCCCCGGGGCTTCCCTCTCCTCTTCTCTGCCATATCTTTTTTCGGCTCCTTCTCAGATTTCCAGAAATCTCTTTAAGTCTTCAAATTTCTGTTCCATCAAATCATAACCGTGGCGGTAGAAGTTTGTCAATACCTCATAGTCCTGTTCTGTCCTTGAAACTGCCGGGATCTCTGGTCTGATAACGAAGATTCTGCCCTCCGCTTCCCACTTTTCTATCATCTCAAGCGTGCGGTTGTAGACGCTGGCCCTGTGGCAGATTGTCTCAGCAAGTTTCGGATATTTCCGATATGCCATGCGGTATACTCTCTGCTGGTTCTTATGGATCTTCTTGCGGTAACCCTTGTTTCTTGTGAGCACGACCACATTTTTGCGGCAGCCGTTTCTCATCGTATGCAGCAGCGGAATCGAATCGGCAAGCCCTCCGTCAAGGCACGGGATACCGTCCACAGACACCATGGGACTTGCAATCGGAATACTGCTCGAGGCACGGCATATCGTCATGAGCCGCTCCTTATTGTTCTTTTCCGTCAGATACATTGCCTTTCCGGTAAGGCAGTTCGTAACCACCAGTTCACATACAATATCCGACTTAAAATACGTCTCATAATCAAAAGGATAGATCTCGTTCGGAAAACGGTCGAAAATCATATCCATATCAAAAAGGCTGCGGTTCTTCAGTGCTTTTTTGAGATCAAAATACCGGTATTCCTTTTCCTTTATAATCGTACAGTCGCGCGTCCTTCCAACCTGCTTTGAGAGGTAATCCACTGCGTTGCAGGCCCCGGCGGAGACACCGACGACGTAGGGCAGATAGAATTCCTGCTCCATAAGATAATCGAGAACTCCGGAGGTGAACACGCCGCGGACAGCTCCTCCCTCCAGGATCAGCGCCGTATTTGGATACATAATCAAAACATCTCCTTTTCTTTTATAACGCAGAAAACTGCTGCCTTTCCCACGGGAAATGTGCAGCAGTCCCTGTTCTTTTCCTAACCCTCTATGCACCCGACCGCACAGTGCATCGCTAACCCCGGAAGGTTTCGCGGGTGCATTTGGCATTCCTGAATCCATGCCGCCTGATCAGCAGCGGACTTTCATTGTAATAAGGCACTGCTTATATACGCTCTTCCAGCGGAAGATATGTATCAGTATCCTTGATATTCTTATATGCCGGACGGATGATTTTATCGGTATTAATAAGCTCCTCCATACGGTGCGCGCTCCATCCTACGATACGTGCGCAGGCAAACATCGGAGTGTATAACTCCAGAGGCAGATCCAGCATGCTGTATACGAAGCCGCTGTAGAAGTCGACGTTCGCGCTTACTCCCTTGTAGATATGGCGCTCCTGTCCGATTATCTGCGGAGCGAGACGCTCTACCATGGAGTACAGACCGAAGTCCTTCATCCTTCCCTTGTCCTCTGCAAGTCGCTGCACAAACTTTTTGAACAGCGTAGCTCTCGGGTCGGAGATTGAGTAAACGGCATGTCCCATACCATAGATCAGTCCTCTGTGGTCGAACGCCTCCTTATGCAGCAGCTTGCGCAGATAATCTGATACCTCGTCCTCATCCTTCCAGTCCTTGACTTTCTTCTTCATATCATCGAACATCTGTACCACCTTGATATTCGCACCGCCGTGCTTCGGGCCCTTTAAGGAGCCGAGCGCTGCCGCGATCGTGGAGTATGTGTCGGTTCCCGAGGAGGATACGACGTGTGTCGTGAAGGTAGAGTTATTACCGCCGCCGTGCTCCATATGCAGTACAAGCGCAAGGTCGAGGATCTTTGCCTCAAGCGGCGTATATTTCATATCCGGGCGCAGCATACGCAGGATATTCTCCGCCGTGGAGAGCTTCTTGGACGGATGGTGAATATATAAGCTCTTTCCCTTTACATAGTGGTTATAGGCCTGATAGCCATATACGGAGAGCATGGGGAATACACTGATCAGGTTGATGCACTGGCGCATAACATTCGGCAGAGAAATGTCGTCGGCATTCGTGTCATAGGAATACAGTGTGAGCACGCTCCGTGCCAGAGAGTTCATCATATCCTTGCTGGGAGCCTTCATGATGACATCGCGGACGAAATTAGTCGGCAGGCATCTCTGCGCAATCAGAAGCTCATTAAAATCTGAGAGCTGTTCTCTGTTCGGAAGCTTGCCGAACAGCAGCAGGTATGCGATCTCTTCAAATCCCATTCTGTCCTCTGAGAGGAACCCTCTGGTCAGATCCTGAATCGGTATCCCTCTGTAGTACAGTTCACCTTCGCAGGGAACCTTCTTTCCATCCACGATCTTGCTGGAGACAATATTGGAAACCTGAGTCAGTCCTGCCAGAACCCCGTTTCCGTTGACGTCGCGAAGACCGCGCTTTACATCATATTTTCCATATAAGGATACGTCGATTGTGCTGTTTTCCACACAGATCTCAGTCAATCTCTCAATTTCCGGTGTTACTTTCATTTTAAATGTCATATTCTACTCCCTTCTGTATTCCTCATAAATACCTGATGCAGCCGTGCCGCGAAAATCCCGGCTATAAACGGCTTGGTTAACAGTTACTCTTTTTTCTCCGCTTTTTCCCCATCCTCTGGAGCTGCGGACGCTTTCTTATATTTTTCTTCAATACGTCTGTTCACGGTCTGCTTCAACAGCGTATAGAATACGGATACCAGCGGTATAAATACCAGCATACCCAGCACACCCATCAGGCTGCCTCCGACTGTGACTGCCGCTAAAACCCAGATTGCCGGAAGCCCCACGGAACTTCCCACGACTCTCGGATAGATCAAATTGCCTTCGATCTGCTGGAGTACAAGAAAGATTGCTATAAAAATCAGCGCTTTTATCGGCTCCACCATCAGAATCAGGAATGCGCCCACCACGCAGCCGATAAATGCTCCGAAGATCGGAATCAGCGCCAGAAAGCCGATGAGTACACCGATCAGCAGCGCATACGGAAACTTGAAAATACTGAGCGTAATTACAAACATCGTGCCGAGGATCACTGCCTCCACACACTGTCCAGTGATAAAATTCGAGAAAATTCGCTCTGTAAGCTGACCTACATACCATATCTGCCCGGCTGCTTTCTCAGGCAGAAATGCTTCCAGAAGTTTGCGAAGCTGGTAGAGCAGCTTCTCCTTCTGCAGCAGGATATAGCAGGCAAACACAAATCCCACAATAAAATTCACAGTACTGTTTACGAGTACGGTCGCCACAGAGATCGTAGAACCCAGCGCATTTCCGATGCCGCTCTTTAAAAAGCTGATTACATTATTGACGATTGTGCCCCAGTCAAGCTGAACCGTAAGCAGCGGCTCCAATGCCTCCTGCATCTCGGGATTATTATTGAACAAATCGTTCAGCCATACGTATGCCTTCGGAATAAATTTCTGAATGCTCAGTGCCAGGCTCGAGACCGCTTCGCCCAGATGCGGCAGCACATACAGGACGATTACGACAATCAGCCAGATAATCAGGCAAACTGCCAGCAGCAGGCTGATTGGGCGCTTAATCTTCACCGCCACTTTATATTTTCTGACGTGGGAATTTTCGAACAGACACCGCTCCAGAAAACGCATCAAAACATTGATGACAAATGCTATCGCCGCCCCCAGCAAAAATGGGCTGATCAGGCCAATGCAGTAGCTTATTCCTCCAAGCACGGCTTCCAGGTGAAAACACGCTGCGACCAGAAGAACCGTAAACAGAATCAATCCCCGGATTCTCCTTACATTCTCTTTGTTCAGATTCATGAATACTCCTTTTTATTATTGATATTTATTCTCGGTTATTTCATTATAGCATTTTTTTGACAATTCGTATATATTCAAAATCTTAAAATAAAATGAAGAAATCGCGTTGACAAATCAGGGAAAGTATAGTATTGTTTACATATGAACAATTACTCATATGTTTAATATAACAGTTACAGATAAGGGAGGGACTTCCATGAGCAGACAGACACATCACGCTGACTGCAGCGGACATGAACACCATAACCATCACGATCACGACTCCTGCGGCTGCGGATATGAACACCACCACGATCACGACTCCTGCGGCTGCGGACATGAACACCACCACGATCATGACTCCTGCGGCTGCGGACACGAGCATCACCACGATCATGATTCCTGCGGCTGCGGGCATGAACACGGCAATATGGAGACGCATCGTACTGAGATGCCTTCCGAATACAGAAAGAAGGCTCAAAGTTTTCTTTTGGAGAATCTGAGCTGCGCACACTGCGCTGCCCAGATGGAGGAGAAGATTCAGAAGCTGCCCGGCGTTCAGTTTGCGGATATCACTTATACAACCAGGCAGCTGCGCATCGTCTCTGATCATACGCAGGCGCTGCTCCCCCGGATCACGGAGATCTGCACATCGATTGAGCCGGATGTACGGATTCATGCCAAGGATACGCGCACAGTCTCCGCCAGGACGGAGAATAAAACCTTCTGGCAGGCGTACGGAGAGCTCACCATGCTCATTGCAGGCGCTGTGCTCTTTCTGGCAGGCGAGATTCTGCCGCATATTTTTGCAACGCTTCCTGCGTGGGCTGATTTTGCGCTCTTTCTCATCGCATATCTCCTGCTCGGGTATGATGTGCTTTTAACAGCCGGAAAGAACCTGGTTAAGGGGCGCATCTTTGACGAGAACTTCCTTATGAGTATTGCGACAATCGGTGCCTTTATCATAGGAGAATACGGTGAAGCGGCCGGCGTTATGCTCTTCTACTGCATCGGGGAGTTCTTCGAGGAGAAAGCTGTCGAGAGAAGCCGGGCGCAGATCATGGACGCAGTGGATATGCGCCCTGAGACGGTTCTTCTCTTAAACAGCGGCGCTGCAGAGGAAATTCCCGCAGAGGATGCGCGTCCCGGCGACCTCGTCTTAGTCCGCCCCGGCGACCGTATCCCGCTTGACGGCAAGATTGTAAGCGGCTCCAGCCAGCTCGATACTTCAGCAATTACCGGTGAGCCTGTCCCTGTTGGCATCAACCCTGGTGACAGCGTATCCTCCGGCTGCGTCAACTTAAATGGTACCCTGACACTTCTGGTTGAAAAGCCGCTGGAGGACTCTCTTGTCTCCAGAATCCTCGACGCGGTGGAGAACGCGGCGGCAAGCAAGCCGAAGATGGACCGCTTTATCACCCGCTTCTCCCGTTATTATACCCCCGTGGTGCTGCTGGCAGCGCTTGCAACCGCAATCATCCCGTCGCTCATGACGGGCAACTGGTCCCACTGGATCTACACGGCGCTTACATTTCTTGTCATCAGCTGCCCGTGCGCACTGGTACTCAGTGTGCCGCTTGCTTTCTTCTCCGGCATCGGAGCAGGTTCAAAGCTGGGGATTCTCTTTAAGGGAGGTGCTTCTCTTGAGATGTTAAAGGATGTACGCGCGGTAATTATGGATAAGACCGGAACTATCACAAAAGGAAATTTTGTGGTACAGCAGCTTCATCCCCTCAGCGGAAGCTCTGACGAGCTGCTCGCTCTCACTGCATCCTGCGAGCAGAACTCTACCCACCCCATTGCCGTAAGCATCGTAAATGCGGCACGTGAGAAGGGTTTGCAGCCGGCTGCTCCCGATGAGACAGAGGAAATCGCCGGCCACGGCATCCGCGCCGTTTTCGGCGGCGATACGATTCTCTGCGGTAACCGCAAGCTGATGGAGCGCTTTGGCGTTAAGCTTTCCGAAAGTGCTCAGAACACTTACGGCTGCGAGGTGCTGGTCGCAAGAAACGGCAGCCTAATCGGCTCCGTAGAAATTTCCGATACAATCAAGCCTGATGCCAAAAAGGCAGTCGGACAGTTAAAATCTCTCGGCATCACTCCCGTCATGCTGACAGGAGATTCCTCCGGCAATGCAAAGGAGGTTGCGGACCGCGTCGGCATCGAAAAGGTCTTTGCACGCCTGCTCCCGCAGGAGAAGCTCTCAAGGCTTCAGGAGCTTCGCAAGGAATATGGCAGCGTTATGTTCGTCGGCGACGGAATCAACGATGCGCCGGTGCTTGCCGGTGCAGATGTCGGTGCAGCGATGGGAAGCGGCGCGGATGCTGCTATTGAGGCGGCGGATGTAGTCTTCATGACTGCGAGCATGGATGTAATTCCGAAAGCACTTGCAATCTCCCGAAGAACAAACGCGATCGCAGTACAAAACGTTGTGTTCGCCCTCGTAATTAAAATCTGCGTGATGCTGCTCGGTCTTGCCGGTTTTGCTTCCATGTGGCTTGCAGTGTTTGCAGATTCCGGAGTTGCAATGCTCTGCGTGCTCAACGCAATCCGCGTGCTTTACACCTCTTCGTCTGCGAAAAAGCAGAAGAACCCGCGGGAGTGAATTTTTCGTTGACAAAACGAGATTTTCCGTTAAACTTATAATCAGTTGGAAATAACTGCCGGACTGCCGCCGTTTTGCGCGGCGGTTCGGCATCTTTACAGGAGGCGCTATGAACAACATACCGGACATCGAATTATGCAACGAGCAACACCATCACCTTCTGAGCCCGGACATTCTTCTGCCGGACTCAGAAATTTTGTACAGCCTTGCCGAGCTTTTCAAGACCTTCGGCGATCCGACCCGCATCCGGATTCTCACCGCTTTGTCCTGCCGGGAGCTGTGCGTCTGTGATATCGCTGAGCTGCTGGGCATGACCCAGAGCGCGATCTCTCATCAGCTGCGCATCCTGAAGCAGATGAAGCTCGTAAAATTCCGAAGAGACGGCAAAACCGTCTACTACGCTCTCGACGATTCTCATGTCGCCACCATCCTGTCTCAGGGACTCGAACACACGATGGAGGAAAGCCGTAAATAATAAGGAGGCGCTGCCGCGCCTCCTTATTATTTACACTTTTTTCCTGATAAATAAAATTGCAGCCAGTCCGCTGATACCCATGAGAATCGGGTAAAAACAGTATGGAATAATCTGATACGGAGTCAGTCCCGTCAGGCTCGCCGCAGACAGAAGCTGCGCGCCGTAAGGGATAAGCCCCTGTCCCACAGACGTAAACATATCCAGCAGGGACGCCGAACGGCGCGGGCTGATCTCATACTCGTCACTGATCTCCTTCGCAATCGGTCCAGCCATCACGATGGCTACCGTATTATTCGCCGTGCACAGATCTACCAGCAGCGCCAGCACAGCAATACCGAGTTCTCCTCCGCGCCTGCCGCGTATTCTCTTCTTGATAAAGGATAACAGGAACTGAATGCCTCCCATCTCCTTGACCAGTGATACGATGCACGCCACCACAATTGAGATCACTGTAATGTCATACATGCCCATGACTCCGCCTTTGCCGTCGGTCCCCTGACCGATCACGCGGAAGATCTCGCCGGGTGCAATGGTTCCCATTGCCGCACCCACGATCAGAGAAAGCACGATTCCCGCAATCAGCACCAGGAACACGTTAAATCCGATCAGCGCTCCGATCAGCACTACGATATACGGCAGCACCTGCCAGACTGTGTACGGCAGCTCACTATCCATCTGAAACGATCCATTTCTCGTCAGAACAAGGAAGATTATGATCGTAATAATGGCTGCCGGGAGCACGATCAGAAAGTTCTCCCTGAACTTGTCCTTCATCTCGCAGCCCTGCGTCTTCACGGCAGCGATTGTGGTGTCCGAAATCATGGACAGATTATCGCCGAACATCGCGCCGCAGACCACCGCGCCGATACAGATCGGTATTCCAAAATTTGTCTTCTCACTGATGCCCACAGCAATCGGAGCAAGCGCAGCGATTGTTCCCATAGATGTTCCCATGGATACTGAGATAAAACAGCCGATCACAAACAAGCCTGCCACAGCGACGCCGGGCGGAAGAATCGAAAGCCCGAGATTTACCGTGCTGTCTACGCCTCCTGCCGCTGTCACTGCGCCGGAGAATCCTCCTGCCGTCAGAAAGATCAGGCACATGGTAATGATATTGTCATCTCCAACGCCCTTTGAAATAATAGTTATTTTCTCATTGAAGCTATGCCTCCGGTCCTGCAGAAATGCCACGAACAACGCCGCCAGAAAACCCACAATCGCAGGCATCGCATTAAAATCCCCCGTGATGAATCCCGATCCCAGGAATACCACCAGGAAAAACGCAATCGGTAGCAGAGCAGATGCTCTTCCTTCTTTCATTATCTTCTCCTTTTCTTTGTATTTGTGCAAAAATATCACACCTTCATATGGAGTGTACCATTTTCCCATATAAAAAGCAATTGCCGCACCTACATTTCAGTCGGTGCGGCAATCAAAAAAGGAGGGTATCAGAAATCAACCTCAGTTCCGTAATAGGTGCAGGTCAGAAGCTTCGCCATATTCTCCGGATCAATCTGTCTCGGATTGGAGCCTGTGCAGGCGTCACCGACCGCATTCTTTGCGATCTCGTTTACCTTCTCCTTAAACTCCTCCTCAACAATTCCAAACTCTTTCAGCGTCTTGGGGATATTGAGCTTTACATTGTACTCGTCGATCTTTGCGCACAGCGCCAGCATCAGCTCCTCATCCGTATCGCCTGCAAGTCCCACGGATCTTGCGATATCTGCATAGCGCTTTAATGCCGTTGCATCCTTTGCGTTATACTTGATAACGTACGGCAGATAGATCGCGTTTGCGCATCCGTGCGGAATATGTCCTGTGGAGAATGCAGCTCCCGTCTTGTGCGCCATGGAGTGTACAATTCCAAGCAGCGCATTAGAGAATGCCATTCCCGCGAGGCACTGCGCATAATGCATCTGCTCTCTCGCTGCCATATCCTTTTCATAGGAAGCCGGCAGGTACTCAAATACCATGGAAATTGCCTTAAGCGCCAGCGGATCGGTAAACGGGGAATTCATCGTGGAGACATACGCCTCAATCGCGTGTGTCAGCGCATCCATACCTGTATGTGCAGTCAGCTTCTCAGGCATCGTCTCAGCAAGTTCTGGATCTACAATCGCAATGTCCGGCGTGATATTGAAGTCAGCAAGCGGATACTTGATTCCCTTCTGATAATCTGTGATGACGGAGAATGCCGTAACCTCTGTCGCAGTACCGGATGTGGACGGAATTGCAAGGAACTTTGCCTTCTGTCTCAGCGTCGGGAAGGAAAACGGCTGAATAATCTCCTCAAACGTCGTTTCCGGATATTCATAGAATACCCACATTGCCTTAGCCGCGTCGATCGGTGAACCACCGCCCATCGCAATAATCCAGTCCGGTTCAAATTCGCGCATAGCTGCCGCACCGTTCATAACGGTCTCTACCGACGGATCCGGCTCGACGTTCTCAATCAGCTTCACTTCAATGCCTGCTTCCTTCAGATAAGCTTCCACCTTATCCACAAAACCGAAGCGCTTCATGGAACCGCCGCCCAGAACAAGAACTGCTTTCTTTCCGGTTAATGTCTTTAATTGCTCCAGGGCTCCCTTTCCATAGTAGATGTCTCTTGGTAAAGTAAAACGCATCATGGTAATCTCCTCCTTATTTTCTTCAATCCGCATAGCAAGCAGCTTGGCTGCCTTTTTGTTAAATTGCAGATATGGTTAACTGTTCTGTGCTTATTATAACACTGTTAATTTTTTAACACAATACTTATTTCAATATTTTCTTTAACTCATCCATGAATGTGTTGACATCCTTAAACTCACGGTACACGGAAGCAAAGCGGACATATGCCACTGCCTCTAGGTCCTTCAGCTTATTCATCACAATCTCTCCGATCGTGGTGCTCGGAATCTCCCGGACTTCCATATTAAAGATCTCCGTCTCCACCTCGTCCACCAGACGGGTGATCTGCTCTGCGGAAACCGGACGCTTATGGCACGCACGCAGCACTCCTGCCTCAATCTTGCTGCGATCATACTGTTCCCTGTTCTGATCCTTCTTGATGACGATCAGAGGGATCGTCTCCACTTTCTCATATGTAGTAAAACGCTTTCCGCACTCATCGCACATCCTTCTTCTGCGAATCGCAGTGTTGTCATCCACAGGTCTTGAGTCCACCACGCGGGTGTTGTCCTGTCCGCAAAACGGGCACTTCATAGGCGCTTCCTCCTTTTTGTTTTTCTTCTGCCACAAGTATAATAGATGGCACTGTTCCCGTCAAATAGTTCCGGCAATTTTTCCGCATTTTTTCCATATATTTATTCTAAAAGGCTTTCAGGTGATTGCAATGCGTATGATTGAACTCAGGCGAAAGGAAGTTATCAATATCTGTTCATGCAAATCGCTGGGCTGTCCGGTGGATATCGAATTCGTCTGTCCTACCGGTCAGATTAAGGCGTTGATTGTCCCTGGTCCGTGCAGATTGGGAGGACTGCTTGGAAGGGAGAATGAGTTTGTAATTCCATGGGAGTGTATCCGGCAGATTGGAGAGGATATTATTCTCGTGGAAATCAAGGAGGACTGCTGTTTTCACAAGCTGTAATACCGCCGAAATTCGTGAGATAAAATCTCTTATTTGTTGCTTTCTGTCGTTTTCTGTGATATACTGAGACTAACTTTACACAGGTGATTTCAGCCTGATTTTCATGCATAAATATCACATTTTTATGATGTTGGGAACAAAAGTATTTTGACCATGGCATCATTTTTATTTATTACGAACAGGAGGTTTTCTTATGCTGCTTCAGTTTAACGCTACAAATTTCGGTGCGTTCCAGGACACCTTTTCTCTGAGTCTGACTCCTGCAAAAATCACGGAATTTCCGGATTCCCTGATCACGGACACAGACGACACCTCCGTACTTCCTCTCGCCGGATTCTACGGTGCGAATGGCTGCGGCAAAAGTACAGTCTTAAAGGCACTCGATTATCTCTCACGCTGTATTCTCTCTCCGCGCCTGGCTATGGCGGAGGATCACACGTTCTCGTTTCATCACGGATCTTCAGACGCTCCGACTGAGTTCGAGCTTCTCTTCCGTGCCGGCAAGACAGAGTACGATTATCAGCTCAAGCTCCGGCAGGGTGCTGTGCTTGAGGAGAATCTCTTCGCCAGAGGCTTTGCCGACCCCAGCTACGACGTGGTGTTCGACCGCGACAGTGAGGGAGTCTATCTGGGAGAGCTCGTGGACGGCGTAGATGTCTCGGCACTTGAGGATGATACGCCGATGCTCGCATTTTTGATTCAGCAGACACGGCTTTCATGGCTGCCCGCTGTCACAGCTTTTTTTGAAAAAATCTCTTGGATGTCCTGCTCAGATCTCTCCGAGGAACTGCTGGCTCCGTATCTGGCAGACAGCAGAGCCTTGAAGAAGCTTCTGGGACTGATTATGCGGCTTGATCTGTCCGTCACGGACATTTACCGGGAGGATGCAGAGATTTTCTGTGTGCACACAATCGGAAAGGCGTCCTATGCGCTTCCTCTGTCCAGTGAGGGCAGAGGTGTACGTCAGCTTCTTCTGCTGTGTGCGCTCGTGCAGCAGAAGCTTTCCGCTGGCGGAGTGCTTCTTGCGGACGATATTCATTTATATCTGCATCCGAGAGCGCTGCGCTTCGTGCTGAGCCTCTTTACAAGCAGACGGTATAATAAGGCGGGCGCACAGCTTCTTTTTACCTCCTATGACATGCCTACCATGCACAACAGCCTGCTGCGTCGCGATGAGATCTGGCTTATCGAAAAGGACGCCGACCAGCGCGCTTCCCTGTACACGCTGGCTCTGTTCATAAAGGAAAACGGAGAGAAGGTCCGCAAGGATGAGATTTACTACAAACAGTTCCTCGAGGGGCGCTACGGAGCGGCGCCGCGGATTGATGAGGTGAAATAACATATGTATAAAAAGAAAAAGTATTTATGTCTGCTGCTCGCAGGCGTGCTCTGCGTGTCGGCAGCTTCGGTATCACTTCCGGAGGGCGTATGGGCTTCCGGCACCGGATATTGGGGAGCGCCTGAGCTTTCCTACCAGGCGGAAAATTCTCATAAGGAATCGGAAGAACCTGCCGAAGATCAGAGCGTTTCCGATTCTGAATCTCCCGATGTTTCCGAAGAGGCGCCGCAAGAGGAGGCACCTGCCCCCGGCAGTGAATCCGGGACAAAACAGGATTCCGGGGAAGATCCGGATATGCCCGATTCCGGAGCAGAGCCGGACGGCACTGTACCAGATGATTCCGGGGAAACTCCGGATTCTGGCGTCCTTACCGGCGAAGAAGAAACGCCCGGTGAAGGCACGGATACACCCGGAGATGCCGAAACGTTATCTGCAGCGAGATGGAATCTGATTAACGGCGTGTGGTATTATCTCGATGCGGACGGCGCTCCCGTCATCGGCTGGGTTCAGGACGCCGGAAACTGGTACTATACGGACAGCCGCGGCGCGATGACCAGCGGATTTAAGATCGTGGACGGAAGGAGATATTATCTCAATGCCAGCGGTGTTCTCCAGACCGGTTGGGTGCTTGTGGACGGAAATTATTATTTTGCGGACGAGAACGGTGCCATCCTGAACGGATGGGTCTATACGGATGATGTCTGGTATTATTTAAGCCCCGTAAGCGACAAGATGCTCAGCGGCTGGCAGTATGTGGACGGCAGGACGTACTATCTCAATGCCAGCGGAGTCCTTCAGACCGGTTGGTTTCTTATCGACGGGTTTTATCACTACGCGGATGAAAACGGCGCAATTTGTTCCGGCTGGACAGAGGTGGACGGCATCCGCTATTACCTGAGAGACGATGGCTTGATGATGAGCGGCTGGCAGTATATTGACGGAGAGAAATATTTCCTCAATGCCAGCGGTGTGACACAGACCGGATGGGTGCTTGTGAACGGCGTTTATTACTATGCGGATGAAAACGGCGTGATGCAGACCGGATGGGTGCTGGACGACGGAAAGTATTACTATCTCGACGGCAACAGCGCGATGACCAGCGGCTGGAAGTACGTGGACGGCTACTGGTACTATTTAAATGCCAGCGGTGTGATGCAGGTCGGCTGGGTGGACGAGGGCGGAAACAGATACTTCCTCAACGCCAGCGGGCACAGACAGACCGGATGGATTACTGTGGACGGCGTGCGCTATTATATGAATGCTGCAGGCGCAATGGTGAAGAACGCCTGGGTCGGAGACTATTACTGCGGCGCTGATGGAACACTTGCGACAAAGGAGAAGATGAACGGCATCTCCAGGCGCAGCTCCACCCGCATCGTGTACAGCAGCAAATCGCTGCATATTGTCCTGGAAAGACACACGGACAGCGGCTCAACTTACTGGACAGCACATGTACAGACTTCCTCTCCGGACCAGCTCCGCTCGTGTATGTCTTATGATTCCTACGGCGGCAAACGACAGCGCACCTCTGAGGCAATACCGGCGCACGGCGGTATTATCGGCATCAACGGCAGCGCCTTTGACTACAGCAGCGGCAAGCCCTCGCCTCTCGGCATGTGCATCAAGGACGGCGTAATCTACGGCGACTATATGACGAGCTATACTGTCATGGCAACCACATATGACGGACTGATTTTTACCCCGCCGCAGGGACTTATGGGAGCTGATCTTCTGAACATGGGCGTGAAGGATACGTATAATTTCGGTCCCATTCTGATCAACAACGGCGTACCTCAGATGCCGATTGAGGTCACAAGCTATAAAGATCCGCGCGTTGCAGTCGGTATGATCGCGCCAAACGACTACGTCCTGCTGTGCGCGGACGGACGCGGCGCCGGCGGCTCCAAAGGCCTCAACCACAGCCAGATGGTAAATATTTTCCAATCCTTCGGCTGTACTTATGCCTACAACCTGGACGGCGGAGGCTCCGCCACTTTATACTACAATGGTGTTGTGATGAATAATCCGTCTGATGGCTCTGAACGCCCCTGCGCGGATTTCCTGTTCTTCACGCCGTAGCTCTGTCTGCCGCTTATGAGAGATAGTTCTTCATGCTTTTGAGAGCATTTTTCTCAAGGCGGCTTACCTGTGCCTGGGAGATTCCGATCTCCCGGGCAACTTCCATCTGGGTTTTCCCCTCGTAGAAGCGCATCTGTATAATATCCCTCTCACGGTCTCCCAGGCGGCGCATGGCTTCCCGCAGCGAGAGATCCTCCACCCAATTCTCCTCTCTGTTCTTCTTGTCGCTGATCTGATCCATGACATACAGCGTATCCCCTCCCTCGGTATAAACCGGCTCGTAAAGGCTCATCGGGCTTTGAATCGCATCCAGTGCATAGACGATCTCCTCCTTATCGATACCGATTTCCTCGGCAATCTCCGCGACAGTAGGTTCTTTTAAATTTTGCCTCATATAATTTTCCCTGGCATAGATTGCCTTGTATGCCACGTCGCGCAGAGAACGGCTGACGCGGATGCTGTTATTGTCCCTTAAATACCTGCGGATTTCCCCGATAATCATCGGAACCGCATAGGTAGAAAATTTTACATTCAATTCTGTATTAAAATTGTCGATCGCCTTCATCAGACCGATGCATCCAATCTGGAAGAGATCGTCGGCGTTTTCATTGCTGCTGGAGAAGCGTTTGATCACGCTCAGCACCAGCCTCAGGTTTCCCTTGATGTATCGTTCCCTGGCTTCTTCATCGCCCTGTCTGATTTTCTGGAATAATTCCTCTTTTTCCTCATTCGTAAGTACCGGAAGCTTCGATGTGTTTACACCGCATATTTCTACTTTATTCAGTGCCATAATGAAAATCCTCCTGGAAGTGTCTTACTGCCGGACCCGGGCAGAATTCCGGAAACGTATTCCCGGTATTAAAAGAATTCTCATTCCAGTTTGGAAATATACGATTTCAAAGAAAATATAAAAAGTTTTAGACCTTGACACGAATCTGTGTTATAATCTTATACCGTAACCGTTTACATGGGGTTTGTCCCCTCTTGATATATTCAGAAAGGCTGATACTGCTATGATTTTTCATATTTTAGAGCATGCTGTTTTGGACAGCCTGAAGATGCTTCCGTTTCTGTTCGCCGCATTTCTCATCATCGAAGCTGTTGAGAAATTTTCGTCCGGCTTTCTGAACCGTGCGCTGGCAAGATTCGGGAAAGCAGGCCCCGTTGCCGGAGCACTTCTCGGCTGTATCCCGCAGTGCGGCTTCTCCGTTGTCGCCTCCAATCTCTATGCCGGACGCATTATCACGCTCGGGACGCTGATGGCGGTCTTCTTATCTACTTCTGACGAAGCGATTCTGATCCTGCTGAGTTATCCGGGCCATACAAAAGATATTGTAAGAATTCTTCTCATAAAGGTTCTCATCGGTATCATCGCCGGTTTCCTGATCGATTTTCTCGTGCATCTTGACCGGGTACACCGTTCCTTTTTCGGCAAGAATAACGAAAACCGGGAGGAGCATATCCATGAGATCTGCCATGGCTGCGGATGTCACGATCACGCCGGCATTCTGATGCCGGCGCTTCGCCACACCCTGAAGATCTTCGTATACATCCTGATCTTTACCGCAGTGCTTAATCTGATCATTGAAGTCGTTGGCATAGAACAGCTCTCCGAGTATCTGTTATCAAATTCACTGCTCCAGCCGGTACTCGCTGCTGTCATCGGTCTGATCCCGAACTGCGCGGCATCCGTCATGCTCACGCAGCTTTACCTGGAAGGCGTCCTCTCTTTCGCCTCCATCATTTCGGGTCTGTGCGCCAGCGCCGGAATCGGAATTGTGGTGCTCTTCAAGATGGAGCATGACAAGAAGCTGTGCCTTAAGATTCTCGGACTTCTGCTTGCAATCTCCATCGCAGCGGGAGTAATCTGTTCTGTGTTTTAAAGCGCAAAATAGGAAGGGGTGATTTGCCCCTTCCCTTTATTTATTCATATCTCACGATTTCTTTCTTCAGCCTCTTCATAATTCTCTTCTCCAGCCTCGATATATACGACTGAGAGATTCCCAGCAGATCTGCAACTTCTTTCTGGGTCTTTTCTTTTCCGTCCGGCATGTTCAGCCCAAAACGGAGGCGGATAATCGTCTGTTCGCGGTCAGAGAGTTTGTCGATTGCTTTGTCGAGGAGGTTACATTCTACTTCATGCTCGATGTCACGGTAAATGACATCCTCGTCAGTTCCCAGGATGTCGGACAGCAGAAGCTCGTTGCCGTCCCAGTCTACGTTAAGCGGTTCATCTATGGAAACCTCCATGCGTGTCTTGTTATTGCGGCGAAGATACATCAGGATTTCGTTTTCTATACATCGGGATGCGTATGTTGCCAGTTTGATTTTCTTTGTGGGATTGAACGTATTGATGGCCTTAATCAGTCCAATCGTTCCTATGGAAATTAAATCCTCCACCCCGACGCCTGTGTTGTCAAATTTCTGCGCAATGTAGACGACCAGGCGCAGATTATGTTCAATCAGTTCTTCCCTCGCAGCCTTGTTGTCAGGAAGATTTAAGCCTTCGATGGCCTTTGCTTCCTTATCCGGAGTCAGGGGTGCCGGAAGCACATCGGCTCCTCCGATATAGAAAATCTCCTGCGGTCTTCTCGATGCAGAGGACATCCCTCGAAAAATGCGCAGACGGAACCTGCTGGGCAATACAGCATTTGCAATCATTTTAAAATTCCTCCTTATCTGTCTATTAGATCTGGATTCAAAATCAACTGACATTTACCGGCAAAAGAACCGGTTCCCGCTGACAGCGCGATCATGGGGTCGCAGATAACACTGCCGGTATCTTCGCTCTTTACCCAGAGATAGTCCAAAGTAAACGCCGGAAGTACTCCCGACTGCCCCACACTCTGAAAGGGTACAAGGTGCAGGTGCCTGGAAATCCACGGGGAATTTTCCC
The DNA here is from genome assembly GCA_944384105.1 of uncultured Lachnospiraceae bacterium. GTDB lineage: Bacteria > Bacillota > Clostridia > Lachnospirales > Lachnospiraceae > Egerieimonas_A. The sequence goes on along the minus strand of CALWSC010000065.1, from coordinate 2,719 downwards.
CCAGCTTTCCCGTACTTTGAAATTCCAGAAGCTCTCCTATCATCTTCTCGGAAAAGAGCTCTCTCATCACGCTGCTGTCCGCCACAGACACAGGTTTCTGTGAAACCGTATCCCGCAGCCGGTTGCCTGTGTCGTACAGTCCTTTTACCTTTCTGCATTTTCCATCCGCACACAGGATTACTGTATAGATTATCTTTTGTTTCCCCGCAAACAGCTTTTCGCAGATCGGAAATCCCGCCTGGATTACGAGATATCCCGCTGCGGCAATGATCCAGAAGGTGCGCCCTCCCGCCGGTCCTGCCAGAAAAAACAGTGCCTCAAAAATCCCTCCGCAGATCACTGCGCAGAGGTACGAAAGGCAGATGTCTTTCGCCAGTGACCGAATCCCTCTGACTCTGCATCCAAACCTTACCATGCATGTATTCACCGCTGCCTGTATCAGGAGTGTAAAAAGCAGTACGGACGAAAACGGCGGCAGAAAAATCAGACAGCTTCCCGCCGCTCCGATTGCGGCCCCGATTGCGCATCTCAGACGCATGGCAGAGCGCCTGCGTATTCTGTTCACCATGCGCAGAATCATGTAATCTATGACCAGATTCCGGAGAAACCACTCGTCCGCATATACCGCATAATACACAAAACACCCCCTGTCACTTTGAATACCTGCTCACTGGACTAAGCAAGTATCATTATAGGTGATAAGGGGGTGTGGACTTTGTCAAAAAGAGATGTCGATTTCTGGGTGTTTTCGACAACATCTCTCTTATTCGTCTATTGTTTACTCTTTTTCTCTGAATTTGTGCAGTTTAGTTATCATTTCGCGCAGCTCTGCAATCGGAATCTGTCCCGGCGCGGAAGCCCTTCCCACACAGCCAAATGTCACTGCGCTGCCGAACTGCCCGCCGGCAATTCTTGAGAGCACGCCGCAGCCGCCCATTGCCATTGTAATCAGAGGCTGCTCAAAACGGCGGGAGCCTTTTTCCGTCACGGACAGCAGCTTCAGCAGATCCCGGGGATTCTGCGGCATGACCGCCAGTTTTAAAATATCCGCTCCGGCATGTTCCATCGTTTCGAGAATCGAAAGCATCTCTTCCTCAGACGGAGTGCCTTCAAAGTGGTGATTTGAAGCGACTATACGGATTCCCTGCGACTGAAGCTGTCCGATAAGTCCGCTGTCTCTTACACTCTCCATACAGATTTCCACATCGATCAGATCCGGTTTCTGCTCGGCAGCGCTGCAGAGCAGCTCCGAATAAGCCTTTGCTGCGATCTTTCTGTTTCCGCCTTCCTGCGCAGTCCGGAAGGTAAAGAGCAGCGGAATTTCTCCAAGCCGCTTCCTCACTGCCTGTATCACATTTCCGACCGCCTCCTCATCCATGCATTTCTCAAAGAAATCCGCACGCCATTCCAGCAGATCCGGCTGACAGGCTGCCGCTGTCTCTGTCTGTGTCAGGATTTCTTCCCGCGTGCTACCCGTGACAGGTACGCAGATCTTGGGAATTCCCTCACCGATGGTAATATGCTTTATATGTACTGTCTTCTTCATTTCTCGTATCCTTTCTCATTGCTTTTCCTTTTCATTAATGATACACTAAAGCAAGAAAGCAGTAAAGGAGTTTTGTAAAATGGAACGAATACAGATTACGGGACATACGCAGCTTACAGCGCTGCTGGGAAGTCCGGTGGCGCACAGTATCTCGCCGCTGATGCATAATGAAGCGTTTGCGCAGCTCGGGCTGGATTATGTGTATCTCTGTTTTGATGTTAAGGAGGACTCTCTTGAGACCGCGGTAAAGGGACTGAAAGCCGCCGGGATCCGAGGATTCAATCTGACGATGCCGAATAAAAATCTGATGGCGCAGCTTGCCGACCGGCTTTCTCCCGCGGCAGAACTTCTGGGAGCGGTCAATACGGTAGTAAATGACGGCGGGGTACTCACCGGTTATAATACGGACGGCATCGGGTATATGCGTTCCGTGCAGGACGCAGGATATGATGTGATTGGAAAGACGATTACGGTTATGGGCGCCGGCGGTGCGGCTTCTGCGATCTGCGCGCAGGCGGCGCTCGACGGGGTCCGTAAGATTCATATTTTCGCGCGCCCCACAAGCAGGTTCTGGGAACGCACGGTAAAGCTTGCGGATACTATCACTCAAACGACCTCCTGCCGGGCACTGCTGCACGAACACGGCGATGTATCGGCTCTCAGGGATGCCCTGGAGGAAAGCGCGCTGCTCGTGAACGGAACCTCGGTGGGGATGGCTCCGAATACGGACGATACGATTCTGCCTGACACCTCTCTTCTTCACCCTGGGCTGATCGTCTCCGACGTCATCTACAATCCGCGCAGGACGCGGCTCCTGACCGAAGCGGAGGCGGCTGGCTGCCGGACTTTTAACGGCATGTATATGCTCCTCTATCAGGGCGCAGAGGCATTCCGCCTGTGGACGGGACTGGATATGCCGGTTGAGATGATAAAGAAAAAATATTTTCAGTGACGTACGCAGACGGGAGCGCTTTTTATCGCGCTCCCGTCTGATTTTTCAGATATTTTACAGCCAGCTCCCGCAGTTCTTCTGTCATATTGTTTTTGCCGATACGTGCATTTACCGCGGCGAGAAGTATCATCGTATCCTCTGCCTTTTTCTCCCATACCCTCCCCTCCATATTTTCCAGCTTCTGCATATTATCCGCCCGCCCCGCTGTTTTTCAAAAAGCC
>CALWSC010000064.1 GCA_944384105.1 uncultured Lachnospiraceae bacterium | reverse complement strand
CTCTCTGTTCTATAAGATTTGTACTAACCTGCCAAGTCAGTAAATCTTATTTTACTCTGAGGTATCCTTTTTTCTCAACCACCTTTCTCGGAATTCCCTATATTTGAATTATACAGGAAGCTCCTTTCTTTTTGAAAATAAAAAAACCTTCCAGAATAACAATTCTGAAAGGGACGAAATTTTCCGCGGTACCACCCAATTTCTGTGTATTACAGCTCTTAGAAGCGCACAAATATGCGTCTTCCCAGTAACGGTGGAAGCCGGCTCGGCTTACTGAACAGTTCAGCCTGCATCTTAGAGATGATATCCATATGAGCCAATATATCTGCTTTCACCGTACGCAGACTCTCTGAAATATGTAACAGATATGGCGTTGTTCTCTTCAGCGATTTTCACTTATTGTCAATTTAGTGCTTTAAAGTATAACTCAAATAAAGAGCAATGTCAAGAGGGACTTTATGATGTGCGCAGTTTAAACAAGCATGAAAGTGTCTGAGAAATATGGAAAGCATGGCAGCTTTCTGATAAAATGAAAACATACAGAAAAAACAGATTTGGAGTTGGTAGAATGAAACGAGAATTAGGGATTGCCAGATGCGGGCTTGCGTGCTGCTTATGTTCTGAAAATGTGAACTGCAACGGATGTAATTCTGGTGAGTGTCCGGATAAAGAATGGTGTGAAAACAGAAAATGTACAATTGCAAAAAAGATCGGACATTGTTATGAATGCAGTGAGCAATGTAAAAAAGGATTGCTGACGAAAATAAAGCCCTATACTTTTACCGAATTTGCCAGACGGTATGGGGAAGAGTGCCTTCTGGATTGTCTGGAAAGAAATGAGAAAAAAGGAATCATGTATCATCGGGAAGGCATAAATGGTGATTATGACGACTTTTATGATGTGGAAGAACTTATAAATTATATAAAGACAGGAAAACGTTGTTAATATGCGTTGCTTGCGGCAACGGGCATATCTTCATACAATTGTGATAACATCTGAAAGAAGGAGGTTATCCGAAATGTTGAGTAAAAACTTAAAGACAATCAGAAAATCAAAAGGGCTTTCGCAGGAAGAATTTGCCGTTAAGCTGAATGTGGTGCGTCAGACAATATCCAAATGGGAGAGGGGATTATCAGTTCCCGATTCAGATATGCTGATTTCCATATCAGAAGTATTGGAAACACCCGTAAGTATTTTACTTGGAGAAACGATCAAAGAACCGGAAGCTGATGATTTAAAAGCGATCTCCGAAAAACTGGAGGTTATCAACCTGCAGCTTGCACAGAGGAAAGCTGCAGCGCAAAAAATACGGCACGGTCTGCTTGTCTCAGTATGCGTATCCATAGTAATTATTTATGCGGTTTTACTGTTCTTAAAGAGTCCATACCTGGGCTGGGATTTCAGCGACCCTGAAACCGCAGTTGCCGGCGCAGCTTTTCATGCGTTGGAATGGCTGTTTGTCAGAACTGCGCCGATCATTTTTATTGCGGCAATCGTTGGGATTTTTTTATCGCGCAGGAAAGTATAACAATACGCTGCGTTATATCCACCATTCAGGGGTAAGACTTCCCAATGTGACGATTTTCTCATTTTCGTAATCCAGCATAATTTCAATGGAACGATAACTGTCCGGCATAAGCTGTGTCATAAATTCTCGACAGGCACCGCAGGGCGGAATCACTTTGCCGCTTCGATTGACAGCTATAACGCGGCGAATAGCGTTCTCTCCATTTGTAATCATATGGAATATGGCATTGCGTTCAGCACATATACCCAGTGTACAGGCGGTATCGATGCAGACACCAACATAAATTTTTCCCGAAACAGATTCGACCGCAGCGGAAACACCGCCCGCGTCTACTGTACGGGATAATTTACGGGGATTAAGTACTTCCATTGCCGCACTATACAATTCATTCCAAATGTTATCCATGATAATTTCTCCTATAACTTTCGTTTCATCATTTTTTCCATTTTACCACAATTCCGAGAGTGTGGAAACAGCCTGTTTTCAGGTTGATTTCCCACCTTTCGGATTGCGGAATGTGAGGTCATTGATACCAACCTGCGCTTATGATATAATTTCCTGTAAGCGCGCGGCGTTTCTTCAGAGAGAAGGAGTTGTTTATTATGTTTCAGGTTAAAAACAGGGATATGATCAGCTGGATAAAAAATACATGGAAAAAATTTCTGTCGGCTTTACCTGTAATTTCTTTTTTTTCTTTTTTTATTTTTCACAGTTATAAAATTCTTCGGAATGAAAAGCATTATGGCTGTCACCATTGCTACTGTATTATTTAAAGTTAATTATAAAAAGAAACAGTCATGGAGCAGACTGATCAGGGTAGTGCTGCTTCAATGCATTCTTTGCTGTATGGCCTATCTTGCAACACTGAATCTGCCATTGCGGATTATTCTTAATTTTATTATACCATTCGGTTTGATTTTCTTTACTACAAATCAGTTTAATAAATTAGCGTATTTCTCAGAATTAATGACTTTTGTATTCCTTCAGTTAATGCCTCTGGATTTCAGAGGGTTTGTTTTTCAGACAGCTGCTTTTTTGTATGCGCTGGGCTGTTTTTTTGCGGTAACAATTATTTATCGCAGGATGCATCCTGTTGTTCCGAAATATGCCCAGGAAAGAAAGGGACTTCTTGCCTGTGCACAGTGGCTGGAGTCATTTCTGGATGATGGAAAAGTTCCGGAAACAGAACGGTCTCTTTATCAGTTATCTCAGGCTCTGTATCAAGATGCATTTATGCGTCACGGAGACAGGGAGATTGTCAATATGGAAGGAAAAGTAAGCTATATTTTTGCATTGACTTTCCAGAGAGTGGCTTACTTTATCGGAAGCGGGCAAAAGATGAAGTGGTCAGAGAAGCAGGAAATCAGAATTGGTGAGAAGGAATATATCAGAAACTGTGTCTGCTATCTGAAAAAGGCAGGAACAAGTGATTTTTGGAAACAAGAAACCAGAAAAGAATTATATTCTGAGGGAAAAGAATTATTAATAACAGGAGAGGCACATGACACAGAAATATATACGGCCATGCAGAATTTTATCAGGCCGTTTCTTATAATTCTGGACACATTAAAACAATACGAAGAAGGACACGATACTTCCGGTTGGAAGATGCCTCATCATCGGAGAGGGGTTGGGAGATTACATGCTGCTTTGAAACTGGATTCTTTTGAATTCCGTTTTGCTATGCGTATGAGTATTGTTCTTGTGCTGACATTTACCTATGCAATGATCAGCAAAAAAAATCATGTATACTGGCTGCCGCTGAATGCGTTTCTTCTTTTGCGTCCGATGTATGAGGACAGCAGAAACAGACTGAAAACGCGATTTATGGGAACTGTTGCAGGATGTGTTGTTGTGGCTATTCTTTATCCGTTTCTTCCGGGATATACAGGACATCTGATTCTGGCTGTACTAATGTCGGCCTGTATGTATACAGCCACACCGGGAACAACACCGCACGCTGTTTTTGTGACCTGCTTTAGTTTATCTATGGCAACACTGGCGATGGGAGAGGTTGCAGCGATCACGCTTCGAATTCTGTATGTGGCTGCCGCAGTTGTATGTGTGCTTGTAATCAATCGTTTCTTTTTCCCTACAAGTATGGGGCAGCAGTTCCGCTATAATGTCCAGCAGATTTTTCATATACACTATGTATATCTTCGGCTTCTCGGACAATCTTTAAATACAGAACTCAATTACGGGATAATCTGTGATGCACAGATTGAGTATCATATGATCCACGGACAGATGCAGGAATACATAGATAAAAATAAGCCGGCGAACAGCCCGATCTATCAGAAATTTCTCGGAATATCATGGCGTATGGTTGCGGAAATGGAGCAAATACTTTTTCTGGTCAATATAAAGAAAAGAGGAGCTGCAGCAGAAAAGACGTTGGAGAATTATGTCATTTTATCGCAGTATGTTCTTGAGCAGGTGAGCCGATATCTCCGGCTGAAACAGAGCTGGAAAAGTGATTCGGATGCCTATGATGCAGGATATCAGCGTACTGTTTCCGGAGAGCCGGAATTGTCATATCTGCTGACAAGATATGCAAAAAATATGTCCGAAATGTATCGTATGGCATGTGTTATAAACAGAAAATAGATAATCAGAAACGCATATATGGAGATCTCATCGTCAGGCAAAAGAAAGCCTGAGCGCTGAGATCTTTTTATATATCAGGATACCGCCGAGAAGTGTAAATTTTCGTCTGCATTGTGGTGATTACTGGGAAGCAAGCTGAAATAATATAGTAAAAGCCGGATTTTTGAGAAAAATATATGAATAAGCATGGTGATAATAGCCAAAAACTATATTGTGAAATTGTGCAAAGTCACGTAAATATACAAAAAGGGACTTGAGTCCTTTTTTTAGTGGGAAAATACGGGTAATATGCAAGTAGATAAAGCAAAAACAGGGAACACAGACCGTTTTCAAGTATAAAAAGCGGCAGGCACACGATCACATGCAAATAAAAAGAAATGGAGGTTTGAAGATGAATTATTCAGAGGACGCAAGAAAACAGTATCATATTCAAGTTGGAGAGGGAGACGTGGGACGCTACGTAATTCTTCCGGGTGATCCGAAGAGATGTGAGAAAATTGCAAAATATTTTGACAATGCAGTACTGGTGGCTGACAGCCGGGAATATGTAACATATACCGGATATCTGGATGGAGTAAAAGTAAGCGTGACATCTACCGGAATCGGAGGACCGTCTGCATCCATAGCTATGGAAGAACTTGTGAATGCCGGTGCTGATACGTTTGTAAGAATCGGAACGTGCGGAGGAATGCAGCTGAATGTGAAAAGCGGCGATGTTGTAATTGCAAACGGAGCGATCCGGATGGAAGGAACGAGTAAAGAATATGCGCCGATCGAATTTCCGGCAGTAGCAGACATTCAGGTGATCAACGCGCTGATGCAGTCAGCCGAAGAGCTGAAAAGTCCATATCATGTAGGGGTAGTACAGTGCAAAGATTCTTTTTACGGTCAGCATTCACCGGAGAGGATGCCGGTCAGCTATGAACTCATGAATAAATGGGAAGCATGGAAGCGCCTGGGATGCCTGGCTTCCGAGATGGAATCAGCAGCGCTCTTCGTTGTGGCGAGCCATTTACATGTTCGTGCAGGTTCCTGCTTCCTTGTTCTGGCAAATCAGGAACGGGAAAAGGAAGGACTGGAAAATCCGGTGGTACATGATACGGATATGGCAATCCGGGTAGCGGTAGGTGCGATTCGAAATCTGATCGAAGCGGATAAGAAAGCCGGAAAATAAGGGGGAAGATATCAATGACAGACACAAAGCAGATACAGACACTGATTGAAACCGCGATTGCACAGCTTGCTTTTTCCTATACACCGTATTCTCATTTTAAAGTAGGAGCTGCTCTTCTGGCTAAAAACGGAACGATTTACACAGGGTGCAATATAGAAAATGCGGCATATACACCTACGAACTGTGCGGAAAGAACGGCAATATTTAAAGCAGTCAGCGAAGGAGTCCGGGAATTTGATGCCATCTGTGTTGTGGGAGGAAAAGATGGAGTATTGGAAGACTTTGCTCCTCCTTGCGGAGTCTGCAGACAGGTGATGATGGAATTCTGCCAGCCGGACGAATTCCAGATTATCCTGGCAAAGGGAAAAGAGGACTATCAGATTTACACGCTGAAAGATCTGATGCCGCAGGGCTTCGGTCCGGGCAATCTGAAAGAAAGGTAGGAAAAGAATGAAGCAGCAAAAACGAGTATTTGTAATCGTAATAGATTCGCTTGGAATCGGTGTTATGCCGGACGGAGAAAAGTTTGGAGATAAGGGTGTCAATACACTGGCTCATATCTCAGAGTCAGTAGAACAATTTTGCATACCAACACTCCAGAAACTGGGAATTGCAAATCTGACGAAACTTCGTCAGGTTCCGGCGATAGAGAATCCGCTGGGATATCAGGCAGTACTGTGTGAGAGAAGCAACGGCAAAGATACCATGACCGGACACTGGGAGATTATGGGAATTGAGACAAAGAAGCCGTTTAAAACATTTACGGAACACGGTTTTCCGAAAGAGCTGATTGAAGAGCTGGAGCGCAGAACAGGTCATAAGATTATCGGAAATAAAAGTGCAAGCGGAACAGAAATCATTGACGAGCTTGGTGAGGAAGAAATAGCTACCGGACATATGATCGTATATACTTCCGCAGACTCAGTGCTTCAGATCTGCGGCAATGAGGAGACATTCGGACTGGACGAATTATATCGCTGCTGCGAAATCGCCAGAGAGCTGACCATGAAAGAAGAATGGAGAGTCGGAAGAGTCATTGCAAGACCTTATGTTGGGAAAAAGGCCGGTGAGTTTGAACGTACGAGCAACCGTCACGATTATGCGCTGAAACCTCCGATGGATACAGCGCTGAATGTGTTAAAAGACAGTGGACTGGATGTGATTTCTGTCGGAAAAATCAATGATATCTATGACGGTGAGGGTATTACGGAAGCACACAAATCCAAATCTTCCGTTCACGGAATGGAGCAGACAATTGAACTTGCGGATAAAGATTTCCACGGACTTTGCTTTGTCAATCTGGTTGATTTCGATGCGAAATGGGGACATCGAAGAAATCCTGAAGGCTATGCCCGCGAGCTGGAAATGTTTGATGAAAAACTTGCCGTGCTGCTGGAAAAACTGAGAGAGGATGATCTTCTGATTATCACGGCAGATCACGGAAATGACCCGACTTACACGGGAACCGATCATACAAGGGAAAAGGTACCGTTCCTTGCATATTCCAAATCCATGGGGGGAAATGGAATGCTGCCGGAGCAGGATACATTTGCAGTGATCGGGGCAACCATTGTTGATAATTTCGGCCTGGCTATGCCGGAAGGGACGATTGGAACTTCATTGCTTTCCAGCCTGAAATAACTGTCATTCTGAAAGGAGAAAAGAGACATGAAAAGAATCAAACGATTTACCGCTTTGCTTCTTGTTATCTGTATGGCGCTCGCTGTTGTCGGATGCGGGCCGTCGAAATCAAGCCAGGCCAGCGGCAGCTCGGAGTATCGTGTGGCCATGATTACTGACAGCGGTGATATTACGGACCAGTCTTTTAACCAGACAACATACGAAGCATGTCTTGAATATTGTACGGAAAATAATATTGATTTCACTTACAAAAAACCGGACGGTGATACAGATTATGCCCGTATTGCCATGATCGATGTGGCTGTAGCGGAAGGCTATAATATTATTGTAATGCCTGGATATATTTTTGCACCTGCACTGGTAGAGGTTACATATAAATATCCGGACGTCAAATTTATCGCGCTTGACATGACTGCAGGAGATATTATCGCAGCTGCGGTAGGAAACAAATATTATGACGATCCCGATGCTTATGAAGCCTCTGACTATTACAACACCAAGAATACGTATTGTGCGGTTTACCAGGAAGAGATACCGGGTTATATGGCAGGATATACGGCAGTAAGACTCGGATACCGGAAACTCGGATTCCTTGGAGGTCAGGCAGTACCGGCGGTTATGCGCTACGGATTCGGTTATGTTCAGGGAATCAATGACGCGGCAAAGGAGCTTGGCATTACAGATCAGGTAGAGGTTGAGTATGCGTATGGCGGTCAGTTCTACGGATCGACAGAAATTACAGCTGCTATGGATACGTGGTACAGCCAGGGGACAGAAATCGTATTTGCATGTGGAGGAGGAATCTTTACCTCTGCGGCAGAGGCTGCTTCAAAGGTAGGCGGAAAGATGATAGGTGTTGACAGTGATCAGTCGCCGATTATCGATGCGTACGGAGAAGGAATGACAGTGACATCAGCAATGAAAGGCCTGGGAGCAACCGTAAAAGCAATGCTGAATTCCATCATCGTAGATGATACATGGGAAGAGCATGTAGGAAAGATTGAAAATCTCGGACTGATTTCGGGAACAGACATGACAGTCAACTATGTCGGACTTCCGGAAGATACGACGCAATGGAATGATGAATTTACTGTAGAGGATTATCACGAACTTGTAGAAAAGATCTATGACGGACAAATCAAGATTGATAATTCCATAGATAAGATGCCGGAAGTTGATGTCAAGGTGGACGAAAGACAAGGATCCATCATGTAAAAGCACTGCCGGAAGGAGGAGGTAAACATGGGAGAATATGCAGTTGAAATGCTCAATATTACAAAGAGATTTCCTGGTATTATAGCAAACGACAATATTACCCTTCAGCTGAAAAAAGGTGAGATTCATGCGCTCCTGGGAGAAAACGGCGCAGGAAAATCCACTCTGATGAGCGTTCTGTTCGGACTGTATCAGCCGGAAGAGGGAGAAATCCATAAAGATGGAAAAAAGGTAGATATTAAGAACCCGAATGACGCGAATGCGCTGGGAATCGGAATGGTACATCAGCATTTTAAGCTGGTTGAGTGCTTTTCTGTATTGGACAATATCATTCTGGGCGCAGAGCCCGTTCAGGGAGGTTTTCTGAAAAAAGAGGAAGCAAGAAAGAAAGTAATGGAGCTGTCAGAGCGATATCACCTTCAGATTGATCCCGATGCCATCGTTGAAAATATTACAGTCGGAATGCAGCAGAGAACGGAAATCTTGAAAATGCTGTACAGGGATAATGAAATTCTGATTTTTGATGAACCGACCGCAGTGCTGACCGTTCAGGAGATTGATGAACTGATGCAGATCATGAAAGGGCTTGCAAGAGAGGGAAAGAGCATTCTTTTCATATCTCACAAACTTAACGAGATCATGGAAGTTTCCGACCGCTGTACGGTCTTAAGAAAAGGAAAATATGTCGGAACAGTAGAAACAAAAGATACAACTCCTGAAAAACTTTCCGCCATGATGGTAGGAAGAAACGTATCATTTAAAGTGGAAAAAGAGCCTGCAAAACCGGGAGCGGTTGTACTGGATGTAAAAAATATGACAGTGACAGGACAGAACAAGAAAGATGCTGTGCAGGATATGTCGTTCCAGGTGCGAAAGGGAGAAATAGTCTGTGTGACGGGAATCGACGGAAACGGCCAGACAGAGCTTGTATATGGTCTGACAGGACTGGAACCGTTAAAGAGCGGACAGATTCAAATGAATGGAAAAGATATCACAAAAGCTTCGGTTCGGCAGCGTTCCACAATGGGTATGAGTCATATACCGGAAGACCGGCATAAACACGGACTGGTTCTGGACTATTCGCTGGAAGACAACATGGTGCTTCAGAAATATTTTAAACCGCAGTTTACCAACAAGTTCGGGCTGCTCAAGAGAAAAGAAATCCGGGAATACTCGGACAGACTCATTGAAGAATATGATATCCGTTCCGGACAGGGATCTTCGACGATCGTGCGGTCCATGTCTGGAGGAAATCAGCAGAAAGCAATCATTGCAAGAGAAATTGACAAAGATCCGGATCTTCTGATCGCGGTTCAGCCGACCAGAGGTGTAGATATCGGAGCGATTGAATTTATTCATAAACAGCTGATTGAACAGAGAGATGCAGGAAAGGCAGTCCTTCTTGTCAGTCTGGAACTGGACGAAGTAATGGATGTGCCGGATCGGATTCTGGTTATGTACGAAGGAAGACTGGTTGGAGAATTCAAGCCTGACGAAGTGACCGTCGAAGAGCTTGGTCTGTATATGACCGGTGCCAAGAAACAGGAGGTGTAGGATATGAATACAAAAAATGAAAAGAAACGGTTCCTGCAGATTGACGGTGTGCAGACCGTCGTGGCCTCTCTGATCTGCATTGCTCTCGGACTGATTGTCGGATATATTGTACTTTTATGTATCAATCCTGCAGGGGCCTGGGATGCGATGACATCGATCCTCAAAAACTTTTTATACTTCCCAAGACCGGAAGTAGCGCTGGAATATTTCGGAAGCACTCTGGCAAAAACAGCCCCGCTTCTGATGTGTACGCTGTCCATTCTGTTCGCATATAAAGTAGGACTCTTTAATATCGGAGCTTCCGGACAGTATGCAGTGGGAGCAGGACTGGCACTTTACCTTGCACTTGCTTTCCATATGCCCTGGTATATCTGCATGATCGCAGCTATGATCGGCGGAGGAATTCTCGGAGGAATCGCAGGTATCCTGAAAGCTTATTTGAATGTGAATGAAGTTATTGCAGGAATTATGCTGAACTGGATCAGCCTTTACAGTGTGAACATGCTTCTGACAAATGTCAAGGAGTCCAGCACAACCTACACAATGGCATTGAAAACCAACAGCCCGGATGGCCTGATTCCGAGCCTCGGACTGGATAAACTGTTTTCTGACAATCGCTATGTCACAATAGCTATTCCGCTTGCTGTCATCATCGCGATTCTTGTGTGGATTCTGATGAGCAAGACAAAGCTCGGATACGAATTAAAAGCAACCGGACTGAATAAAAACGCTGCAAAATATGCAGGTATGAAAGAAAAAAGCAACATGATTCTTACAATGGTAATTGCCGGATGCCTCTCAGGACTTGGAGCAGCGTTCCTTTATTTAAGCGGAATCGAACAATGGTCCTGTGCTCAGACTGCAGTTCCAGCCATGGGATTTAATGGAATTGCGGCAGCATTCCTCGGAGGACTTAACCCGATCGGAAGTATCTTTTCCGCATTCTTTATCCAGCACATTACAAGCGGCGGTTCCTATGTGGACAAGATGGTATACTGCGCTCAGATTTCTGATCTTATCTCAGCGATTATTATCTACTTCTGCGGCTTCGTATTATTCTTTAAGCACTGCATGAACAGAAAAGCAAAGAAATAAGGAAGGAGGAAGAAAATATGGCACTCTTATTACAATATACATTGATCTATGCATCGGTATTGATGCTTGTGGCCCTTGGCGGATGCTTTTCTGAACGAAGCGGTGTGATTAACCTGGGGTTGGAAGGAACGATGGTTATCGGAGCTCTCGGCGGAGCGCTGGTAATGAAATACATGGGAAATCTGCCTGCAGCGCTGATGATACTGGCAGTAATTATCGGAAGCGTGATCTTTGGAGTTTTATATTCGCTCTTACTCGCTGTATCAGCCATCAATTTTAAGGCAGACCAGACACTGGTCGGAACAGCTATGAATCTGCTTGGCACAGCGGCTGCAACCGTATTTGTCAAAGCCATCAATATGGGTGAAAATGTAAATAATGTTTCTTCCTCGATTCAGTATATCGAGCAGAGAAAAGCATTCTCAGCATTTAAAATCGGAAACTTTGAAGTCAGCTGGTTTATGATTCTGGCAGTTGTTTTACTGATTGCAGCACACATTGTACTTTACAAGACGAGATTCGGACTCAGACTTCGGGCGTGCGGTGAGCATCCCCAGGCAGCAGATTCCGTTGGAATTAATGTCTATAAGATGCGTTATGCCGGCGTTATGATTTCAGGACTTTTCGGAGGCATTGGAGGAATCGTTTATATCACAGCCGGTGTCAGTGAGTGGAAGTTTGAAAACGGTGTGGCAGGATTTGGTTTCCTTGCCCTGGCAGTTATGATTTTTGGACAGTGGGAACCGAAACTGATCGGTCTGGCAGCACTTCTGTTCGGATTATTCCGCGCTCTGTCCAATGTATACTCCGGATTCGATATTCTGGAAATGCTCAACATACCAAGCGCTGTTTACAACATGCTTCCGTATATTATTTCTCTTGTGGTGCTTGCTCTGTTTTCAAGAAATTCAAAAGCACCAAAAGCAGAAGGTATCCCCTACGACAAGGGACAAAGATAAGAAAAAGGAAAATCAGATCAAGGAGAGAACGACATGGAAAGATTTGCGATCAGAGGGAATATCTGTTACAGCGAGAATCAGAAGAGTATCAGGACAATAGAACATGGATATGTGATCTGCGAAGACGGAAAGAGCATCGGGATTTTCGAGGAATTGCCTGAACAATGGAAAGGGATCAGCTGCCGCGATTACGGCGACAGACTGATTATTCCGGGCCTTGTCGATCTTCATGTGCATGCCCCGCAGTATTCTTTCCGGGGACTTGGAATGGATCTGGAGCTCATTGACTGGCTGAACACGCATACATTTCCGGAAGAAGAGAAATATCAGGATTCCGGCTATGCGAAGAAAGCATATGCCATTTTTACAGAGGATCTGCTCCGCAGTGCTACAACAAGAGCATGTGTGTTTGGAACCTGCCATAAAGATGCGACACTCTGGCTCATGGAACGGATGGAAAAAGCAGGACTTGCGGGATATGTAGGGAAGGTCAATATGGACCGCAACAGTTCCCAGGGACTCTGCGAAAAAAGTGCCGAAGTTTCAGCTGAAGATACAGAAGCATGGATTCTGGCATCCGAAAAATTTTCCAATGTCAGACCGATCCTCACACCCCGATTTATTCCGACTTGTTCTGATGAACTGATGGAGCGGCTTTCGAAACTGCAGAAGCGCTACGGACTTCCGGCACAATCGCATCTTTCCGAAAACTTAAGCGAGATCGAATGGGTAAGGGAATTGCAGCCTAAGGCATCCTGCTATGGGGATGCCTACCGGATCCACGGCCTTTTCGGAGGAGACTGTCCAACCATTATGGCACACTGTGTATACAGCAGTGAAGAGGAGATCCGGATGATGAAAGAACAGGGTGTATTCGTCGCTCACTGTCCCGAATCCAACGCCAATCTGTCATCCGGGATCGCACCGGCAAAACGATATCTGGAAATGGGAATCAAAATGGGACTGGGTACGGATGTGGCAGCCGGCTCCTCACTCTCCATGTTTCGGGCAATGGCGATGGCTATTCAGTGCTCCAAGTTGCGCTGGAGACTTACAGATCAGAGTATAAAACCTCTGACGGTGACCGAGGCGTTTTATCTCGCCACAAAAGGAGGCGGAGAATTTTTCGGAGCAGTCGGAAGTCTGGAAGCAGGTTATGAATTTGATGCAGTAGTCATCGATGATTCGAAGATCCGCAGTGCCAGAGAAGTTTCCGTAAGAGACCGTCTGGAACGACTTATTTATCTGGATCAGGATGCAGAAATTGAAGCAAAGTATGTGAAAGGAAAACAGATAACAGGCAAAAGAAGACAGTAGGAGATAACAATGGAAAATACGTATCTGGCGAAAATTCTGCCGTTTCTGAATGAAATTGAAAAAGACAGAAGAGAACAGTTTGAGCAATATTTCCGCACAGCGCCGATGTGGCTGATGGAAACCTTTGCAGTGGAAGAGCTGGAAGAGGGGACGATCTTTGTACAGGAAGGCGAACCTGCAGATATGATCTACTTCATTGGCAAAGGACTGATTAAAGCGACAGACTACCGGATTTACGGTATCAACTATGACTTCATGATGTTTGAAAAAGTTTATGCGTTCGGAGGAATGGAAGTCATTATCAATCTGGACAAGTATCAGACGACGTTGCAGACGGCGACAAAGTGTACAGTCCTGAAGATTCCCAAAGAAGGATTTAAAAAATGGCTGGATTCCGATATTATTGCTCTCAAACAGGAAAGCAGACTGATGGGAGAATATCTGCTTGAGCAGGCAAGAGACAGCCGTATGCTGCTCTTTCTCCAGGGTGCAGACAGGGTAGCTTTTCTTCTGATGAAGCGCTACCGTAAATACGCACACAACGGGGTTCTGCGGATGAAGGGAGACCGTCAGGATCTGTCGGACTTTACGGGACTCTGTGTCAAGACGATCAGCCGTTCCATCAAGAAATTCAAAGAAAACGGCATGATATCGATGCAGGGCAGCTATATTCTGATTAACTATGAACAATATCACAGGATGAAAGAAATGATCTCTGACATCCTGGCAGAAGATTTATAAAGGAGTGGTAAATAAATGAAAAATAAATTAATGACTTGCCTGGCAAGTATCAGGGAAAAAACAGATTTTCAGCCGGAGGTGGCGCTGATTTTAGGAAGCGGACTGGGAGATTATGCAGACGGAATCCGCATAGAAACAACAGTGGAGTACTCTGATATTGAAGGATTTCCGGTTTCCACAGTAAAGGGACATAAAGGACGTTTCGTTTTCGGGTATGTCGGAGAAGTGCCGGTTGTGATCATGCAGGGAAGAGTGCATTATTATGAAGGATATCCTATGTCTGATGTTGTTCTTCCGACACGCCTTATGGGACTGCTGGGAGCGAAAAAACTGATTCTGACAAATGCGGCAGGAGGAATCAACGAGAACTTCCATCCGGGAGACTTTATGATGCTTACGGACCATATTGCCACAGGAGTGCCAAGTCCGCTGATCGGACCAAACATGGAAGATCTGGGACCGAGATTTCCGGATATGAGCGAAGTATACAGCAAACGGATTCAGAATGTGATTCGTTCTTCTGCAGAAGCATGCGGAGTAGACCTGAAAGAAGGAGTCTATGTCCAGCTGACAGGACCGGCTTATGAGACTCCGGCTGAAGTAAGAATGTGCCGGATCTGGGGCGGAGATGCAGTCGGCATGAGCACAGCCTGCGAGGCAATGGCTGCACGCCATATGGGAATGGAAATCGGAGGTATCTCCTGTATTACCAACCTGGCAGCAGGAATGAGTAATCAGAAACTGGATCACAAAGAAGTGCAGGAGACAGCAGACCGCGTATCCAAAGACTTTAAAAAACTTGTTACAAAGATTATAGAAACCGTATAATCCGGCGTATGGAAAGGTGGGCGAACATGAATATAGAACAACTTCCCAAAATTGATTTGCACTGCCATCTGGATGGATCGCTTACAAAAGCTGTGATTGAACGCCGTCTGGGAAGACCGGTATCTGAGGACATGCTGACGGTATCGGAAGAATGCAGGAGCCTGACAGAATATCTGGAAAAATTTGATCTTCCGCTGAAATGTCTGCAGGATGCAGAAGGGTTGGAAGAAGGTGCCTATACCTTTGTACAGGAGATCGCCAAAGAGAACATGAAATATATTGAAGTCCGCTTCGCCCCGATGCTTTCTGCTCACGAACATTTAAGCTGCGGCGAGGTCATCGAAGCGGTCAGAAAAGGAATGGAACGGGCGAAAGAGGATTTTAAAGTACGGTACGGCATCATTGTCTGCGCCATGAGAAACCATACTGTGGAACAGAACATGGAGATGCTTGCATGTGCAAAACAGTATCTCGGAAAAGGCGTGTGCGCCCTCGACCTGGCAGGTGATGAGTCTGCATTTCCGACAAAAAATTTCCGGAAGCTTTTTTGGGAGGCAAAACGAATCGGAATGCCGTTTACCATCCATTCAGGTGAGACCGGAAATCTTGAAAATGTAAGAGAAGCCCTGGAACTGGGAGCCAGAAGAATCGGACACGGAATCGCCCTGAAACAGGATCCGGAATTGATGAAGGACTATGCCGAAGCCGGAATCGGTGTGGAGATGTGTCCTACAAGCAACTTCCAGACAAAAGCGGTCAGAACGTGGGAGGAGTATCCTCTCAGACAGTTTGTGGATGCCGGAATCAAAGTCAGTATCAACACGGATAACAGAACTGTCAGCGGTACCACGATGACAAAAGAACTGATAAAAATCTATGAACAATATGGACGGGATGAGGAATTGATTTTTGCGCTGCTCTGCAATGCGTCTGAGACAGCATTTGACCCGGAAATCAAAGAATTGTTTAAAACAGAAAAGAAAGAGGTTTAAGATGGATAAGAAAGAAATTTTAAAATATGTAGACCATACCTTACTGACACAGACAGCAACCTGGGAAGAAATCCGCCAGATTCTGGACGATGCCATTAAATACGAAGCGGCATCTGCGTGCATCCCGGCTTCCTATGTAAAACAGTCTGCGGAATACGTGGAAGGAAAACTTCCGATCTGTACGGTAATCGGATTCCCGAACGGCTACAGTACCACAGCAGTTAAAGTATTTGAGACAAAGGATGCTGTTGCAAACGGGGCAGATGAGATTGACATGGTTATCAACATCGGTCATCTCAAAGACAGAAAATACGAGGAAATCGAAGACGAAATCCGTCAGATTCATGAAGCTTGTGACGGCAGAATCCTGAAAGTTATCATCGAGACATGCCTGCTGACCGAAGAGGAGAAGATCAAAATGTGTGAGATCGTCACGAAAGCGGGAGCGGAATACATCAAGACTTCTACCGGTTTTTCCACTGCAGGGGCTACATTTGCGGATGTGGAACTGATGAGAGCCCATGTGGGAAAGGATGTTAAAGTTAAAGCAGCCGGCGGAATCTCATCCTTTGATGATGCAGACGAATTCATCCGCCTGGGAGCAGAGAGGCTTGGAACAAGCAGACTGGTTAAAATCATGAAAAACAGCCCTGACGCAGGATCCGGATACTAAAAGGAGGAGATCGCTTGGATACTCGCATGATCGTAGAACTGGTAGGGTATTTCGGCTCCGCTCTGGTACTGCTGTCCTTTCTGATGACATCGGTTTTCAAACTGAGAATCATCAATGCAGCAGGAGGCGTGATCTGCACGATTTATGCGCTGATCATCCATGCCTACCCGACCGCCCTGATGAATACCTGTCTGGTTATCATCAATATTTATTATCTGATACGAATCCGGAAAACGGAACGGGCATATAACTTCGTGGAAGGTGAAGCCCAAGAGCCGCTGATCCACTATCTTCTGAATTATTATAAAGAGGATATAATGAAATACTTCCCTGCATTTCAAGGGGCAGATGAGTCTCTTCCGCAGTATGATGCCGCGTATATTGTATGCCATAATGCGGAACCGGCCGGGATCTTTCTTGGAAAGCGAAGGACGGACGGGGAAGTGGAGGTTGCACTGGATTATTCGACACCTACATACAGGGACTGCTCAGTCGGAAAGTACCTGTACGGCAGACTGAGAGAACAGGGTGTTCGAAAACTGACCTTTATGGGGAAGGCAGGAGCGCATGAATCCTACCTGCAGACAATAGGATTCCAGAAACAGGGTGAAACATATATGAAAGACCTGATGAAGCTGTAAAAAGACAGCAGGAGACAATCCAACGGATTTCAGACTTTTTAAAGTTCTGAAAGATGTGTGGATTGTCTCCTTTTTTATTTCTCCGATTTGCGCTGCTGGATGGAATATTCCCGCGGGGTACATCCGTAGAATTTTTTAAACAGTTTATAGAAATAGTTTTCATTCAGAATCCCAACGGACGCGGCAATTTTACCGATGGCATAATCACTGTTTTTGAGCAGAACCGCGGCCTGATGCATACGGACTTCCAGGATATACTCGTTCAGTGAAATACCGGAGTAATTCAGAAATCTCTTCATCAAGTATTTGGAGGACAGATGAAACTGCTCTCCTATGAGCTGCGAGGATAAATTCGGATCACTGTAATTTGAGGCTATATAATTCTGAATGCTCTGAATAAACAGGTGCTCTTTATCCTGATCAGTTTTGACCTGGAAAATGCGCAGTGTATCATCCAGATAATCAAGCATACTCTTCTGCACATCCTGCAAATAATGAGCCATATCAATCTGAGAATAAATCCATTCAAAACGGATTTTAGTCAGAACTCCTTTTGAATTACACAGCTCCTTTAATGTAAAGTTAATCTGATTTGCCAATGCCATGATCGATATCTGGATATTCTCATAGCGCATTTCCTGAAGCGCATGAAAGATCTCATGGATAGAAGGAACAGCGGATTCCAGATTTCCGATCTTTATTGCAGACAGACATTTTTTAACCAGATGATCCGGAAGGTGGTCATTGTCATTTGCAAGATTTACTTTACAGGTGTCCGGACTGATTACAGCATCGGGCCCGTAAACATAATGATAGTCATGTAAGGTCAGAGTTTCGTGATACAGGCGGGTGATATCAGTAGGCTGTAAAGCGATACCGCTGTACGAAACATTAAAATGTACAGCTAAGTATTTTTTTACATAATCCTGCGTCTGTACAAGAATAGTTTCCAGATTTGCATCGCGTCCTTCGCCTCTGGCCTGAATAATTCCCCATATAGAGTAGTCGCTTGTCATGAAAACTTCTGAGTTTCGGTCTTTCTTCAGAAGCTCAGATAAAATATTCTGTGTTGCAAATAAATATAACCGGAAGTCATCATCTGACCAGATGCTGCCGTCAGCCTTTTGGCTGTCCATGGTCAGGTGAAACACACGAAGCGGCATATTGGAAGCTTCCGACAGCCAATGATCCGGCGTATAGGCAATAAAATTATTCCATACGTTTTTGGTACTGTCTACCAGAAGCTTTTCAAGCTGATATTGAGTGATTACATAGTGCGCGGCATGATTATGATTCGTCAGTTTGTCATAGGAATCTTTATAAAGGTTCATAAGCTGCTGGAATTCGTTGCCTGTTTCCGGCGTCTGGCCGGAAAGTCCATTGACATATTTAAGCATTTTCTGAACCGGTGCATAAAGCTTTTTCGAAATCCCCCATATGGCCATGGCAAAAAGTATCACCCATATGATAATAACAACGGCAAAAGTATGTTTGAAACTTTCTATATTGGCAAATACATCATTATAGTTCTGAAGCATTACCAGTGAGTCCTGATTCGTGAGCGACAACTGTGTGATAAGATAACGTTCACCCTTGTAAGAATAGGTGATAGAATGGACATCATCATTCATTTCCTGCTCACCGGATTCGGCATGATCCGCAAAGAAGTTTTCCAGTATCTCGGAGCTGTCCTGCGATATGGTATCCGGATTTTGTGAAAATATATTTCCCTCATTGTCTAAAAGATAGATTTCACTCGGAATGCTCTCGTTTACACTGCGTATCTGCGTAAAGTTGTCGATCAGCCAGTTGGCATTCTGCTCCACGATAATAAAACTGGCAGATGAATCACTGCTGCTTTCAAAATCATATATCAGATATGTATATACATATAACTCTCCGGTACCGGTCTCGTTCGGTATTCTGCGAAGAATAGGCTTCAGTTTTGGCGGCATACTTTCGCCTGAAAAAAGATCGGTGATGGAAGACAGATATTCCGTAGAGTCCATCAGAGTAGAGTAATATTTCTTTTGGATTCCATTATAAATAGTGATCGAATATACAGACGGATAGACATTGAGTACAGAGGAATTAAAATAATCAATCTGTTCGTAAGCTTCTTTAGATGTAATGTTAGGGTTATACAGCAGGCTTTGAGTCCCATTGTCCAGATATATGGAAAAGCATAAATTAGATATCATATCCTGATATATATCATAATTATATTTGATTTGTTGAAGATTTTGATTGTTGGCTGCCTGCTGTGCATCAAGTATTCTGCTTTTTGAAGAACTGTAGAGAGTAAATGCAAAAGGGACACAAAACAGTGTTAATAATAAGGATAGAATTATGATCAGTGTTTGTTGATATGTGCTCTTTTTTAATAACTTCATTTTTCCCCACCTCAATGGCTTTTTTTTAATTGTAATAAAGGACAGGAATTCTGTAAAGGTGTAAAAAAGGACAATTACTGCAAAATGGGAAAAAGATACTGTATTTGGAACTTTTTTTATATAAAAAGGCGCCATTTTACTCTGGAAATCCGCATTATGGGGTATCTATAATGACAGTAACACCTGATGGAACGAGGTTATGGAAAAGAAATGGAGGCTGAGCATGTGAGAGATACGAAAGTAAAAAGAATGAAAATGAAAAAGGCCCGTCGGAAGATGAATTGGGGATTGACGGTCCTGGCTATTCCAGGGTTTGCATTTTTGGCAGCATTTTATTATGTGCCCCTGATTGGAATTGTTATACCATTTAAACAGGTTGATTATGCGAAGGGCATATGGGGAAGCGACTGGGTTGGATTTAAAAACTTTGAATTTCTTTTTAAATCTCAGGACGCATTCCGAATTACAAGAAATACACTCTGCCTGAACGCCATGTTCATAACACTGACACTTGTATCCGCAATCTTTCTTGCGATACTGATGAATGAACTTACCAGAAAGAAAATAAAGGTTTACCAGACTGCAATGTTTATACCGTATTTTGTATCATGGGTTGTAGCCAGCTATGTTGTATATGCGATGCTCAGTCCGGATATGGGGGTTATTCCTAACCTTATGGAATCAGCAGGAAAAGATCCGATCAATTTCTATGCGACGCCGAAAGTCTGGCCGGTTATACTGACAATCGCATATCTCTGGAAAAATATCGGATATATGACATTGCTCTTTTATGCAACGCTGATCAGCATTGATTCCAGCTATCTTGAAGCAGCGGCAATTGACGGGGCAAACAGGAGACAGCAGGTATTTAAGATCATGATTCCGTATATGATGCCGACAATTGTGATGATGGCACTCCTGCAGATAGGAAAAATATTCTACTCCGATTTTGGTATGTTTTATTTCCTTACCAGAAATTCGGGTGCCTTATATTCAACTACAGACGTAATCGATACATATGTATATCGTGCGCTCAGAGTAACAGGCGATATCGGTATTTCATCTGCAGCGGCATTGTATCAGTCGATCGTCGGATTTATTCTGGTACTCGTTTCCAATCTGATTGTCAAGAAGCGAAATAACGATTATGCGATATTCTAGGGAGGTGCAGACATGGTTCAGAAAAAAGGAACAAAGACAATATCACAAATTATCATAAATATAATATTTATAGTTATTGCATTATGCTGTGTTGTACCTCTTTTTTATATTCTTGCCGCATCCTTTACAGACGAGATGTCTTTGGCAAAAGAAGGTTATCATTTACTGCCGACAAAATTTTCGTTAGAGGCATTTAAGTATGTATTCAAAAACCCGGCACAGATTTTAAACGCTTATGTGGTTACCATAGTTGTAACAGTTGGAGGTACACTGCTCAGCCTGCTATGCACCAGTATGCTGGCATATGTGATGGCCAGAAAAGATTATAAATTCAGGAACGTTCTTTCCTTCTTAGTCTTTTTTACACTGCTTTTCAACGGAGGAATGGTGGCGAGCTATATTGTTAATACACAGTACTACAATTTAAAAGATACGATTTTTGCGATGATACTTCCCTACATCATTATGCCGTGGCATGTATTTCTCATGAATGGATTTTTTAAGGATACACCGATGGCACTGATAGAAGCAGCTAAGATCGACGGAGCTTCCGAAGCATATATCTTTTTCAAAATAGTAGCACCTATA
Source organism: uncultured Lachnospiraceae bacterium (assembly GCA_944384105.1). Taxonomy (GTDB): domain Bacteria; phylum Bacillota; class Clostridia; order Lachnospirales; family Lachnospiraceae; genus Egerieimonas_A. The sequence goes on along the minus strand of CALWSC010000064.1, from coordinate 44,290 downwards.
TCAAAACCGGCATTTGCAACGATTGGATTGTTTACCGCTTTTACATACTGGAATGACTGGTGGCTGTCCATGTTATACATCAACGAGAACAAACTTACTTCGCTGCAGTACTATCTGTACCGAATTATGAATAATATCGAATTCCTGAGATCTTCCATGGCAGCAGGAGTATCGGTGGACCTGTCACAGATCCCCGGAGAAACAGCCAGAATGGCATTGTGTGTTGTGGCAGTGGGACCGATGTTAATAGTATTCCCGTTCTTCCAGAAATACTTTGTGAAAGGAATTACGGTCGGTTCAGTAAAAGGCTGAGAAGTAGTGAACATTTAAAATGGAGGTGAACAGAAAAAAACAGCGGAACGCAGAATGAAGTAAAATAGAACAACGAGAGAGAGGGATAATTTTATGAGAAAAAAGATGAGAAAAGGATTTGCAGTTACATTGGCAATGGTAACATTAGCAGGAAGTCTGACGGGATGTGGAAAAAGTGAAGAGCAGAAGAGCCAGAGTACGGGGGATTCTTCCAGCGGCCTTGAAGAAGTGACATTGACCTGGTATATTCCGGGAAATGGTCCGCAGACGGATACAGCGAAAGTAGAAGACGCTATTTATGAATATCTGAAAGATGATCTGAATGTACGAATCGATTTTGTAGAGTGCGACTGGGGAAGTTATGATGATAAAGTACAGATGGCGATTGCTTCTCAGGAGGCGTTCGATCTCTGCTATACGGCACACTGGTCAAACAATTTCTACAATAACGTATCTAAAAATGCATTTCTGGAATTGAATGATCTTCTGGATGAATATGGAAAAGATCTGAAAGAACTGATTCCTGATGAAGGATGGAAAGCGGCCACTGTAAATGGAAACATTTATGCTGTCCCGAATATGCAGATCTGGGCTTATCAGGGAGCCATAGGTGTAGAGAACAGTGTACTTGAAAAGTACAATTTTGACCTGACACAGGTAAAAGAATTGAAAGATATGGAGCCATTGTTTGAACAGATTAAGGCAGATAATCCGGATATGTATCCGATTGTTAACTGCGGTCCGGCAGAGCTCCTTAATAATTATCAGAATACATTAGGTTATGAAGAACTTGCAGGCTCCAAGATACCGGGAGCGCTGGAATACGGTGATGATAGTATGACGGTTGTAAATCAGTTTGAACTTCCGCAGGTACAGGAATTTTTCAAGATGATGTATGAATGGAATCAGAAAGGATATTTCAGAAGCGATTCCGCTACGGTAACCGATGAAAACATGGATATTCAGATCGGAAAATCTGTTTCTAAGCTTACATCTACATATAAACCGGGTGTAGAAACTGATACAAAGGCGAAGACAGGAAAAGATTTCACATTCCAGCAGATTGGAGAGTCTCATCTGTCAACATCCAGTATCACAGCAGCCCTTACAGCTGTAAGCAGAACTTCCAAGAACCCGGAGCGGGCGATGATGTTTCTGAATAAATTAAATACAGACAAAGAACTGTATAATCTTGTTTGCTTCGGTATTGAAGGCGAGCATTATACAAAAGACGGAAATTATGCAATCCCTGTAGAAAATTCCGCATATAATCCGAATCAGGACTGGGTTTACGGAGATCAGTTTAATGCATTATACAGAGAGGGACAGGGAGAAGATGACTGGGCCAGAACAGAGGAAATCAACAATTCGGCAGAGCCGTCTCTTGCACTGGGATTTTCCTTTGATTCAACACCGGTACAGACACAACTGGCAAGTGTAAGTGCAGTAGTTGATGAGTATTATTCGTCTCTTGCGACAGGAATGGTGAATCCGGATGAAGTGCTTCCGGAATTCCTTGAGAAACTGGAGCAGGCAGGAAGTAAGGACCTGATTGCTGAATGTCAAAAGCAGCTGGACGAGTGGGTAAAAGAAAATAAATAAAAGCAACAGAAAAATATTTTTGGGACAAGACTGCCCCCGTCATGAAAACGAGTAGTGGCGGGGGCAGGCCTGTCTTGGGAGGGAAAGAATATATGAATATGAGATGGATTCTGCAAAGCGGAGAAAATGTTGAAACCCGTATAGATGAGGAAAGGGCAGCCATTTGTTTTCAGGAGAATGCCCGCAATACATATGTAGAACTGGAATATCAAATCCCGTTTTCCGTGACAGGGGATGAATATGTACTTTTCCCTTCGTGCTGTTATGACGGAAATAGATTTGATGTACTTAAGAAGAAGTACCCGCCTCTTTTTACCCCTGAAGAGGCAAAGACAGATATGCCGGTGACAATTACTGATGTACCGAGACTTGAAAAAGACGGAAGCGGAGTGATTGAAGTAACCACCGGTGACGTCTCCGTTCCCTGTGTGGGAGTATATTCAAAAAAAGAAAAGAGAGCGGTCCTCTTTTATACCATTCAGGAGATAGAGGGCGTCAACCTGGGGCTGGCGTATCAAAAAGGCAGCATCTGCATTACCTATCCTCATATGAGAAAAAGAGCGATGTATCTGTGGCCGTTTATGCAGCAAAGCAGAGACGAGGGGAAAGATTTCTCGCAGGGAGAAACAATACAGATTCCTTTCAGGATAAAGGAATTTGCATGTGACAGTATGGAAGAATTTTATCATATGTTTTTCGAAACACGCAAATGCATGGGAATGGATGACCGTGTACCAGAACCAATGGATGAAAAGCAGCAGTTTCGTATCCAATGCGGGAAAATGAACCGATACAACTGGAAAGAAGAAGGTAAATTTTACGGTACAGAGATCACACCCGCAGGAAATATGAGCTGGCAGCCGGGCTGGATCGGCGGAGGAATGTATACATATCCGTTAATGCGGCTTGGCGGCAGTGTGGAGTGGGAGCGAGGTATGAGCACTCTTCGGCATCTGTTCCGGCAGCAGTCACCGTCGGGATTTTTCTATGAATCGAGTGATGAAAAGGGAAATCCTGTAAAAGATATCTTCGGATGTGAATGGTCCAAAGACTGGCATATGGTGAGAAAGTCAGCGGATATTTTATATTATCTGTTTATGCATTTCGATCTGATGAAGGAACGGGGGGAACAGGTTCCAAAAGAGTTTGAGGACGGAACCCGCAGGCTGGCAAATGCATTTGTGAGACTGTGGAAGAAATATGGACAGTTTGGTCAATTTGTAAGCCTGACAACGGGGGATATTATTGTGGGAGGCAGTACAAGCGGAGCAATGGCTGCGGCCGGACTTGCGGAAGCGGCCAGATATTTTGGTGATGCATCCTATATGGAGACGGCTGAAAAGAGCGGGGAGTATTACTATACACAGGTGAAAGAGCAGGGATATACAACCGGAGGTCCCGGAGAAATCCTTCAGTGTCCGGACAGTGAAAGTGCATTTGCTCTGCTTGAGAGTATGACAACGCTATATCGGCTGACAGGAAATGAGAAATGGCTGTCATACAGCAGATATCTGGCAGAATTCTGCAGCAGCTGGGTTGTTGCGTATAATTATAAGTTCCGCAGAGGCAGTGAATTTGCCCGGCTGGATATGAAAACAACGGGATGCGTTTTCGCAAACGCACAGAATAAGCATACAGCTCCCGGAATCTGTACGCTGTCGGGATATAGCCTGTACGATCTGTACCGGTGGACCGGAGAAGAAAAATATCTTGAACTTTTCCGGGATATTACAGATACAGTGAGCCAGTATATGTCTACAGAACAGCGACCGATTTATTCCTGGGATGTGCCCAAAGATGCCATGCTGCTGGAAAACGGAGAAAACACCCGCATCGAGCCGGAGAAGCAGGAGCCGGGATTTATGTGCGAAAGAGTTAATATGTCAGACTGGGAAACAGAAAGATGTATAGGCGGGGTATTTCCAGGAAGCTGCTGCTGGTGCGAAACGGCAAATCTATTAATTCTCGCAGAAAAAGATAAGCGAGAAGGAGGCAGAAGATCATGACAGGAAGCAGAGAAAGATTAAGACAGCCGCTTAACCATGAGGAACCTGATCAGGTCGTGATGGATCTGGGTTCCACGGCAATTTCAGGCATTCATGCGAATGCACTCGCCGGGCTCAGGGATGCGCTGGGACTGGAAAAGAAAAGAGTAAAAGTATGTGAGCCGCTGCAGCTTCTTGGAGAGGTGGAAGAGGATCTGCGTCAGAAACTGAAAGCGGATTGTGTGGATGTCTCAAACGGTTATAACATGTTCGGATTTTCAAACGCGGGAAGAAAGCCGTGGAAGCTGCAGACAGGGCTGGAGGTAGATGTACCGGCAGACTTCAACACAACAGTTTCGGACGATGGGAGAACATATCTTTATCCGCAGGGGGATATGAGTGTGTCTCCGGCGGCCATGATGCCGAAAGGCGGATTTTTATTTGACAACATTGTACGCGGAAGCTGTACCTGTGATGATGCGGAAGAGAGAAGCGCAAGGCAGGATTTCGGACAAGATTTCGGCCTGCTCAGCGAGGAACAGCTGCGGTTTATGGAAGACAGATGCAATTACTATTATAATGAGACGGATTACGGCATTGTTTACAGCGGAGCCATCGCATCACTGGGAGACTTTGCGCTGATTCCGGGGCCGAATGTGAAGCATCCGGCGGGGATCAGGGAATTGACGGAATTTATGATGGCGCCGTCTCTGTGCCCGGAGTATATCCATGAACTGTTTGATATGCAGACGGAATTTGCAATCCGCAATGCGGAGCTGATCTATCAGGCATGTGGAGATAAGATCCAGGCAATCTATGTGTCAGGCACGGATTTCGGTATCCAGACAGGGCCGTATATGGCGATTGACTGTTATCGTGAATTTTATAAACCGTACCATAAGAAGGTGAATGACTGGATTCATGGACATACAAACTGGAAGACGTTCTTTCACAGCTGCGGGGCAGTGACGGACTTTCTTCAGGACTTTTATGAGTGCGGCGTGGATATTCTTAATCCCGTACAGCTGTCAGCAGCAGGAATGGACGGCAAAATGCTGAAAGAGAAATGGGGAGATAAATTTGTATTCTGGGGCGGCGGAGTCGATACTCAGAAGACGCTTCCGTTTGGAACTCCGGAGGAAGTTTACAGAGAAGTTACACAGAGACTGGAGCTGTTTTCAAAAGGCGGGGGATTTGTATTTAATACCGTCCACAATATACAGGGAAATGTACCGGTAGACAACCTGCTGGCAATGTACCGGGCAGTGGAGGATTTCAGAAAGGGACAGAAGAAAAAATGACGAGCAGAGAGATTGTAAAAAGAGCAATTCACTTTCAATATCCGCCCAGGATCCCTTATAATTTTGACTCCAACAGAACTCCTGTGGACGGAATCACATACGGCGAAGATATGATGTGGGTTTTTGCTCAGATGAGAGCGGCTGCAGACGGCGAAAATGAGTGGGGAGTTATCTATGAAGCTATAGGTGACAGTTTTGGAGAGCCGAAGAAATTTCCTCTGGAAGGAAAGGAAGATCTGATATGTGCTGGGGATGCTTCCCAACGGGATTTTCCAGCACATGATCGATCTGTTTGGCTTCATGGATTTTATGATGAATATTGGATGCAACATTGAGCTTGCAGAGGAACTTGCAGATCGGCTTTGCGATTCGGCAATTGCAGCGGCGGGAAAAATGGCAGAGTGCGGAGTGGACGGCATCATTACAATTGACGACCTGGCTCTGCAGGACAGAATGATGATAAAAATGGAAACCTTTGTGAGAGTGTTCAAACCGAGATTTGAACGTCTGTATAAAGTCTGCCATGGTCTGGGTATGGATACGTTTATCCACTGCTGCGGATATACATTAGATATGATCGAGCATTTGATTGAAGCAGGGGCTGACGTGGTTAATCTGGATCAGCAGGATAACATGGGAATATGGAATCTTTCTGCAAGATATAAGGGCAGAATCTGTTTTTTCTGTCCGCTGGATATTCAGAGGACACTGGACATGAACAAGGAAGAAATTGAGGATCGGGTGCGCGAAATGATAGAAGCTTTTGCCGATAAGAGCGGAGGCTTTATCGCAAAAACATATCCGCAGCCAAGAGCAATTCATATGAGTGATGCGTATCTGAAAATGGTGACAGATGCGTTTAAAAAGTATCAGGTTCTGTGAACAGAAAGTATGGGTATTCGCAGAGAAAGGAATTGATATGGAAATACATTTCAATCAGGAAAGATGGCAACAGATAGAGAAAGATTATACGCTCTGGTGGGAAGGAAAACTGGAAAGACCGTTGATAAAAGCAGTTGTAAAAGCCGCTTATGCACCGGACAGGAAAAAACCGGATGTACCGCTCCTGTCTATGCAGAATTGTAACTGTCTGGAGTATTCTCCGGAAGAGCTGATTGATGCATTGGATTATGAACTTTGCCAGTGCGAATTTCTGGGGGATTCTTTTCCGATGATAAATATGGCAGCATTCGGTCCGGGCGTTCTGGCAGGATTCTGCGGTGCAAGGCTGGATAACAGTACGGGATCCGTATGGTATTTTCCGAAGGAGAAATTATCGATTGATCAGATCAATGTAAAGTATGATCCGAATAATATATGGGCGCAGAGAATCAAAGATATCTATCGGGCGGGAAAGGAGCGCTGGGGTAATCTCGTATTGATGTCCATGCCGGATCTGGGCGGCGTACAGGATATTCTGGCAATCCTTCTGGGGAATGAGGAGTATATGTTTGCGTTATATGATGAACCGGAAGAAGTATTCCGGGTTCAGAAACAGATAAGGAGTGCATTTATAGAGGCATACGAAGATCTGGAAAGCGTTCTGGGGCCGGATCATCCCGGATACAGTGACTGGAGCGGGTTATACAGCAAAAAACGATCTTATATTTTTCAGGACGATTTCGCATATATGATCAGTCCAGAAATGTTTGAAGAGTTTGCGCTGAATGATATGAAAGAACTGAAAAGGGAGTTTCCGAATGTTATGTATCATCTGGACGGTGTCGGTAATCTGAATCATCTGGATATGCTGCTTGATCATACCGATATTCAGGCGTACCAGTGGGTCTACGGAGCGGGACAGCCGTCCGCCAGACATTGGATGGACGTCTATGATAAGCTTCATGGGTGCGGAAAAAATATGGAAATTATAGGGAGTATTGAGGACTTCTCACTTATAGCAGAAAAAAATGCAAAAGGACTGTTTTACCATTTTCTGATTGATGATAAAGAAGGTACGGCAAAACGTGACGAAGCTTATAAAGACTGTCTGAACGATTATCACATAATAGAACGGAGCCGGAGAAAAGAGGCAGAAGATCTCCTGAAAAAATGGTTATAAAGTAAAAAATATTTCTCCATTGATCAAAGTATGAGCTGACAAAAAATCGCAAGAGAATTGCAAGGACTTTTAGCGATGGTTTTATGGTAAAATACAAATCAAAGGAGGAAGATATGGAACGAAAAACAGAATCTAACTTAAACCTGATACATGCAGCATGGCAGGATGTTTCTGAAGTCTGTAAAGAACTTGAAACCTCAGAGAAGGGTCTGAGCATTGAGCAGGCGGAGGCAAGGAAAAGTAAGAAGAATCAGCTGTGGGAGAAGAAAGAAGATACCATCTGGTATCGCATCAGAAGAGCTTTTTTTAATCCGTTTACAGGAGTCTTGCTTTTTTTAGCCTGTATCTCCTATGTGACTAATCATCGGATCAACGCAGATGAACAGAGAAATTTATATTCCTCATGGATTCTGCTGGTTATGGTTTTTATCAGCGGCGGGATTCGATTAAGCCAGGAAATGAAATCGCGTCATGCGACAGAAGAACTGGAACGTCTGATTCATACGAATGTTCATGTAAAAAGAGAGGGAATTCTTTTAGAAGTAGCAGCCGAAGAACTGGTTCCGGGAGACTGTGTATATGTCACCGCAGGAAGCAGAATTCCTGCGGACCTGCGTTTGATGAATACGCAGGATCTGTTTCTTTCTCAGGCCGCAGTGAGCGGAGAAAGCGCGATTGTAGAAAAAAACAGCAGAAAATATACGGGAGAAAAGAAGAGCTCACCGATTTATTATCCCAATCTGGCATTTATGGGAACTACCGTAATCAGCGGAAAAGGGGAAGGCATTGTTCTCGCTTCGGGGCGGAATACCCTGTACGGCAGATCTTACGCAGAGGGAATAAAAAGTTCGGATTGTTTTGAAAAAGGTGCTAATTCGATCGCAAAAGTTATGCTGAAATTTATGTTCGTATTGGTGCCGATTGTGTTTGCTGTCTCCGGAATTATACGAGGCAACTGGCTGGAGGCGTTTCTGTTTGCGGTGTCTGTGGCAGTGGGGCTGATGCCGGAAATGCTGCCTATGGTTATTACTGCCTGCCTTGCAAAAGGAAGTCTGCTGCTGTCTAAGAAGAAAACTCTGATAAAAAATATGAATTCCATGCAGGGGTTTGGAAGCATGGATGTTCTGTGCATCGATAAGACAGGTACCATCACCAATGAAACAATAATTCTTGAATATTATATGGACATTCTCGGAAATGAAAGCGGAATGGTTTTGGACTATGCGTATCTGAACAGCTATTACCATTCCGGAATCCGAAATCCGATCGATGCAGCGGTATTAAAGTGCTATGACATGCCGGACAAACAGAGCTATTATGAGACGCTGACCCAGACATATCAAAAGAAAGATGAAGTACCCTTTGATTATGAGAGGAAATGCGTCAGTGTTTTAGTCCAAGATCCGAATGGACATCAGGAATTAATTCTGAAAGGCGAACCGGATGCTGTTTTAAAACGCTGTGATAAAGCAGAATATCTGGGACAGATAATTCCGATACAGTCCGACGCAAAACGGAATATGGATGAAATCATCGGTGAGATGCTGGAAGACGGAATGAAGGTCATTGCTGTAGCGAAAAAAGATATTTTGTCCTCTTCAGAAATCACAAGTGCAGATGAAGACCATATGATACTGTTGGGTTACCTCGCTTTTTTTGATGCGCCCAAAAGCTCGGCAAAACAGGCAATAAAGAAATTAAGTGATCTGAAAGTCAAAACTAAAATTCTCACAGGGGATAGAAAAGATGTGACCCTGTCTATCTGCAGAAGGGTGGGGATGGACTGCAGCAGGATTCTGACAGGGCAGGAGATTGAGAATTTAGAAGAATCTCAGTTCCAAACTGCCATAGAGTATGGCGAAGTATTTGCAGAACTGACACCGAATCAAAAAGTAGAGATCATCAAGGTGCTGAGGGAGAACGGACATACGGTAGGTTTCCTGGGAGACGGTATGAATGATGTTCCGGCGATCTGTGAAGCGGATGTCGGGATTTCTGTGGATACTGCGGTTGATGCGGCAAAGGATGCAGCCGATGTGGTATTGCTGGCGAAGGATTTGAATGTACTGGAAGAAGGAATTTTAGAAGGAAGAAAAACCTTTATAAATATGTCAAAATATATCCGCATTACCGCAAGCTCTAATTTCGGCAATATTTTTTCCATTGTATGTGCCAGTGCCTTCCTTCCGTTCCTGCCCATGACAGCCATCCAGCTGCTTTTGCTGAATTTGCTGTATGATACGCTTTGTATGGTTCTTCCATGGGATTGTGTGGATCCTGAAGATTATCGAAAACCGAGGGAGTGGTCCGGAAAAACTTTGGGACGGTTTATGCGCTGGTTTGGACCGATCAGTTCTGCATTTGATATATTGACGTTTCTGTTTCTGTATTTTGTCCTGTGTCCGGCAGTATGCGGAGGTGTCACCTTTGGGCATATATCAGATCCGGAGATGATGGCAAAATACATATCGGTCTTTCAGACCGGATGGTTTTTGGAGTCCATGTGGTCACAGATACTGATCCTGCAAATGCTGAGAACTTCCAAAGTACCTTTTATTCAAAGCAAACCGTCAAAAAGCGTTACGATAATTACACTGCTTGGAATTGTCGGATTTTCCGGCATTACGGTACTTCCGCTTGGAAAGCTTTTGGGACTGACAATGCTTCCCGGAGAATATTTTGGCTATCTTCTGGTAGTTGTTTTAGGATATATGTTTTTGACAAATCTGATAAAAAGAAGATATGTGAAACAATATCATGAATTAATTTAAGGAGGATAGTTATGAAAAAAGATATAATCTATGTTAACATTCCTTCTGAATTGATTCAGTGGGTCTCTCAAAAGGTTCAGACAGAATATCATGACAGAAAGGAAGCAGAGGAATTTGTTCATGGCTTAAGAAGCCTTTTGCACAGTCAGGAAAAAGCTCTTTTTCTGGAAAAGACCGAAGGATCCGAAGAAAGCGGAGAACATGAATCAGGAGAACTGATGATTAATTCCAAGAGCAGAAGAGTTCTGTGCAAAGGAAAGGAAGTGAATTTAACACCGAAAGAATTTGATATTCTGTATTTCCTATTCCAAAACAAAGGGGAGGTTTTCACGAAAGAACAGATTTATCAGGCTGTATGGGCGGATGAATATATGATGGCAGACAGCAATATCATGGCGTTTATCAGAAAAATCCGCAAAAAGATAGAGCCGAATCCGGATGCACCGATCTATATTCTGACGATCTGGGGAGTGGGATATAAATATAATGAAAGAATGTAAAGACAGATAACAAATCTGATTACATCAGAATGATTTTATAATAAGGAACATAGGAAAATACGTCCTGTAGAAGAGTCTATCTTTGTATGGGACGTATTTTTATTATGTTAATTTCTTGCCAAATTGCAAGAAAATCGCAAGGTTTTGCCCATAGGATTTTATCCCATTTTTCTGTATGCTTTTCCCGTAAGCGAAAGGAGGGAATAAAGATGAGACTGCAATGTATGATTTTTGGATTGCTCTTTTTGGGGACGGGGATTTTCTTTTTTATCGGAAAGGCAATTCCATTACTGAGAGGCTGGCAAATCCTTTCGGAGGAAGAACGGGCAAGTATAAATGCAGGGTGGCTGGGAAGAAATGCCGGTATTGTATTTATAAGTGCAGGGGTGATCTTTGAACTGTCAGCGTGGAGTACAGGATTCCGGGAAAAGGCATTTGTCTGGTCCATGATCGCCTGGCTTATTTTGACAGGAACGGATGTATATCTTATGGAAAAAACCAAGAGATATTTAATCAAAAAAGGGGATAAAGAAGAGGGAGGTACAGTATGACAAGAGAAAATAAGAGAATAAACATAAAGAAAACAGAGGAGAAAAGAATCCGCAGAGATCATGCGGATAAGGTTCTGGAATTTGCGGCAACCAATAAAATCAAACCGGTTTTAAAGGAGATGAATACAACTCTGCGCGGTCTTTCGGAAGAAGCCGTACTGGAAAGCAGATCCGTACACGGAAAAAACAAAGTTACCCATGAAAAGAAGAAGACATTGTTTCAGAGGCTGGCCGGAGCATTTATAAATCCCTTTACGGCTATTTTGTTTTGCCTGGCGATTGTGTCTTCTATAACAGATATTCTTATGCCGATGATGCAGAGAACACCGGCTGATGTCGATCCGCTGACTGTCATTATTATATGTACCATGGTGCTGATTTCCGGAACTCTGCGGTTTGTACAGGAATCCCGGTCCGGGAGTGCCGCGGAGAAATTACTGGCAATGATTACTACAACCTGTACGGTGGATAGAAAAGAAGGAATAAAAATAGAAATTCCGTTGGAGGAAACGGTAGTAGGTGATATTGTTCACTTATCTGCAGGTGATATGGTTCCGGCAGACCTTCGGATTATAGAAGCGAAAGATCTGTTTATCAGTCAGGCTTCTCTCACAGGAGAGAGTGATCCGATAGAAAAAACCGCGGATGTCTGTAATGTAAAACACGGTGCTGTCACCGATTATACGAATATTGCGTTTATGGGAAGTAATGTAATCAGCGGAAGTGCCGTCGGCGTAGCTCTGGCAGTGGGAGATGACACACTATTCGGCACGATGGCATCTTCCGTAGCACAGGAAGCGGTGGAAACAAATTTTACAAAAGGTGTCAACGCGGTATCCTGGGTTTTAATCCGATTTATGCTTATTATGGTTCCGATTGTCTTTGTGGTCAACGGACTGACAAAAGGAGACTGGCTGGAGGCGTTTCTGTTTGGCATTTCAGTTGCGGTAGGCCTGACACCGGAAATGCTTCCTATGATTGTAACAACCTGTCTGGCCAAAGGGGCAGTCTCCATGTCAAAGAAAAAAACAATTGTAAAGAATCTGAACTCCATTCAGAACTTCGGAGCTATTGATATTTTATGTACGGATAAAACCGGAACCCTGACTCAGGATAAGGTGGTGCTGGAATACCACATGGATGTTACGGGAAAGGAAGATGTAAGAGTTCTGCGTCACGCATATCTGAACAGTTATTTTCAGACAGGATATAAAAACCTGATGGATCTGGCGATAATCCAGAAAACAGAAGAGGAGGAGGCAGAGAATCCGCAGCTTCTGGATTTATCAGAGGCATATGAGAAGATTGACGAAGTTCCGTTTGATTTTAGCAGAAGACGACTGTCCACGGTGGTAAGGGACAAACAGGGGAAAACTCAGATGATTACCAAAGGAGCAGTGGAAGAAATGCTGTCTGTCTGCTCCAGCGTAGAGTATAAAGGGAAGATCGAGCCTCTGACAGAAGAGCTGAAAGAGAAAATTTTAGTAAAAGTAAATGATTTGAATGAAGACGGTATGAGAGTCATTGCTGTGGCTCAGAAAACAAATCCTTCTCAGGTGGGAGCCTTTGGAGTAAAGGATGAGTGCGATATGGTGCTGTTAGGATATCTGGCATTTTTAGATCCTCCAAAGGAATCTACTGCGCAGGCAATCCTGGCTTTGAGAAAATATGGAGTGACAACAAAAATTCTGACAGGAGACAACGAAAAGGTAACCAGATGTATCTGCAAACAGGTGGGAATGGAAGTCCGAAATATGCTGCTGGGAACAGATATTGCGCAGATGAGTGACAGTCAGCTGGCTAAGGCGGCCGAAGAAACGGATGTATTTGCCAAACTTTCTCCAGACCAGAAGGCCCGTGTGGTAACAGTGCTGAGAAACAGCGGGCATACCGTAGGCTATATGGGGGACGGGATTAATGACGCAGCGGCTATGAAGTCCGCAGACATTGGAATTTCAGTGGATACGGCAGTGGATATAGCCAAGGAATCCGCAGATATTATTCTTCTGGAAAAGGATCTGATGGTATTGGAAGAAGGTATTATAGAGGGAAGAAAGACGTATGCAAACATGATTAAATATATTAAAATGACAGCATCGTCTAATTTTGGAAATATGTTTTCCGTACTGGCGGCCTCAGCACTGCTTCCCTTCCTCCCCATGATGAGTCTGCATCTGATTTTATTAAACCTGATTTACGATTTATCCTGTACCGCTATTCCGTGGGATAATGTGGACGAGGAATTTCTGATACAGCCCAGAACCTGGGATGCCTCTTCGATTGGAAACTTCATGATATGGATCGGACCGACCAGCTCTATTTTTGACTGGACGACCTATGCTTTCATGTATTTTGTATTCTGCCCGAAGTTTATATCTCATGGTGTTCTGTATAATGATCTGGCTGCTCATTATACAGGAACGGAACTGGCCAGAATGCAGAGTGATTATGCAGCCATGTTTCAGGCCGGCTGGTTTATTGAATCTATGTGGAGTCAGACGCTTGTCATCCATATGATCAGAACCCCCAAAATTCCGTTTATCCAGAGCAGGGCATCAGCACCCGTAACAATGCTGACGTTTATCGGGATTACGGTTCTGACAGCCATTCCTTTTACCGGTTTTGGGAAGATCCTGGGATTTGTGGCACCGCCGGCAGCATTCTTTGCATATCTGATTCCGTGTATTTTGCTGTATATGGCACTGGCAACCAGTCTGAAAAAAGCGTATGTAAGAAATTATGGAGAACTTTTATAAATAGAAGAAAAGGAGCAGGACAAAATGAATTGGACACAGTTATTTTTAAAACTTTTTGGGAGAACAGAGCTGTTTGGAATTAATCTTGGATTTTGGGTTGCTATGGGAATCTGCCTGCTGGTGGTGGTGAGTATGAATCTGGTTTTCTGGGGAATAAAACCTGGTTCCAAAAAGAAAAATACTTTGAAATAATGACAGACAGGGCAGCTGCATTTTGTGCAGCTGCCCTGTCTTATGAGAGAAAGCATGAAATTTTTTATGCTACTCCATGAACTTCCAGCCAGTCAAGGAGAATGCGTTTTCCATTTTTCTTAGCGCGGGCCATATAGGTAAACTGCAGAATAGTAAGAGCTGTAAATACAACAGCCAGTACAATCAGCACAATCACTGAAGTCCGGATACTTTCTCCGCCCGCTATAGTGCTTCTGAATGCATTTACCGTATAGGTAAACGGAAGGTAGGCGTGAATCTTTGCCACAAAGGACGGAGAAATCTCAACCGGATAGGTTCCTGCAGAGCCGGCCAGCTGTATGACCATAAAGATCAGCATCAGGAAACTTCCCACTTTGCCGAAAGTAATGTTGAAAAAGTACATGATAGATGTAAATGTAACCGATGCCAGACAGGAGAAGAGCACTGTCTTGATCATCTCTGCCGGAGTAAATCCATCGATGAGATGGAGAAGGAAGATCAGAAGGACTCCCTGCAGAACAGCTACCGGATAAAGTACGGAAGCTTTGCCTGCCCACCATGAAAAACCGGATTTGAGTTTTCCTTTATATTCTGTCAGCGGATACATGAGGCAGAAAGCAAGACAGCCTACCCAGAGACCTACAGACATCATATAAGGTGCCATGGCATGTCCATTGTTTTCAACCGTAGTCATCTGTGTCTCTTCATCTACAATCGGAGCTGCAAACATACTTATCATATCGTCATTCGCAGATGCTTTGCTGATTTCTTCAGCACCGTCAATCAGGCCTTCCTCCAGCGCGGCAGAGCCGTCAAGGAGTTTATCCATACCGCTGCCCAGTTCTTTGGAACCGTCATAAAGCTGTGAAGAACCATCCTGGATTTTTACAGCACCCTGTGCCAGCTGGTCTGCACCGCTGATCAGTGTACCGTTATTGGAAACAAGCTTTTCCATACCGGCTTTCAGGGTATTTGTCCCTTCTGCCAGCTGGTCTGCACCCATAGCAAGAGTTCCTGCTCCGTCTGCCAGTTTCTGTGTTCCTCCGGTAAGAGCCTCATTATTTCCAGCCAGAGTATTGACCCCGTCTGTGTATGTCCTGATTCCTCCGCTTAATGTTCTTACACCCTCTGAAAGAGCTGCTCCGCCTGATGCAACCTGGCTGATACCTCCAGTCACAGAACTTCCTGCCTCTTTTAAAGCTGCTGCACCGGATGTAAGCACCGGATCATTTGCGGTCAGCTTCTGAAAGCCTTCATTTAAAGTTTTTACACCAGCCGCTGCTTTAGGTAAATTTTTTGTTCCTGTTTCCAGTGTATCCAGCGCCCTGGAAACAGCTGCTACACCCTGATCTGCTTTTTTAGCACCTTCGTAAAGCTGGCCTACGGCAGAAGTTACCTGCCTGATCGGGTCAGAGGAGATCTCGGGAATACTTCCGGCTGCTGCTGCCATCTTTTCTGCTCCGTCGGACATCTGGGCGGCTCCGTCTTTCATAGCTTCTGACTTGCTGCTTAAAGTTTCCGCTCCGGATCTTAAGCCGGCCGCCGCCTGTTCCAGCTGCCCTGCAGCAGCATTCAATGTCTGCTGCATCTGCGCGATCTGCTGAGAAGCCGCTGCGGCAGCCTGATCTGCCTGTGAAGTATAAGCCGAAGCATCGATACCTTCTACATTATTCTCAACAGTATTTACACCTGCTGCAGCTGAGGAAGAACTGCTGAGCGCTCCGATCACTGCGTTCAGACTTGCTGCCGACACCATTCCGTTTTCATCTGCACAGCTCTGAATTTCCTGAAGTGCAGCCTGTGCGCCTGCCATAGCTGTATGTAGTGCAGCGGTCTGCTGATTTGCCGCATTGATCTGTCCGTTTGCCGTATCGATCTGCTGCCTTGCGGCATCCAGCTTTGCGTTGGCATCTGCAGCACACTGAGTGACAGAGTTGGAAGCGGCCGATACCGCCTCTGAAACGGGGGCTGCAGCATTTTCAAGCAGCGAAGCTGAATCCGAGATCCCTGAACCTGCTGCTTCGGCTACACTTGCTGCATTTGTCATACCGTCCGCAGCCAGGAGCATTCCGGAAGCTGCAGTGTTCATTCCCTCTCCTGCATGTTCCATTCCGCTTTTTGCATCTTTAAGACCGGCGGACAGATGTGAGATATTTTCTCCGGTCATACTGCCTTCCAGTGACTGAAGCTGTCCATATAACTGTTCCAGACCCTGTGTAATCTGCAGGGTTCCCGGCTTTAAAGAACCGGAGACAGAACTGTTCAGCTGTGAAATACCTGCTGAAACCTGTCCAAGTTCTTCAAGAGGGGCCAGCTGTGCTGCACCTGCTGCCAGAGAATCGGCACCTGCCACATACTGAGTTACTCCATCTGCCAGGGAATTGGCTCCGCTTACATACTGTACAGTTCCGGTTTTTAAGGTGTCCAGCCCTTTTTGAAACGCTTCCGAGCCAGTCTGAAGATCAGCTGCTCCGGCAGTCAGAAGAGCAGAATTACCGTTAAGTTCTGCTACGCCGGAAGTATAATCCTTAACACCCTGATTTAAAGTATTTATTCCGGCAGTAAGCTCCGGAACCTTGGCAGTCAGAGCTTTCACACCATCGTTTAACTGTCCTGCGCCGATATCTGCCTGCGCAACACCGTCTGTGTACTCTTTGAGTCCTTTTGTAAGCGCATCTGCACCATCCTTAAACGTCAGAGTACTGTCTGCCAGCTTTTTCAGGTTTTCCGTGATGGTCTTATTCCCATCGGAAGCAGTTTTGATTCCGCTTTTCAGTTCACTTGCTCCGTCTGCCGCATCCTGCATGCCGTCTCCGGCAGCGGCAATCTGGTCAAAAACCGCCTGCGTATAAGTTTCCGTTACCTGAGAAGCTACCTCGTCTCGTATTTTGGTAACCGCAGTTTCACTCATTTTCGAAGCAATGTAGTTTGTTCCCGGATTTGTTTCATATTTCAATTCCATTTTCTGAGGATGATCATCCATCAGAGTGGAGGCATTGGCTGAGAAATTTTCGGGAATGGTGATTACCATATAATAAGTTCCGTCTCTCAGTCCCTGTTCTGCCTCATCACTGTCCACAAAATGGAAATCCAGAGAATCATTTTCGCTCAGTGCCTCTTCCATATCCTTTCCCACATTCAGATCTTTTCCGTTATACACTACCGGCTGGTCATGATTGACTACAGCCACCGGAAGCTGATCCAGGTTTCCATAAGGATCCCACATGGATTTCAGAAACAGGCCCGCATAAATTACCGGTATAATAATGATGGCCAGAACCACCACCACCAGGATCCTGTTTTTCAACAGACTTTTCCATTCGTTTTTTATCATAGTCCATCCCTTTCTTTCAAAACTAAATAGCCTTTTGATCTATTAATAGTTTTTAGTTCTATTAATCAACAATGTGTTGATTTTGTTTATAGATGGTATTATACTAAAATGAAGACAAAATTCAATCAGCAAAAAAGAGTATCGTATTTATTAGTAGACAGTTTTTTGAATTTTGTCTATTAATTGCAAAATTCGACATTTTAACTAAAATATTATTCTTTTCAGAATAAAGATTGGGGGTTTTTATGGCCGAAAAAGTAGACCGGAGAGTCAGAAAAACAAAAATGCAGCTCAGACAGGGACTTGCCCGCCTGATGCAGAAAAAAAGTATAAAAGAAATCACGGTAAAAGAACTGGTAGATGAAGTGGACATCAACCGTTCTACGTTTTATCTGCACTATACGGATATTTATCAGATGCTGGAAAAAATTGAAGAGGAAGCCATGATTGATATCCGTGAAGCCATGGAAGGCTGCCCTGAGGATGCCTCCGAACGAGATAAGATGAAACCGTTCCTTGCCCGCTTTTTCGCTATTTTGAACAGCAACAGAGAGCTTTCCCTTGCGCTTCTGGGGCCGAACGGAGATATGGCGTTTGTAGAGCGGATTGAACATCTGATTGCAAACAAGTTCCTTATAAAAAATGATTTCCCTCAGGATCTCTATGAAATTCAGTATGCTTATTCGTTCTGCCTTAACGGCTGCATCGGAATGATTAAGGCATGGCTGTCCAAACCGGAGCATGAATCGCCCGATGCCATGGCGGAGCTTACCTATCATCTGATCGATAACACAACGCAGGAATACCTGTACTCTGATGCAGCCAAAAGTAGCAAGTCTGGCACCCTCCGGAAATCTGTGGTAAAATGTAGCGGAGAAAAAAGGAGGGATTTTGATTGAAATTCTCAATATTTCCGACACTGAAGGGATATAAGAAGGAATATCTGCTTAAGGATATTTTTACCGGAATTATTATCACGGCGGTGTCTATTCCGATTTCCATGGGATACTCGGAGATTGCGGGACTTCCGGCAGTATATGGGCTGTATGCCTCGGTGCTGCCGATTCTTGTGTTTGCGTTATTTTCCACTTCCCCGCAGTTTATCTTCGGCGTGGATGCGGCACCGGCCGCGATTGTGGGAGGAATGCTGGCTTCCGCGGGAATTACTGCAGGAACGCAGCAGGCTGAGGCGTTTGTGCCTCTGGTTACGCTGTTTACCGCCTGCTGGCTGCTGATTTTTGCAGTGTTCCGCGCAGGAAAGATCGTAGAGTACATATCAACGCCCGTAATGGGAGGCTTTGTCAGCGGTATCTGCTTTACGATTGTATTGATGCAGGTTCCGAAGCTTTTCGGATCAGGAGCAGGAACAGGGGAAGTCTTTGAGCTTGTCAAGGATATAGTAAAAGCTGCACAGCATATGAACTGGCTGTCATTGGCATTGGGTGTTGGAGCACTGGCTGTCATGCTCATCTCAAAGAAGCTGATTCCGCGTTTCCCGATGGCCATTGTTGTAATGGCTGTGGGAGCCTGTCTTACTGTTTTCTTCCACATCGATGAGTACGGCGTTAAAATGCTTGCGGCAGTAGAACCGGGACTTCCGGCGCTGTCTTTTCCAAGCCTGGGCGCCGGAGATCTGACCCACGCGCTCGGAACGAGTCTGACGGTATCGCTTGTAATCATGTCTGAGTCTCTGCTGGCGTCACATAACTTTGCCGCGCGAAACGGATACCGTCTTCGCGATAATCAGGAGATTCTGGCATATGCGGCAGGTAATTTTGCATCCTGCCTGGTCGGCGGATGCCCCGTAAACGGAAGTGTCTCCCGAACGGCCATGGGTGAGCAGTTCGGCGGAAAAACACAGCTGACATCCATCATTGCAGGAGTGGGAATGATATTTGTGCTGCTGTTTGCGGCGCCGCTGATTGGCTACCTTCCGGTACCGGTGCTCACAGCGATCGTAATATCCGCTCTTCTGGGTGTTATAGAATTCGATCTGGCACTGCGGTTACATAAAATCTGCCGGCCGGAATTTTTCATCTTCCTGGGTGCTTTTCTGGGCGTGCTTGTTCTCGGCACCATTTACGGTGTTGTTATCGGTATCGTGCTGTCATTCGTGGCAGTAATCCGAAGAGCTATGAACCCGGAGCGCGCATTGCTGGGCTACATCCCGGGACGGCGCGGATTTCACAGCATGAAGAGAAATTCTCACGCGCATGCCATTGAACATACCGTAATTTACCGTTTCAGCGGAAGTCTGTTCTTTGCGAACATAAAGATTCTGGAGGAAGATCTGGAGTCTTACATAAAGCCGGACACACGGTTTGTGATTGTGGATGCCGGAGGAATCGGAAGCATTGACCTGACTGCGGCGGAAGCGCTGGAGCGCATTCACCGGAATCTGAAAAAGCGCGGCATAAAGTTTTATATCACGGAGCATATCGAGTCGGTCAACGACCAGCTCAGAGCTTACGGCGCAGGGCATCTGATCGAAGATGGAGCGGTGCGCCGCACAATCACTGCGGCTCTGCGGGACACTGGAATCCAGAAGCCGTATCCGCTTGAGGAACTGGGAAGAAGCTGGGTGAACCTCTCTGTCGGAGAGACGGACGCAGAGGAGGATAACTCCCTGCAGGAGTATGCGTGGGCATTCGGCGAGGATGCTGAGCGTCAGATCCAGGAAAATGTGCGCAGAATCCTGGAAAATATCACCAGCGCCGACGATCTGGAGCATGTGTTTGACGATGAGTTCCTGCACAGGCTGCATATCTGGCGCGGCATGGGCTATCTTGATGAAGCTGAGGTACTGCGCCGCCTTGAGGAGCATTTAAAGGAAATTGCGCAGAAGCTTCAGATGGACGAGGCGCAGATTGTGGAGCGCATGGAGATGCACCGAACGAAGATCATCGCATATCTGAGCGAGAAGAACCCGGAAGCGCTGGAGCGCATGCGCAGCAATCGACGTGCCTGGAAGGAGCGCCTGAAGAAGGAAGATCCTTACGCCTACGAACGGCTCATGCGTTTCCTGGAAAAATATGAAAATAACAGTGCAGACGGTAATATTTTATAGAAATTTTAGTTTCTCTTAGAGAATACTTCAAACTTCCATAGTAAAATTAACACGAGCGGTCGGAGGTACAGCCCCGGCGCGGGATTTACAAAGGAAGGAGCGGAAAGAACGCATGACAAATGAGCAATATTATGACATGATCCGCCCGTACGAGGATGCGCTGAATTTAATGATGGCGCGTCTGGAAGTATTTAATCACTCTATGTACGACAGAGCGCACCAGAAGCCGATTCACAATATACAGTCAAGGATAAAGAAGAAGCAGAGCATCGAGGACAAGCTGGTGCGCGGCGGCAGGGCACCGAGCGTATCGAGCGCCAAGGATTATCTGCAGGACATCGCGGGAATCCGGGTAATCTGTTACTTTGTCCGGGATGTGGAGCTTCTGATGAAGAATCTGAAGAGTCAGTCGGAACTGATTGTCATTAAGGAGAAAGATTATATCAATCATCCGAAGCCGAATGGCTACCGCAGCTATCACATTGTGCTGGGAGTCCCGGTGTGTTATCTGGATTCTCAGGAGTATTATCCGGTGGAAATCCAGATCCGGACGCTGGGAATGGACTTTTGGGCGAGTATGGAGCACAGGATCTGCTATAAGCGGGAGCGGGATGACAAGGAGGAGATACAGAAGGTTCTGCTGCGTTACGCAGCGCAGCTAAAGGAGATGGAGGACGACTTTGAGCAGTATAATGACCTGCGGGAGTTGCCTCAGAGATAGAAGGCAGAAGCCGGAAAGAGGGGGTCAGTTATGGCAGAGAAGAAAAGTACCGTAATCTGGGAGGACAGAAGACATATCCTGTGGTTTCCCATTACGTTTGACAAGTACAGGATTGAAAACGGGAGGATTTACTGTTCGCATGGGCTGCTGCGGCAGGAGGAACACGAGTGTCTGATCTACCGCATTCTTGACATTTCGTATGTACGGACAATTTCAAACCGCATCTGCGGGACAGGGACGATCATTCTCCGCACAAAGGATGCCTCTGATCCGGTGCTGACCATCAAAAATGTGAAGGACAGCCAGAGGATCAAGACGATGATCAGCAGCCTGGTGGAGTCAGAGCGCGAGCTGCGGGGCGTTGCGGGAAGAGAAATGTTCGGTGCAGGCGGCGGCAGAGGCGATGCACTGTATCACGATGCCATTGATGATGAATGAGCGAGGAGGATATATGGACGCAATAACAAACTATCTGGAGGGCGTGTTCGGAAGATTTCCGGCCACGCCGGAATATGACGCTGTCAAGCAGGAGCTTCTCCAAAGAATGCAGCAGCGTTACACGGTACTTATCGAGAGCGGGCGTTCGGAAAACGAAGCAGTCGGAACGGTGATTGCTGAGTGCGGAAATGCAGAGGAGCTGCTCGCACAGCGCGGGCTGCTGACAAAGAGCAGGGAAGTGCCGGGACAGGAATTGATGTATCTGTCTGCCGATGAGGCAAAGAAGTATTACGCGGAGCGTAAGTCAAAGGGCGTGCTTATCGGAGTCGGCGTGTTGTTCGTTCTGATGGGCGCAGGGTTAATGACGGGAATTGAGGGCGTCAGGGAATATTTCCGCCTTTCAGAGAAAGTAGATATTGTTGCTGCGGTGGCATTTTTTATGATGGTGCTCCCGGCAGTGTTTATGTTTGTGTATTCCGGCATGAGCGGCGGGATGTACAGCTTTATTGATAAGGGAAACTTCTATCTTGATCAGGAGACGAAGATGCAGATAGAATACCTTCGCCAGAACCTCAAAGCAAACCGTGCCGGCTACGTCGCAATCGGTGTGGGAGCATGCATTCTGGGCGTGATAGCGGTACTGATCGGAGAACTGCTCGGGGGTGATATCGGCGCCGAGTTTGGAGCGTGTGTGATGCTTCATCTCGTTGGCATCGGGGTGCTGCTTTTCGTCTACTCCGCATATCGGAACGGGGCGCTGGAGAAACTTTTAAAGGATAAAGATGAAGATTAAAGCGTTCCTGAATATCTGCCGCCGGACAGGCGGCAGATTTCCGCATAATCAAAAACACGCGTTTTCGCCGGATATGCGGAAACGCGTGTTTTTATTAGTGCACTTACCGTGCCTCCCAGCGTCCGGATGCGCCGCACGGAAGTACGAGCCCTGTCTGAGTTACCGGGAGCCCGATTTCTTGGGATTCTACGGAGCCGCTGTACTTCTTGAGCTCCAGGGAGATCATGTAGGTCAGGACAGCGGGAGCAAGACCGGTGGTGTAGGAGTTGACGAGGAAGAAGAGCGGATCATCGCTTAAAATCTGTGTGCACAGATGAATGAACGGATGAATGGATTCCTCAATCTTCCAGATCTCTCCCTTAGGTCCTCTTCCATAGGATGGAGGGTCCATAATGATTGCATCGTACTTATTGCCGCGGCGTATCTCGCGCTCCACAAACTTTACGCAGTCGTCGACGAGCCAGCGGATCGGGGCGTCCTTTAAGCCGGATGATGCGGCATTCTCCTTTGCCCATGCCACCATACCCTTTGAGGCATCCACATGCGTTACGGAGGCACCTGCCGCAGCGGCAGCGAGCGTTGCACCGCCGGTGTAGGCAAAGAGATTTAAGACTTTGATGGGACGTCCGGCACTGCGTATTTTTTCAGAAAACCAGTCCCAGTTCGTTGCCTGCTCAGGGAAAAGACCCGTGTGCTTGAAGCTGAACGGCTTCAGGTTAAAAGTCAGCTCCTTATAATGAATAGACCACTGCTCCGGGAGATGGAAGAACTCCCATTCGCCGCCGCCCTTTTTGCTCCTGTGATAATGTCCGTTTTTGCGTCTCCATCCGACGTGCTCGCGCTTTGTATCCCAGATAACCTGCGGGTCGGGACGGACAAGGATATAATCCCCCCATCTCTCCAGCTTCTCCCCGCGGGAGGTATCCAGCACTTCGTAATCTTTCCAGCCATCAGCTATCCACATATATTTAAATTCCTTTCTGTTATAAAAAATGAAATGTCGGTTTGTCCTGATGATTATACCACAGGAGAAGGGAGAACTCTATATCTTTACGAAAGAACGAGGTAAAATTCGCGGCAGTTCAGCATTGCTGAACCGTTACATGCGGAAAATGATCATACGGGATGCTGAGAAACGCATCTTGCGCAACCTGCGGGGTGATGATAAGATAAACCTTAGAAGAAAGGAAGAGAGCCCGGCCGTGCAGGCGGCTGAATGACAGGTAAAGATATGACAAAACTTGAAGCATTAAAGAGATATTTCGGATACGATTCTTTCCGCCCCGGACAGGAGATGCTGGTGGACAGTATTCTGGAGGGGCGCGATACGCTGGGCGTTATGCCTACAGGCGCGGGAAAATCCCTGTGCTATCAGATTCCGGCGCTTTTGCTGCCGGGGATCACGCTTGTGATCTCTCCGCTGATTTCCCTTATGAAAGATCAGGTTACGACGCTGAACCAGGCCGGCATTCATGCCGCTTACCTCAACAGCTCCCTGACAGCGGGACAATTTCAGACAGCGCTGCGGAATATGCAGAACGGTCAGTACAAGATTGTATATGTGGCTCCCGAACGTCTCCTGACTGAGAGCTTTCTCGCCGCGGTGCAGCGGATTGAGATTTCAATGGTAAGCGTAGATGAAGCCCACTGCATATCGCAGTGGGGACAGGATTTCCGTCCCAGCTATCTGCGCATCGGAGAGTTCGTGGATGGGCTTAAAAAGCGCCCGGTATTGAGTGCATTTACTGCGACCGCCACAAAGGAGGTGCGGGAAGACATTCTCGCGCTTCTGGATCTGAGAGATCCGGTGACGCTGACCACGGGGTTTGACCGCAAGAACCTGAAATTTATTGTCCGGCATCCGGGCGATAAGATGAGAACGCTTCTGGCGTATGTGAAGGAGCATGAAGACGAATGCGGTATTATCTATTGTCTGACACGTAAGACGGTCGAGGAGGTCTGCTCCCGTCTGCAGCAAGAAGGGTACGCTGCGACTCGATACCACGCGGGACTGAGCGACGGGGAGAGAAAGCAGAACCAGGAAGACTTTATTTTTGACCAGAGGCAGATCATGGTAGCGACAAATGCATTTGGAATGGGTATCGATAAGTCAAATGTACGGTACGTCGTTCACTACAACATGCCGAAAAATATCGAGAGCTACTATCAGGAAGCCGGAAGAGCAGGGCGAGACGGGCTTCCGTCGGAATGTATTCTGCTCTATGGCGGACAGGACGTTGTGACGAACCAGTTCTTAATTGACCAGATGGAGCCGCCCGAGGGCGCGGACACCCAAACGGCAGCGCTGATTAAGGAGCGGGAGCGGGAACGGCTGCGCAAGATGACATTTTACTGCTTTACGCACGACTGTCTGAGAGACTACATTCTGCGCTACTTCGGCGAATACGGTGAGAATTACTGCGGCAACTGCTCGAACTGTCTGACGCAGTTTGAGGACAGAGATGTGACAGACATTGCGCAGGCGATTCTCGGGTGCGTGAAAGCGTGCCGCTGGCGCTATGGCATGACGATGATTGCAGATACCGTGCACGGAAGCAAAAATGCAAAGATCCTCCGTGCCGGCATGGAGGAAAACCCGTATTACGGCAAATGCGATAAGGTTCCGGTCTATCAGCTCCGGCAGGTAATGAACTATCTGGTGATGAGAGGATATATCCTGCTGACGGACGACGAATATCCAGTGCTGCAGCTCAACAGCCGCTCAGAGGCAGTCCTGGACGGGGAGCGTGTCACCATGAAAGTTGCGAAAGAACAGCCAAAGACAGCGGAAAAGAAAACCAAAAAAAAGAAGGCGACCGCGCAGCTTGAGAGTGAAATCGACTACGGACTGTTTGAAAAACTGCGCGCACTTAGGCTGGAGATCGCAAAGCGGGAGAAGGTACCTCCCTACATCGTATTTTCCGATAAAACTCTGGTGCATATGTGCAGCGCTAAGCCTGCCAACCGTGAGGAAATGATGCGGGTGCCGGGCGTGGGAGAGATGAAGTATCAAAAGTATGGAGAAGCCTTTTTAAAGTGTATAAATTCATGACGCCCATCCGGCGGGGACTTTTATGGCAGAAAGGAGATAGTACAGCATGAAGTTTATTCATCTGTCTGACCTTCATCTGGGAAAGCGCGTCAATGAGTTTTCCATGATCGAGGACCAGAAATATATTTTAGAACAGATTCTGTCTCTGATTGATCGGGAGGCGGCGGATGCGGTGCTGCTGGCAGGAGATATTTATGATAAGCCGGTGCCGCCGGCAGAGGCAGTGCAGCTGTTTGACCGATTCCTGACAGAACTGGCAGACAGAGAGCTTCCGGTATTTGCCGTGAGCGGCAACCACGACAGTGCGGAGCGCATAGCGTTCGGAGCGCGGATTATGAGCGGACAGAATATCTTTCTCTCTCCGGTCTATGACGGAAAGACAGTGAGATTTACCCTCACAGATGCTTGGGGAGCGGTATGCGTATATTTGCTTCCATTCATCAGACCGTCATCAGTGCGCCGCGCGTTTGCGGATGAAGAGATTCATACATATCAGGACGCCGTGCAGACGGCTGTGGAGCATATGGAGATTGATCCGAGCGCGAGAAATTTGCTCGTAGCACATCAGTTTGTGACAGGAGCCTCCCGCTGCGAGTCAGAGGAGGTCACGGTGGGCGGCATAGACAACGTGGACGCCGCAGTATTTGATGCCTTTGACTATGTGGCGCTCGGCCACATTCACAGTCCTCAGCATATCGGGCGTGAGGAAGTCCGATACTGCGGAACGCCGCTGAAGTACTCCTTCTCCGAAGCAGAGCAGGAGAAGTCGGTGACTGTTGTGGAGTTTGGAGAGAAGGGAAATGTTACGGTTTCTGTGTGTCCGCTGCAGCCGCTTCGGGATATGAGGAAAATCCGCGGAACATATCTGGAGGTAACGGCGCGCCCATTTTATGAGAACATGAACACAGAGGATTATCTGCAGATTACGCTCACGGATGAGGATGATATTCCGGACGCAATGCAGAAGCTGCGTGTGATTTATCCGAATGTGATGCGCCTGGAATATGACAACAGCCGCACGCGTGAGGAAAAGAGTCTGGAGAGCGCAAAAGAGGCGGAGCAGAAGTCGGATCTGGAGATGTTTGAGGAATTCTATGAGCTCCAGAACAACCGTCCAATGACTGACGGGCAGCGTGCCTTTGTGCAGGAGCAGCTCAGAAAGCTGAGGGGGATAGATGTATGAAGCCGGTTAAACTGACAATGAGCGCATTCGGACCATATGCCGGAAAAACAGAGATTGACTTTTCTATGCTCGGAGACGGAGGTCTTTTTCTGATTACTGGAGATACGGGTGCTGGAAAGACGACGCTGTTTGATGCGATTACCTTTGCACTCTACGGAGAGGCGAGCGGAAACGCGCGCGAGTCTGTAATGCTGCGCAGCAAATACGCAAAGGAGGATACGCCGACATATGTGGAACTTATCTTCTCCTATCAGGGAAAGCAGTACCGCATTCGGAGGAATCCGGAGTACCAGCGTCCGAAGGGGAGAGGCACAGGCTATACAACTCAAAAGGCTGAGGCTGAGCTGATCTACCCTGATGATCGGCAGCCTGTAACGAAGTCCCGGGAGGTGACGCGGGCGGTTACGGAGCTGATGGGACTGGACTACCGACAGTTCACCCAGATTGCCATGATCGCGCAGGGAGACTTCCAGAAGCTTCTGTTTGCAGGAACGGCGGAGCGCAGCGAGATCTTTCGGCAGATTTTTCACACGGGATTGTATCAGGAGCTGCAGAACCGGTTAAAGGAGGAGGCCCGCGTACGCTGGAAAACATATGATGAGCTGCGCAGAAGTATTGTGCAGTATCTGGACGGCATCGTGTGTGTGCAGGATGGTGCTCTCACAGAGGAACTCTCGGAGCTGAAAAAAAGCCGTTTTGAAGGAAAGACAACGCGTGCCGTTGAGATTCTGGAGGAGCTCTTACACAAGGACGAAGAGCGGCAGAGTGAGTTTGAGAAGCAGAATAAAGCGCTTGAGGAGAGGATGCGCCGGGAAAATCAGCTCCTGGGGCAGGCACAGCAGAGCCTGCGGGCCGCAGAAGAGCTGGAGAGGACGAAGGCACGCATCACCGAGCTTGCGCCGCGTGCCGGGCAGGCGGAGGCTGCATATCGGGAGGCAAAGGAGAGTGCCGCAGAGTGCGAGGTACTTAAGGAGCGTATCCGCGCGGCCAAAGAGCTGCTGGAGCAGTATCAGAAGCTGGAGGAGCTGCAGGCCCAAGCCGCAGAAAAAGAGCGCCGGATGGTATCGTGCAGAGAACGGAAAGAGCAGCATATGAGAGATGCCGCTGCTTTAAGGCAGAAGGCAGACAGGGAAAAGCGGCAGCTGGAAGCGCTGTCAGGTACCGGGGAAGAGCGGGAGCGCCTGCAGAACCGCAGAGAGGCGGCGCAGCAGCTTCATGACACACTTCATGCCCAGCAGAGCACGCTGAAATCTCTTGAGAGAAGGCGGGAAGAGAATCGCACAGATACAGAAGCAGAAGAATCCCGCCAGAAGCAGCTTGCAAAACGAATGGAAACTTTGGAGTGCGGACTGGAGGATATGAAAGATCTGGATGTCCTGCTCCATGATGCAGAGGCGGAAAAGAGGGAGCTTGTACAAAAGCAGGAGAATTTCCGCCAGCAATGGAACCGTCTGCAGCAGATTACTGCTGAAGGCGCGAAGACAAAGGAAGTCTGCAGCATACTGCAGGAGACACGGGAACAGGCACAGAGAAAGGCTCAGGAGCACACAAAGCAGTGGGAAGCTGTGAAAGACGCGCAGATTCGTCTGGCACAGGCGGAGCAGGAGAAGAGCGGGCTGCTTGCCAGAGCGTCTCAGATCAAAGAGCTTCTGAAGCGTGAAAGTATACTGACGGAGCTTCGCTCGCAGCTTGCCGCGGATCAGGAGGCATACTGCCGTGCGTCAGAGGACAGAGACCGGCTGCGAAGTGCATACCAGAGGCGGGAGAGACTTTTCTTCGACGCACAGGCCGGAATGCTTGCGCTAAGCCTGAAGGACAAAGAACCCTGCCCCGTATGCGGCGCGATTCATCATCCGTCCCCGGCAAAGATGCCGGAACAGGAAGTTCCGTCAAGGGAAGAGCTGGACGAGGAGAAGAAGCGATTAAGTGAGCAGGAATCCCGCGCCGAGCATCTCAGCGCCAGGGCAAATGCGGCGCGCAGGCAGATCACGCAGGAGGAAGAGCATATCAGGTGCACGGTACAGGAGGTTTTTCAGGATACCAGTGCCAGACCCGACAAAACGGTGCAGGAGCTGCTTGAGTATGCCCGGGAGGAGCTTGCGCGCGTGATTGACTGCAGAAAACGCTGTCTGGACAGAATCGAAAAGGAGAAAGACGGTACGGTGCTGTGTCAAAAGCTCGAAGAGCTTCGCAGGGAGGATGATAAACGCACGAAGCAGCTTGACCAAGAGCTGGCGGAAGCCAGACAGAAGCTGGCCGCTGCAGCAAGCCAGCGAAGTGAGCTCGTGATGCAGCTTGTGGCATGGGCAGAGGATATGCTGGGTGAGAAATACCAGCCCTCCGAAGAAACAGAAGAAACAACATGGGAGCGTCCCAGGCAGTCGGCATTCATACAGTCCGCGTGGAAGCGCCTGCTTGAGAAACGAAAGAGCGCAGAGGCTTCAGGCATCCAGTTGACGCAGAAGATACAGCACCGCAGCGAGCTTCAGGCTGAGAAGAACACAATAGAGGCAGCGCTTCGGGAAAGCGGCGAAAGACTCGCGGCACTTGCGGCAGATAAAACGGTACTGGAAAGCAGGGGAGAGGACGCAGCCAAACAGCTCAGAGACCTGCTTGCACGCACCGAGGTGCCGGGCAGGAGAACCGAGATATCCGGGGAGTCAACCTGGAAGGCTCTGCTGCAGAGCGCAGCGTCAGCTGATCCTGAGATAAGAGCACATCTTGCAGCGCTCGATGAAGTTCTTGAAGATGTGAGAAAAAAACTCGAAGAAAAAACCGCGCTGGAGGAAGAAATTCCCAGTCTGGAGCAAAAAGCAGAGAAGGCAGAAGCAGAAATTCATGCGCTGGAGATTACGGGAGCGCGGCTGAGTGCTGAGAAAGAGGGACTGGAGAGAGAAGGTGTCCGAATCAGAGAAGCGCTCGCCGGCAAAAGCAGGGAAGAGACGCAGCGGGAGATTGAAGACTGGCAGCAGAAAAGCAGCGCGCTGCGCCGCAGGGAGGAGAAGACCGCAGACACCCTGCAGGCTGTGCGCACCGAGCTGGAGCGCTGCACGGCTGCGGCGAAGACGCTGGAGAAACAGCTCGCTTCGTTTGGTGCTCTGAATGAGCAGGAGATCTCGGAGCGCGTCCGGACGCTTCAGAGGCGCAGGGAAGAGCTGCAGTCGCGTGCCAGTGAACAGTATTCGGCCATCCGGACGAACCGCGGAATTCTGAGCGCTGTTCTGGGAAGTCAGAAGGAGCTCGATGCTGTGGAGAGGGAATATGTCTGGGTGAAGAGCCTTGCGGATACGGCCGGCGGAACACTCACAGGAAAGCGCAAGGTTGAGCTTGAGACGTATATCCAGATGTCGTACTTTGACCGTATCCTGCGCCGCGCCAATCTGCGCCTGCTCACAATGAGCAGCGGGCAGTATGAGCTGAAGCGCCAGGAGGAGGAGACAAGCCGCAGGGAGAAGGCGGGGCTTGAGCTGTCGGTCATTGACCATTACAACGGCAGTGAGCGCAGCGTGAGAACACTCTCCGGCGGAGAGTCCTTCCAGGCGTCCCTGTCGCTTGCTCTGGGGCTTGCTGATGAGATTCAGTCGAACGCGGGAGGTATCCGTCTGGACTCCATGTTTGTGGATGAAGGCTTCGGCTCTCTGGATGAGGAGTCGCTAAACCAGGCGATGAAGGCGCTCTACAGCCTGACTGAGGGAAGCCGCATGGTAGGGATTATTTCGCATGTTGCGGAGCTGAAGGAGCGGATCGAGACGAAAATTGTGGTCATGAAGAACAGAGGAAAGGACGGCGTAGGCAGCAGCGTGCAGCTGATCTGCTGAGTACAGGAGGATACGAATGACAGTAAGAGAGATAGAGAACTTCAGCATCAGCCAGATTGACCGCTCCGGTCAGTGCTTCCGTATGAAGAAGCTGGCCGGCGGCAGCTATGCAGTGACTGCTGCAGACCGATATGTGCAGGTATTCCAGGAGGGGGAGAAAGTTTCCTTTTCCTGTACAGAGCAGGAGTATGATGAGTTCTGGCGTCAGTATTTTGATCTGGACAGGGACTATGGGGTATATCTCGCACAGATTGACCCCCAGGACGAATACCTGTCCCGCGCGGCGCGCCGGGGCAGCGGTATCCGCATTCTGCGGCAGGATCTCTGGGAGATGATTGTGACGTTTCTGATTTCTCAGCAGAACACCATTACCCGTATCCGCCGCTGTGTCCAAAATATCTGTGAAAAGTACGGCGAAAAATGCTTTACGGCTGAGGGCATCTCCTATTATGCCTTTCCGAAGCCTCAGGCGCTTGCAGATGCGTCTGAGGAGGAGCTTCGCGCCTGCAATCTCGGGTACCGCAGCAAATATGTGCTGCGCACGGCACAGAGCATTGTCAGCGGTGAAGTGAGTCTGGACGCAGTACGCGCTATGACGTATGAGGAGGCAAGGGCGGAGCTGTTAAAGCTCTACGGAATAGGGGAGAAGGTTTCCGCCTGCATTTGCCTGTTTGCACTTCACAGTCTGGAAGCATTTCCCGTGGACACGCATATCCGCCAGGCGCTTGAAAACCACTATCCGAACGGCTTTCCTCACGAACGCTACAGCGGTGTTCAGGGAGTGATGCAGCAGTATATTTTCTATCAGGAATTATTTCCGGAGGTATAAGCATGAGAATCGTTGAGCTGCGTATCAAAAATTTCAAATCAATCCGTGATATGAGAATCAGCGGCATTGAGAATGCACTGATTCTGGTCGGCAAGAATAATACCGGCAAGACTGCCGTGCTGGACGCAGTACGTGCCGTGGCAGGCAGCTACCGCATACGAACTGAAGACTTCCGTGAGGATTTTCCTAATATTGAGATTCACGTCACGCTGCAGATTGGCGAAGAGGATCTGAAAATACTGCACAGCGCGGGAAAGGTGAGTAAATATCGCAGATATGATGCATGGCTTGGCGATTTTTCGCGCAGGTTTCCGTCGTGGAAAGACGGGCATCTTTCTTTCGTATATGTTGCGAACCGGGAAGGTAAAGTGCGATTCGGCGACGGCGTGCGCAAGAATAATCCGTATATTACCGAGATTTTTCCTCAGATGTATTATATTGACATACAGAGAAGCTTAAACCAGTTCCAGAGTTCCCTGCTGATGATGCAGGAGGATGAGCAGTTAAAATATATGCGTTCCGGCTGCTGTATTTTCGACAGGGCGCGGGCGTGCAGCAACTGTTTTTCGTGCATCGGGCTCATTAACCAGAAGAAGCCGGAGGAGCTGGGAGTTTTTGAGGCGGCGAAGCTTCTGGACTATAAGCTGTATCAGTTAAATCTTGACAACTTTTCCCGGAGAGTAAACCGGCTGTTCCGCAGAAACGGCGGACAGGATGAGATCCGATATTCGATGAACCGTGATGTGGAGCGTATGCTGTCTGTCACCGCAGAGCTGTGCGCGCCCGGCCGTCAGAGCACGAAGCCGATTGAGACAATGGGAAAAGGAATGAGAAGTATCTACATGCTTTCGCTTCTGGAGGCGTGCGCCCAGGAGGAGACGCAGCCGCCGGGAATTATTCTCGTGGAGGAGCCGGAGATTTTTCTTCACCCCCAGATGCAGAATATCTCCGGGGACATCCTTTACCGGCTTTCACAGAGAAATCAGGTGCTCTTCTCCACACACTCCCCGAACCTGCTGCCAAACTTCAACACCCGGCAGATTCGTCAGATCGTAAAGGATGAGGACGGCTGTTCGCAGGTGCGCGAAAGAACGGATATCAGCGTAATTCTCGATGATCTGGGTTATACGGCAAGCGATCTGATGAATGTGGATTTCGTGTTTATTGTAGAGGGAAAGCAGGATAAGAGCCGGCTGCCTCTTCTTCTCAGGAAGTATTATTCCGAGGTTTATGATGAGGAGGGCAGACTGTTCCGCATAGCAATTATCACGACAAACAGCTGCACAAACATCAAAACGTACGCGAACTTAAAGTACATGAACCAGATTTACCTTAAGGACAGATTTTTGATGATCCGCGACGGCGACGGGGAGGACAGCACCAAGCTGAAGCGGCAGCTCTGCAAATATTATGAGGAGCGGAATCTTGAGGACATTGACCGTCTGCCGCGTGTGACGGAGAAAAATGTGCTGATTCTGAAGTATTACTCCTTTGAGAATTACTTTCTGGATCCAAAGGTCATGGCGCAAATCGGCGTGATAAAAGCGGAACAGGATTTTTACCGGATTTTTCTGGAAAAATGGCACGAATATCTCTACCGCATCCGCAGCGGGAGACGCCTTCTGGAGATACTGGGAAGTGATTTTCAGAGCGAAGAAGATGTGAAAGCCCATATGGAGGAGATTCGGATTCATATGAGAGGACATAACCTGTACGATATTTTTTATGGAAGATTCAAGGATCAGGAGGAGGAAATTCTGACGCGCTACATCGATGCGGCGCCGCGCGAAGATTTCCGGGATATTCTTGAGGGAATCGAGAGATTTATATATTTTGAGAACAGAAAGAGACAGAACTGACCGCCGCATATCGGCGGAGAAATGGAGGAAAGACATGAGTATGTATGCGTTGGATCTGGAAAAATATGCAGCACTTGCCCGTCGTGCGGCAGCGGATGGCTGTGTTTTGCTGGAAAATAAAGGGGGAGCACTTCCTCTGAGAGCAGGGGACAGGGTAGCGGTTTTCGGAAGATCAGTATTTCACTATTATAAGAGCGGACATGGTTCCGGCGGGCTTGTGAATACCCGGTATGTGACGGGGATTCTGGACGGACTGCAGTCAGACGGAGAGATTGTGATCAATGAACGGCTGCTTCAGATTTACCGGGACTGGATCGCCGAAAATCCGTATGATGAGGGCGAAGGCTGGGGAAAGGTTCCGTGGTCGCAGAAGGAGATGCCGGTGACGGATGAGATGGTGCAGATTGCGGGAAAGTCAGACGCTGCGCTGGTGGTGATCGGAAGGACAGCGGGAGAAGACCAGGATAACTCTGCAGCAGAGGGAAGCTATCTTCTGACGGAGGCGGAGGAAGATCTGATCGCAAAGGTCTGCGCTGCATGCAGCCGCACCATCGTGATACTCAATGTCGGAAATATCATTGACATGAAGTGGGTGAAGAAGTATCATCCCCAGGCAGTGCTCTATGTATGGCAGGGAGGTCAGGAAGGCGGAAACGGCGCCGCTGACGTGATACTCGGCAGGGTAAATCCGAGCGGCAGACTCACGGACACAATCGCGGAGGACATCAGCGATTACCCGTGTGAGGGGCATTTCGGAGATCCTGTAAAAAATATTTATTCTGAGGATATTTATGTGGGCTACCGCTATTTTCAGACATTTGCTCCTGAAAAAGTACTCTACCCGTTTGGGTATGGCCTGTCCTATACCAACTTTGCAGTCTGTGCAGAGCTAAAGGAGGAAGGCAGCAGTATCTGTGTAAAGGCTCAGGTTCATAATACCGGGGATACGGAGGGGCGCGAGGTTGTGCAGGTGTATATGCAGGCTCCGCAGGGGAAACTCGGACAGCCCTCACGCAGGCTGATCGGCTTTGCCAAGACAGACAGGATCGCTCCGGGCGGGGAGGAGACCGTGCATATTGAGATCCCGAAGAAGCAGCTCGCATCGTACGACGACAGCGGCGTGACAGGACACAAGTCCTGCTATGTACTTGAGGAGGGCGTATACAGAATTTACGCAGGTGCAAATGTCAGGGATGCAAAAGAAGCGGGAAGTTTTGCGCAGCCGTTTACAGTGACGGAACAGCTCGAAGAAATCTGCGCCCCGCAGGAGCCGTTTGAAAGAATGCATCCGGTACAGGAAGGGGAGCACCCGGTCCTGTCATGGGAAGCGGCGCCTCTTGCGTCTGAAGATATGCGCGGCAGACTGGAGACGAACCGCGGCGGAGAGATTCCGTTTACCGGAGATCAGGGCTATAAGCTTGCGGATGTGCTGGATGGAAAGGTGACGATGGATGCTTTTATAGCGCAGCTTACAGACGAGGACCTGATCTGTCTTTTCCGCGGAGAGGGCATGTGCAGTCCAAAAGTGACACCGGGAACCGCGTCTGCGTTCGGCGGACTGACAGAGCGCCTGAAATTTTTTGGAATCCCGGCTGCGTGCTGTGCGGATGGTCCATCCGGAATCCGTATGGACTGCGGGACAAAGGCATTTTCTCTGCCGAACGGCACAGCGCTGGGCTGCACGTTTGACGAGAAGCTGAACGAGGAGCTGTTTGGCATGACCGGACGAGAGCTGCGGCTGAATAAGATCGATACTCTGCTGGGACCGGGCATGAACATCCACCGCAGCCCGCTCAACGGCCGAAACTTTGAATACATTTCCGAGGATCCTCTGGTCACAGGGAAAATTGCCGCGGCGCAGCTTCGCGGTCTGAACACATCCGGTACTACAGGTACAATCAAGCATTACTGCGCGAATAATCAGGAATACAACAGGCGTTTCGCGCAGGCTGTGGTTTCTGAGAGGGCGCTCCGTGAGATTTATCTCAGAGGATTTGAGATTGCGGTCAAGGAGGGAAAAGCCCGTTCCGTGATGACTACTTACGGTCCTGTGAACGGACTGTGGACTGCGGGAAATTATGACCTGTGCACCACAGTTTTGAGAAAAGAGTGGGGCTTTGAAGGTATTGTCATGACTGACTGGTGGGCGGAGGCAAATTATCGGGGGAAAGCTTCCGAGCGCACGGCAAAGGCTCCGATGGCGGCGGCGCAGAATGATCTATATATGTGTGTCTCCGACAGCGCGGTAAATCCGGAAGGCGATGATATGCAGGAGAAGCTGCAGGAGGGCTGGCTGACCCGCTTTGATCTCCAGAGAAATGCAAGGAATATCCTTAGCTTTATATTAAAGAGCCCGGCAATTCTGCATGAGACCGGGAGAATTGCCCCGGAAGAGCTTCGGGAAATGGAGAAGAAAGGCGATAATGAGGTTCTTCCGTCGGATATGGCACTCTATGCGGCCGAAGACGGTGCGCAGGCGCTTGTAATTAACGGTGCAAACCTGCACCCCGCAGCCGGCCGAAGCGACCTGTTTGGAATCTGCCTCGGAGATATGGGAGAGTACGAGATGAGGATCACCGCGAAGTCCGGGCTTAACCCTCTGGCACAGCTTCCGGTATCTGTATACTTTGATAATGTCCTCAAGATGACGATCTCTTTCCAGGGAAGCGAGGGCAGAAGCGTGGAGGAGATCAGAGACTTCGGAGATATTTTCGGCAGAAATCACTATATCAAGCTGTTCTACGGCGCAGATGGACTTGAGATTGAACGGATTGAATTTAGAAAGAAATGATGGAATCCTGTCCTGATACATGATGAGCATATCAAAAGGAAAAGGGGAACGCGCATATGATTTATACAGTCACTTTTAATCCTTCTCTGGATTATATCGTAACCGTTCCGGAATTTCGCATGGGGATGACGAACCGCACCGGAACGGAGATGATGCTTGCGGGAGGAAAAGGAATCAACGTATCCACGGTTCTTAAGAATCTTGGTCTTGAGACTACGGCACTGGGATTTATTGCCGGATTTACCGGAGAAGAGATACGGCGCAGGCTGGAGAAAATGGGAATCCGAACGGAATTTATCGGCATCGAAGAAGGGTTTTCCAGGATTAATCTGAAAATAAAAAATGTAGATGGAACCGAAATCAACGGCAGCGGCCCGTCCATCAGCGGGGAAAAGGTGATGCAGCTGATGGAGTATTTGAAACGGCTTGGAAGCGAGGATTATCTGGTGCTTGCGGGCAGCATTCCGCCCTCGCTGCCGGACAGTATCTACAGAGATATTATCCGGGAGATGGAGCAAAAAGGGGTGCAGGTAGTGGTAGACGCTGAGAAAGATCTGCTGACAAATGTACTGGCGTATCACCCGTTTCTGATCAAACCGAATAACCATGAACTTGGAGAAATTTTCGGTACAAATCTTGCAGCACGCGAGGAGGTTATACCGTACGCTGAGAAACTCCGGGAGCAGGGAGCAGCAAATGTGCTGGTATCCATGGCGGGCGAGGGGGCTGTGCTGGCTGCCGCAGACGGCAGAATTTACACAGCTCCGGCTCCCAGGGGAACCCTGGTCAACAGTGTGGGAGCCGGAGACTCCATGGTTGCAGGATTTCTTGCAGGCTGGCTGGAGCGGAAAGACTACCGTCACGCGTTTTATATGGGAATTTCCGCCGGAAGCGCCAGCGCGTTTTCCGATTATCTGGCAACAAAAGAGGAAATAAAAGCGGTATACCGCACCATTAAGGAGGAGTAAGGTATGAGGAACTTTCGGAGCGGAGCAAAGATGAGCGCATTAGTGCAGTTTTTCCGGCGACGCTATGCAATTTCCACAACCTCAAGCGTATTTCCGGCTACTCGAAACCTTACTTCAAATCCGCCGTATGCAAAACCGTAGATTCTGTCGCTGTCTCTTTGATATCCCGGTCGTGGATCCTGAGCCAGAGACTGGATCAGACCTTCACGCAGCTCTTCCGGAAGATGAAACAGCAGCTCCTCCGGGCATTGGACGCGAAGGGAATAGTTCTTCTTATCGTCTGCAAAACCGCCGCTCGCATCTGGATGGCTGTCCGCAAACGGAAGGTATGGCTTGATGTCAAAGATCGGCGTTTCGTCCATAAGATCAGCCCCGAGCACATGAAGTACCGGACCGCGGTCCTTTGTATACTCAATCCGGTCAAGCCGAACGCTGGAGAGCCCAAGTTCATTGGGGCGGAACGGAGAACGCGTGGCAAAGACTCCCATCCTTACATTTCCCCCGAGCCGCGGGGGACGCACGGTGGGTGACCAGGTATCACGGACAGCTTCGGAGAACAGCCAGATCAGCCAGATATGAGAATAATCCTCAAGCCCTCTCACGGCCTCCGGACTGCGGTATTCCGGTTCAAATACGATTTCTGCCGGAAGCGCTTCTGCCAGCCCGCTTTGGCGCGGAATGCCAAACTTTGTCGGAAAGCAGCTGTGTATTTTTGCAATGACCTTTAATTCCATATAGAACCTCCTCAAAATACTGAATTAAGCTTAGTATACCATAAAACTATGGAGAATTCAGAAAAAGTAGGCTATAATAAGGGACAGAGACATTGAGAGGAGGAACTGAACATGCTTGAAACAGGAATGAAGGCACCTGATTTTACGCTTTTGAATCAGGACGGAGAGGAAGTCAGTCTGTCAGACTACAGAGGAAAGAAAGTTATTTTATACTTTTACAGCAAGGATAATACTGCCGGCTGTACCAAGCAGGCGTGTGCCTTCGCAGAGCACTATCCGGAATTTACTGAAAAGGGAGCTGAGGTTATCGGAATAAGTAAGGACAGCGCAGCGGCGCACAGAAAATTTGCGGATAAATACAGCCTGCCGTTTACGCTTCTGGCCAATCCAGAGCTGGATGTGCTGCAGACATACGATGTGTGGAAAGAAAAGAACATGTACGGAAAAAAGGTTATGGGGGTAGTGCGCACGACCTATCTGATCAATGAGGAGGGCATAATCGAGAAGGCGTTTTCCAAAGTAAAGGCAGCGGAAAATGCCGGTCAGATGCTTAACGAATTATAGTCAGCAGCGCAGAATGCCGTACAGCCAGGGGGTATAAGGCTGTACGGCACTTTCTGCAATGCGCTAAACAATTTTTCAAATTAGAGAGATATGGTACCTAAAGGGGGCAGCAAAATCTACGCTGTCAGTGCGGAGACCGTTGCATTCTCAGGTATAAACTTCTGTAAATCGGCAAGCAGATTCTTGTCGACTTCGGAGGGATCCTCGTGTATGATAAGCTGCAGATGTCTGGACTGAGTAAGAGCGATCACTCCCAGTAAAGACTTGGCGTCTACAATGCGTCTGCCACTGACCATGTCCATGTGATACGGATAACGAATTAAAGTCTCTACGAATGTTGAAACATCAGCGGCATCTGTGAAATCAATGGGTAAATTCAGTGTTGTTATCATAGCGTTCTCTCCTTTCTTCGTTATTAGTATACTAAAAAAATTCTGAAATGGTTAGAACGCCGTTTGTAAAAAAACAGCTGATATTTGCAGAAATCTGCGTTAAATTAAAAAAACCCGTCGATTTTTGCAGAAATACCAACGTAAATTGCACATTCCCGCGAGACACCACGGATTACAGAAAAGGCGGGATAAGGAGGAAGACCGTGAATCAGAAACTGCTAGAAAAATTGAGAAAGATCACGCCGGAAGAGGAGGAAATGCTGAAAAAGAAGGATGCGCTTCTGGAAGATTACCTCTGTCAGCCAGGCGGAGATGTGGTGGATAAGGATCGGATGCTGCGTGAAAAGCGTATGATTGATATTATGAAGCAGCCGCGCTTTGTATCCGTGCCCGAACACACCCATAATTACATAGAGATGGTTTATATCTGCAGCGGTTCTGCGGAG
The DNA here is from genome assembly GCA_944384105.1 of uncultured Lachnospiraceae bacterium. Taxonomy (GTDB): domain Bacteria; phylum Bacillota; class Clostridia; order Lachnospirales; family Lachnospiraceae; genus Egerieimonas_A. The sequence goes on along the minus strand of CALWSC010000064.1, from coordinate 5,269 downwards.
CATGTCATAAACAGGACGACGAGGCTGAAGCTGGAAATGGATGACCTGCTGTTTTTAAAGCCGGGAACGTATCATTCCTACGGAGCTGCGGGGTATGACGATATTATTGTCCGATTTATTGTACTGCCGGAGTTTATGCAGTATCCTCTGGCAATGATGAATGAGGATACGGTGATGCGCAGATTTGTCCAGGCAGCGGCGGAGGGGAGAGATTATCCGGATCCGTATCTGCATTTTCACCTGCAGGATATGGAGGAAGCCAAAAACCTGCTGGAAAATATGATACTGAGCCTTCAGCACTCATCCAGAAACAGCCGGAGAATCCTCCAGGCGACACTGGGCGTTCTGCTCCTGGAGCTCAGCAGCAGAACATATACACTTACAGTCGGCACGCCGTCATCCTATGAGCAGCAGCTCGTGATCAGGGCGCTCAGTTATGTGGAGGACAACTACAGGACCGCCAGCCTGGAGGAGTTCTGCCGCCGGGAAGAGCTGCCCGCGTATTACATAAGCCGCCTGATGAAGAAGTATTCACCGTACACTTTTACCAAGTATCTCCAGCGCAGGAGACTTTTTCAGGCAGCGCAGCTTCTTACAGAGACGGATGAACCCATTGAGCAGATTATTATAAATGTGGGATACGAGAATTCCAGCCACTTTCACCGCCTGTTTCGGGAGGAATTCAAGATGACGCCCAAGGAATACAGGAAAAAGTATTTGATGAATCAGTAGATAGAGAGGAAATTCTGAATGAATACCATAAACCGCGAAGATATGCTCGCCCTCACAAGGCGAATGACAGTAAAACGCACCTCTTTTACCCGAATTGCCGGAAGCTACATGGATCGTGACGGCTTCATAGACGGTACTTTCAATACCAGCTTTCTGAAGCTCTCTCCGGCGGATAGAGAGAAAAACCTTGCGATTGCCAAGGCAATTCCTTTTGCCGGGACAAATCAGGAGCTGCGAAGGCACCGCTTTGAGGAAAAAGATATGGGAACCGGCAGTATGTGGCAGCTCCTCATGGGAATCCGCTCCTGCGCGCTGAAAAATGACGCCCTGCTCGATGTTCTCTATGAAAAAATCGCCGAAAACTACCGTGCTTCCGGTGACTACGCCGTCTATCTTTTTCATGACCGATATGATATTCCCGCGAAAGCAGCGGATCATGAGCGGCTGGGGGAGTCGGAGAAGACATTTGAGTATATCATTGGGGCTGTTTGTCCGGTGCGCGGAGATTATGAGGCTGGAAGGCCCGAGTGGGGATTTCTGTTTCCTGCTTTTGAGGACGGCGGGGCGCTTCTGAATGGGATAGAATTGTACAGCAGAGACGGGAAAAACAGAAGAGAACTGGAAGCGCTTTTTTGAGAGAACGGAGAATCAGAGCCTGAAAAGCAATGGAGGATTTATGATAGTTTACGACGGGACAAAAGCGCAGTTTCTCAGGAGCGTCGAACTGGATACGATTGCTCTGGAGATTGAAGAAAATATTTACGAAAAAATGAACCGCCATACAGCGAGAAATGAATTCCGTTCATGGGAAAATTCGCTCGAGTATATGTATAAAGTGCTGAACGATCCGAAAATCCCTGCAGACTGCGGAATTGCAATTGAATACAATATTCCGCGCACATCCAAGCGCGTGGATTTTCTGATTTCCGGATATGACGGAAATGACAGCGGAAATGTAATTATTATTGAACTGAAACAGTGGGATCAGCTGAATGCTGTGACCGGTAAGGATGCACTGGTGGAAACGTATACCGGTAATGCGAATAGAAGAGTCGTGCATCCGTCTTATCAGGCATGGTCTTATGCAATGTTGATTCGAGACTATAATCAGGCGGTACAGGATGGGAAGATTCATCTGTTTCCATGCGCGTATCTGCATAATTACAGGAGAAAAAAACAGGACCCCATCGATGAAGCGCAGTATAATGTCTATCTGAAGGATGCACCTGCATTTACCAGAGGACAGGTAGATGATCTGAGAAGCTTTATTAAGAGAAATATTATTAAAGGCGATAAGAAAAAGCTTCTGTATACTATAGAAAACGGAAAAATAAAGCCATCGAAAAGCCTTCAGGAATCAATTGCAAAGATGCTTCGGGGAAACCGTGAATTTATTATGCTGGATGAGCAGAAGGTGATATATGAAGAAATTCTGACTGCATCCAGAGCCTCTGTGAAAGACGGGAAGAAGAGGGTCGTTATCGTGGAAGGCGGACCCGGAACGGGGAAAACTGTGGTAGCGGTCAACCTGCTGGCACAGCTTACAAACGAAGAGCAGTTTTGCCAGTACATATCAAAAAACAGCGCGCCCCGCAGCGTATACCGAAAGAAACTGACCGGAGAAATGAAAAAAAGCAGTATAGACACCATGTTTCAAGGCTCCGGAATCTTTACTGATGCAGAAGAAAATATCGCCGATACATTATTGGTGGATGAGGCACACCGGCTGAATGAAAAATCCGGCATGTTCCGGAATATGGGAGAAAATCAGATTAAGGAAATCATTCATGCTTCGAGATGCAGTGTTTTCTTTATAGATGAGAGTCAGAGAGTGACGCTGCAGGATATCGGAAGCGTTCAGGAAATCGAGCATTGGGCAGAATACTTTCATGCTGAAGTTCTGCACATGGAACTGGTGTCCCAATTCCGCTGTAATGGATCGGACGGATATCTGGCGTGGCTGGATCATATTTTGGATATCCGTGAAACCGCGAACTGGAGCATGGAAGATATCGATTATGATATCCAGATTCTGGATACACCGCAGGAGGTACAGCATATTATTATTGAGAGAAACAGGACAAGCCATAACCGTGCAAGAATGCTGGCAGGGTACTGCTGGAACTGGCTGAAAGAGGGGGTAAACGATACAAATGTCCATGACATAAAAATCGGCGATTTTGAGATAAGCTGGAATTTGAAGAATACAACGACCTTTGCTATTGATGAAACTTCAGTCAATGAGGCCGGCTGCATCCATACAGCCCAGGGACTGGAATTCGATTATGTGGGAGTGATTATAGGGGAAGATCTTCGCTATGAGGATGGAAAAGTTATAACAGACTTTACAAAACGCGCCAAAACAGACCAGTCCCTGAAAGGAATAAAGAAGCTGTATAAGGAGAATCCCGAAAAGGCGATGCAGCTTGCTGATGAAATTATAAAGAATACATACCGCACGCTGATGACGAGGGGAATGAAGGGCTGTTATGTTTATTGTATGGATCACAAGCTGGCAGACTATCTGCGGGAATGTCTGAAAACGGGAGGAGAGCATAATGAGACAGGACACAATCAATAAAATTTTGGAATTTCGGGATCAGAGAAATTGGAAACAGTTTCATAATCCCAAGGATCTGGCGATCTCCATCAGTCTGGAAGCGGCAGAGCTTCTCGAGGTATTCCAGTGGAGCGCGGATGATCTCGCCTGTGAAAATAAAAAGCCGCAGATCAGGGAAGAACTGGCAGATATCCTGAATTACTGTGTTCTCATGGCGGATGCGTGCGGATTAGATCTTGATGAGATTGTGCTGGATAAAATTGAAAAAAATAATGAGAAATATCCGGTTGAGAAAGCTTATGGTTCCAAGGAGAAGTATACGGAGCTGAAAAATAAAAACCGCCGTTTTCCCTGAATGTAAATATGCGCTGCTTGCAGCAGCGGGTCATTTTCCGCTTCTGATATACGGATCGCTGTATCGGAAGCGCTAGAAACACCTGTAAGCACTCTGATCGCAGAGACTTTTTCTGGCTGAGGCTGATGATTTAAAAGCGATTTCCGAAAGATCAGAGATTATAAACTTGCAGCTTGCACAAAGAAAAGCCGCCGGAAGAAAAATGATTCCATTGAACCTCCTGTTTTCGGACAAACAGGGAAGAGGGCTGCGGATTAACCGGCTGTTAAAATTCAAAGGAATAAATAAACAGTAGCTCAATTGTAAAAATCCCCTTACAGCAATATAATTGAGACAGAAAATATGGGGAGGTGCAGATTGTGAAAATCGGCGATCAGATAAAGAAATACAGAAAAAATGCAGGACTGACACAGGAACAGGTGGGAAATTATCTGGGGGTTACGACACCGGCGGTAAATAAGTGGGAGAAGGGCAACACGTATCCGGATATATCGCTGCTCCCGGCGCTTGCCAGACTGCTGAAAATAGACATGAACGAACTTTTTTCTTTCCGTGAGGAGCTGACAGAGTATGAAATTTCGCTGTTTACAAATGAATTGTCGGAGAGAGCGCTGAGGGGAGAGGCTGCAGAAGCTTTCGATATGGCGGAAAAGAAGATTCTTGAGTATCCGCACTGCGGCTCATTACTCTGTGCGGCTGCTGTCGTGCTGAACAGCGCGCTGTCCCTGTCGGTTCTGGATAAGGAACAGAGAGACACGTATGAAAATAAAATTCTTGGCTGGCTGGAACGTTCCGCTGACAGCGAGGACGACGGCGTGAGAATTTCGGCGGCATATATGCTGGCATTAAAATATACTCAGAGGAAGGATTTCGACAGGGCGAACCAGTATATGGATAAAATTCCGGACATTAATGTCGACAAAGCGATGATCCAGGTAGGACTGCTCACCGAACAGGACGACCTGGATGCGGCAGCCGTTTTTCTTGAGGGAAAGATCTTGCAGGCACTTGTGAGAGTTCAGGGTTATCTGTATAAGATCATCGAACTGGAAGAACAGACGGGAAACCACCGCAAGGCAGATGAGATAGCTGTGAAGGCAGGTCGGATGGTATCGCTGTTTGATATGTGGCAGTACGGAGCTGTTGTGCCCCAGCTGATTCTCGCTGTATTTCGAAAGGATACTGAACAGAGCATCAAATTTTTGAAAGCCGTTCTGGAAGAAGCACAGAAGCCCTGGAAGATGGACAGCTCCTCGCTTTACTATAGATATCCGGCAAAGGAATCTGCCGGGGGCGTAGGACAGAGCTATATTCATGCGATTCTTAGGGAGATTGAGAATCAGGAGGAGTATGAATTTATGAGAGGGAATGCGGAGTTTGAGCGTGTGTTGGAGAAATATAAGAAGCAGTTCTAAAAAATAGAGTGTTAATTTCTGAACTAGCCAATTAATGATTTGTCAAGGACTTGCAGGAATTTAATATGGGGGTGTCGGTTCTTAGAGTATAATTATCATTGGCAAAAATAAAGGGAAGAGATCGAAACCTCTTCCCAATCATACAGATTTGTCTTATTGTTTAATTGTCGAGAAAAAACATAAGGAGTCTGTATGATGAAATCAATG
>CALWSC010000063.1 GCA_944384105.1 uncultured Lachnospiraceae bacterium | reverse complement strand
AATAAGGAAACAGAAAAGGATGAGACCGCCCAGAGGAAATCCGTGGCTTAGAAAAAGCCAGGATTTTACTGGATTGTCTCATCCTTATGCGTTAGGGGCTAAAAATCGGCATTAACCGACAACCCCTGTGATTTAATAAACACGAGCTGGTCATTCTGCGACCGCTTCTCATCAAATGCAAATCCCAGCTCTGTAAATTGGCATATATCCTCCCGACAGGTGATTTGATGCTCTGCGAGGAAGCGCACCATTTCGCCGCGGGCCATCTTTGCGAGCGTTGCCTTCGTCTTTACCCTGCCGTCCGAGAGTTCCCCGAAAATACAGGTGATAAACGGCACATCGGGAGTGCAGTATTTCTCAACTGTCCGGCTGTATTCCCTGGAAGCGAGATTTAAAATCCACTCCCCCGGTTCTGCAATCTCACGGTACAGCGAATCCCCCCAAAAGCCGTAAAGATCCCTGTATCCCTCTCCGGCAAGCTTCGCCTGCATTTCCAGGCGGTACGGAAGCACGCCGTCCGTAGGGCGCAGCACGCCGTAGAGTCCGGAGAGAATCCTCAGATGCTCACCGCAGTAATCCCACTGTGCCTGCGTGAAGACCTGAGGTGCCATATATTGATACTGAATCCCCTCATACGCGAGCAGCGCTGGAGTCAGGCAGGCAGGACTGTTAAGCTTCTGAAAATTCTCTTCTGCAAGCTTCTCACTGCATCCCCAGAGTTTCCTCAGCTGCAGAAGACTCATACTGCGCAGCCTTTCCCTGAGTTCTTCCGCCTTACTTCGGAATATCGGCTCTGTTGTCTCCAGAAGCTCGCTTCCGGAGCTGTTCATCTTTTTTGCGGGCGATATAATAATCTTCATCTAAGCGCTGTCCTCACATTCTGAGCCCGCTGACACCGTACGCATCCGCCAGCATATCCAGCCCGTCGAGAATCTCCTCTTTGGAATAATTACCCTGCTCTAAAAACTCGTCGTCCATCTCACTCACATGGAGATAAAATGCGAGCGCCAGCTCCAGATACGACTCATCCCCTGCAGGGATATTCTCGAGCAGCAGATCCTCCGCTGCACACACATCTCCCTGATCTGCCATATGCACAAGCGTATCGAGAAATGCATTGCCGCTCTTCACAATGCCGTTTTTTTTCTCCGCAAGCTCCCCCGCCGCCGCCTCAATCTCCGAAAAATCCTTCCGAAGCAGAAGCTGAGCCAGCAGCCGCTCCATATCCTTTACCTGGCGCAGTACCAGATCCTGTTGTACTCCCATGGTATATCCTCCTGCTATTCTGTGTATACGATTCTCTCGAAATGTACGGTTACAGATCCTCCGCACACCATTCCGAGATCTGCAGCGTCCTGTGAAGACAGATCATAACGTCTGTCATACGGCAATTCGGCGCTTCGCGCCTCCTGCACAGCCCGGTACTCAATCGCACCGCCGCCGATACTGCCGTAGCACACTCCGTCGTCCGCCACAATCATCCTGCTCCCGACGCCTCTCGGCGCGGAGCCTGACTTCTCTGTAATCGTCATCATCACGCCCGGCGTCTTTCTCTCAAGTGCCGCAGCCACCGCCGGATCGCGCACCGTCTTCTCTCTGGCGCTTTTGACCTCCACGATCTGCGCCAGGATACTCACTGCGACCTCCTCCGGAAGCTGCCCGCCAAGCCGGATGCCGATTGGCGCGTGCAGCCGCTGCTGATCATTCTCCGTGAATCCGTGTTCTGTCAGAAGCTGTCTCGAATGTGCCACTTTCACACGGCTTCCGATCATCCCGACATACACTGATTTTCTTGGCAGAATCTGCTCCACGCAGAGCAGATCCGCTTTGTGGCCCCGGGTGACGACGACGTAATAATCCTCCTCCCCCTCAGGAATCCGTGCGGTAAGCTCGGAAAAATCCGCACATATAATCTCATCAGCATCGGGAAAATACTTCGCATTTGCGAATTCTTCCCTGTCATCCATTACCGTAATCCGATACTGCATCACTCTCGCCAGGCGGCACAGCGGCTGCGCCACGTGTCCTCCGCCCAGGATAATCAGATGCGGTCTTGACGTATAGCTCTCAACCTTCATTTTCCTTACTCCTTTACACTGAATACTTCCTCAAACACCGCATGATCTTCCGGAAACATCTCGTAGAGCGTATCGCGCGCAGCACTGGAAAATAGGGAGAACTCCTCCTCTTTTCCGGCTGCTCTCGGCACCCGGACGGCTGTCCCGTAAATATCTGCTGCAATCTTTTTTTTCAGCTTCTCATCCTTCATCCGCATGACGCCGAACAGAGCTGCGCCGTAACTTTTATCCTCTAAGCACAGCTCCAGATACAGCCGCACCGTATTTCCATACTCCCTGTAGAGCGCCTCCTCGGCAATCCCGGCAAACTCAGGCCTGGCAAGAAAGGAAAACATCCAGTCTGCGCGCACGCTTTCAAGTTCCTTCTCCGTCACCTTTCTGCGAAAGACAGACTTCAGCGAGCGCGCCATATAATACATATTCATATATCCGCGAATAAAATGGTCAATGTGCTTCGGTTCCTTTCCCACGGGAGTGTAGCGCGCCTGCCACAGCTTTCTGTACAGCACGATCTGCGCTGTCTCCCCCTGTTCTTTTGCCGCATCCTCCAGAATTCTCCTGCGCATATCCCGGTCAGTCTCCCGGAAATATCGCTCCTCCCAGGATGCATGCATTGCTTCATATTTCTCCATACTCAGGCAAATTCCTTTCTCACCGCGTCAAGAGCGGCAGCTATCACCTTATCCATATCAAAATACCGGTACAGTCCAAGCCTTCCGCCGAAGATTACATTCGGCTGCTGCGCGGCAAGCTTCTCGTACTCCTGGTAAAGAGCCGTATTCTTGTCATCGTTTATCGGATAATACGGCTCATCCCCCTTCTTCCATTCCTTCGGGTATTCGCGCGTGATTACCGTGTCTGGCTGCTGCCCGAATGTGAAGTGCTTATGCTCTATGATTCTGGTATACGGCACCTCTCGCTCTGTATAGTTTACAACCGCATTTCCCTGGAAATTCGGACAGTCGAGGTGCTCCTCCTCAAATCTCAGGGAGCGGTACTCCAGCACGCCCTTCTCATATCCGAAATACTCATCAATCATACCCGTAAACACCGTCTTTTCTGCAATATCCGGATTTGCCTTCTGAAATTCAAAGAAATCCGTATTCAGCAGCACCGGTGTATCGCCGAGCATGTTCTGCACCATTGCGGTATATCCATCCTTCGGAATGCCCTGGTGAGGATCGTTGAAATAATTATTGTCATAGATGAAACGCAGAGGCAGGCGGCGGATAATAAACGCCGGGAGATCCTTACAATCGCGTCCCCACTGTTTCTCCGTGTATCCCTTTACGAGCTTCTCATACACGTCACGCCCCACTAAAGAAAGCGCCTGCTCCTCCAGATTCTTCGGCTCCCTGATGTTCAGATCCGCAATCTGGCTTCTGATCTTCTCCTGCGCCTCAGCGGGTGTTCGCACACCCCACATTTTGCTGAATGTGTTCATATTAAACGGCATATTGTACAGCTCGTCTTTATAAACCGCAATCGGAGAGTTCACATAATGATTAAACTCTGCAAACTGCTGCACATACTGCCAGACCTCCTCATTCGAGGTGTGGAAAATATGTGCGCCGTACTTGTGCACCTGGATACCTTTTTGATCTTCTGTGTAAATATTTCCGGCGATATGGCTGCGCTTCTCAATCACCAGACATTTCTTTCCTCTTTTTCCCGCTTCGTGGGCAAATACGGCGCCGAAAAGCCCCGCTCCCACGATTAGATAATCGTATTTTCTCATCTTGTATTCTCCTCCTGATCAGTACCGCACGTTCAGCAGCGTAAGCCCCTGTGCCGGTGCGGTAAATCCCGCCAGCGAGCGGTCCCTTGCCTCCAGCAGTTCCTCCATGGAGCGCCAGTCTCTCCTGCCGAGCCCGACCTCCAGAAGCGTTCCCGTTAAAATACGCACCATATTATAGAGGAATCCGTCTCCGGTGAAGTCAAAAATATACTCTGTGCCCCTCCGGGTAATTCCGATGCGCTTTACCGTCCGCACCGTAGATTTCTTCATGCGCTTATTCGCGCAGAAGCTCTTAAAATCATGCGTACCCTCCAACAGCTCTGCAGCCCGCTGCATTGACTCCTGATCAAGCATTCCGCCGCACTCCTCCATGCGGTAAATCTGCTTTCTCTCAAAAACATGCTTGCAGCAGCCCGTCTCCACACGGTAACGGTACGTCTTCTCTGCGGCATTTAACCGGCTGTGAAACCTTTCCGGGACACGCACAAGCTCCGTGACTTCTATATCCTCCGGCAGATACCGGTTCAGATATGCCAACAGCTCCCCCTCATCGGCTGCCTTTGCCAGATGGAAATTCGCTGTCTGTCCCAGTGCATGTACACCGGCGTCAGTTCTCCCCGCGCCGTGAACCTCCGTCTTCTCTCCGGCATAGCGGCAGAGCACCGCTTCAAGCTTTCCCTGAATCGTCTGTGATGTGTTTCCCTGCTTCTGCCAGCCGTCGTATCTGGTTCCGTCGTACTGAATGATAATTTTATAGTTCATCTATTTCTCCATTTTACACTATAAGATTCTGGTTGTCCACTCGGAACAGTCCCATACACTCGTCGCAATGTCCTCATAAAACTCCGGCTCGTGGCATACCATGAGAATGCTCCCCTTATACTCTCTGAGCGCCCGTTTCAGTTCCTCCTTGGCATCCACGTCCAGATGGTTTGTAGGCTCGTCGAGTACCAGCAGATTCGTCTCCTTATTTATCAGCTTGCAGAGACGCACCTTTGCCTGCTCTCCTCCGGAGAGCACGCGCACCTGGCTCTCGATGTGCTTCGTTGTCAGACCGCATTTCGCCAGCGCGGAACGGATCTCATACTGCGTGTAGGAGGGAAACTCTTTCCACAGCTCCTCGATGCAGGTTGAGGTATTCTTCGTATCGCTCTCCTGCTCGAAATACCCGATATGCAGATACTCCCCGAGCTGCGCATAGCCGGACAGAGGCCGGATCAGCCCCAGGATGCTCTTTAACAGCGTCGTCTTTCCAATACCGTTGGCTCCCACCAGGGCAACTTTCTCTCCACGCTCCATTTCCAAATTCAGCTCTCTGGAAAGGGGTTCCTCGTAGCCGATGACGAGATTCTTCGTGACAAAGAGCTGTTTGCCGGAAGTTCTCGCCTCGCGGAAATGAAATTCCGGTTTGGGCTTCTCCTGTGCCAGTTCAATGATATCCATCTTATCCAGCTTCTTCTGGCGGGACATCGCCATATTTCTCGTTGCCACACGCGCCTTGTTCCTCGCGACAAAATCCTTGAGCTCGCTGATCTCCTGCTGCTGCCTGCGGTATGCTGCCTCGAGCTGTGCTTTCTTCACCGCATAAACCTCCTGAAATTTATCGTAATCCCCCACATAGCGGTTCAGTTCCTGATTCTCCATGTGATAAATGATGTTCACCACACTGTTCAGGAACGGTATATCATGCGAGATCAGCACAAAAGCATTCTCATACTCCTGCAGATATCGCGTCAGCCAGCTGATGTGCTGCTCATCCAGATAGTTCGTCGGCTCGTCGAGCAGCAGAATATCCGGCTTTTCCAAAAGCAGCTTGCCCAGCAGCACCTTGGTTCTCTGACCTCCGGAGAGTTCCGTCACATCGTTATCCATGCCGATCGCGTCCAGACCCAGCGCTCTGCCAACCTCATCCACCTTGGAATCAATGATGTAAAAATCGTGCATCGTCAGCATGTCCTGAATCGTCCCAAGCTCCTCAAGCATCGTCTCCATCTCCTCCGGAGATGCCTCTCCCATGCGGTCACAGATATCGTTCATCTTCTCTTCCATCTCAAAAAGCCACGAAAAAGCGGACTTCAGCACATCCCGGACCGTCATTCCCTTCTCCAGCACACTGTGCTGATCCAGATATCCCACCCGGACGTTCTTAGCCCATTCGACTTTTCCCTCATCGGGCATCAGTTTTCCGGTGACGATATTCATAAAGGTTGATTTTCCCTCCCCGTTCGCGCCTACGAGTCCGATATGCTCGCCCTTTAACAGGCGGAAAGACACATCATTGAAGATCGCGCGGTCCCCGAAGCCGTGGGACAGATGTTCCACATTTAATATACTCATAAATCTATACCCTTTCTGGGCAGGGCATACGCCCTGCCGGATTTTTCTGTGTAATCAAGGATATTCTACATGATGGTGCACGAGATGGCAATAGAAATGTAAATACCGGAAGCTTTCCATTGCTGAATGCTTCCGGTATCAGAAACCGACAGAGTTGACAAACCTCTGCGGTACCTTATCTGTTTATATCCGCACTTTCTCTCCCTGCTTATATTTCACTCTGAAGTTTCTCGGCGTCATGTGATAGCGCTCACGGAAAACCCGGTGGAAGTAGCTGCTGTTTTCATATCCCACGGCGGCAATGATATCGCTGATCGGCAGATCGGTATCGCACATAAGCGCCACCGCCTTATTCAGGCGCTTGCGCTGGAGCAGTTCCTTAAAATTAAATCCCGTACTCTTTTTGACCATGCGGCTTAATGCATGCATCGGGAGGTGCAGCTTTGTACACAGCTCGGTGAGTGTGGCGGTTCGGTAATTCTGCTCTATATAATCGAGCGTCGTCATGGCGATCATATTGTCATACTGATCGGGCAAGCGCATCTCCACATACTGTACGGAGTCAACCAGATAAAGGAATAACAGCCCCATCGTTGTCTGATTTATCCGCTTCTGATTCTCCTGTCCTGTCACAAGAGAGTAGATCATATTCTCCAGCAGATTCTGAATCTGCAGCACTCCGGATACCTTGAAATGCAGATACTCTCCCCGGTCTGCATCTTGGCGCAGCACATCGACCAGAAAGTCTGCGAGCACATTATTTCTTCCGATCATTGTATAAGCCACATCAAAAAACTCCGGGAGAATGATAAAATTGATCGCGATATCTTCCTCTCCTGCAGGCAGGATCTCATGGCGGGTATACTGATTTAAGAACAGCAGCTCACCCTGCCGGATCACTACCTCCCGGCTGTCGATGATATTGGTGATCGCTCCCTGACAGACGTAAATCACCTCCACATAATTGTGCCGGTGCTCAGGGAAGTGGATGAACCGCGTGTGCGTGCGCACGGTGATCAGCTCTCCCTCCTCAAGCATCTTTCGGCTGTCTACTGTGAAATCCTCTCCGGAAGTGTAAAGCTCCCGCTCGACCTGCCGTTCCCCGTCCAGGATACGCTGTTCCTCCTTCGTGATCTGCCTTAATTTATCCAATAGCTCCTGATGCATAACCTTGCCTCACTCCCGTTTTGTTTTTCACAGAATACCACCCAAAAAGCCGGATGTAAAGCGCAGATTTTCCCACGTATCACAGTTTTTCCACATTTATCTGGTAAAATTACGGTAACTGTCCGAGAATGCCGGAACGGTATTATCCCGAAGGACAAATACTATCTTATCAAGGAGGAACGAATGAAAAAAGAAAACAAAAAGCTGGCGCAGCAGCAGCGCGCCAGGGAACGTCGGAAACAGGAGCGGCTTCGGAAAGTGAAGTCCTTCCTGAAATACTTCCTTCCGGCTTTAGCCGTCGTGCTACTGGTCTTTGCCATAGTCTTCGACACAGTACGGCGTTCCGGAGAAAAATCACAGGAAGAGACTGCACAGTCAGAAGAAAGCGCATCCCCGGAGGACACCGGGCTTTCCACGGACTCTTCCCTCGCTGTCCAGGACGGCGATACCGTGAATATCGACTATGTGGGCACAGTGGACGGCACAGCATTTGACGGCGGCAGCACCGACGGTAACGGTGCAGATCTGGTCATCGGCTCCGGCTCTTATATCGATGATTTTGAGGAACAGCTCATCGGCAGCCATCCCGGAGATCAGATCCGTGTGGAGGTTACTTTCCCGGATAATTACTCCAGTGAAGAGCTGAGCGGAAAGGATGCGGTGTTCGACGTCACAGTCAACGGCATTTATCAGTAAAAATCGCCTCTGCAGTTCAGCTCGGGGCTGTCGGGAAATAGATAGTCCTAAACAGGGGAGGCAGTAACTCATACGAGTCACTGCCTCCCCTGTGATTTTTG
>CALWSC010000062.1 GCA_944384105.1 uncultured Lachnospiraceae bacterium | reverse complement strand
ATATTTTATCATATCGTTTTGTGCTTGTCAAGAACTTTTTTAACTTTTTTGTTTTTCGTGTTTGTCGCTCTTTCGCGACAACTCTGATATTTTATCATGTGCTTTCCTGTTTGTCAAGCACTTTTTTCAATTTCTTTTGCTCATCTCCGGAAGCGTTCCCCGCTCCGTGAGAGCTTCCATATAATACCACGTGTTTTTCTATTCGTCAATCCCCTTTTTGACATTTTTTATTATTTTTCAACATTCATGTTTTTCGCGAATGTAACACAAAGCAAAAAAGTAGGTGGCATACCTGTATACACCATCTACTTTTTACTATTATTTATCTTTCTTTCCAAGGGACAGCTTCTTATCCCTCTTTCTATCGCCAATCATATTTCGTCAGTTTCCCCTGCAGCTGCATGTTCTCAAAATTCTGCTGCCGCAGCGCCTCGTACAGTACGATCGCGACTGAATTTCCCAGGTTCAGGGAGCGAATTTCCTCGTTCATCGGGATTCGGATGGCGCGTTCCTGATTTTCAAGAAGAATCTCCTCCGGGATTCCCGCGCTCTCTTTGCCGAACATAATATAGCAGTCCTCCTCGAAAGCGACGTCCGTATAGACCTTTGGCGCCTTTGTGGTCGCCATATAAATCTTGGCCCCGGGATTCTTTTCCAGGAAATCATTATAATCAATATAGCGCGTGACATCCAGCTTATGCCAGTAATCCATACCCGCGCGGCGCAGTGACTTCTCATCCAGGCGGAAGCCGAGCGGTTCAATCAGATGCAGCCGCGTTCCGGTCGCTACGCAGGTTCTTCCGATATTTCCGGTGTTTGCCGGTATTTCCGGCTCAAATAATACAATATTCAGTTTTGACATGTTTTTATCTCCTGTCCCATCACCTTATATATTTCATCCGTCTGCGGCTTATCCAGATAGCGGCGATCCTCTCCGTTTCGGATGATTCTGTCATTTCCAGAGGTAAATGTACCGATCACGGCAGCCGGTATACCGGACTTTTCAAGTTCGCGCACGAGTGCCCAGCCGTTGTCTGCAGCAATCATCATGGAGCCGGAAGATAAGATCTGATACGGATTCACGCCGAAATATTCACAGATTTCCACTGTCTCCTGACGGATAGGAATTTTCTTCAGATCGATGTCCATTCCCACGCCAGCCGCTGATGCCATCTCCCAGAGCGCCGCGAAAATGCCGCCCTCAGAGAGATCATACATTGCTTTAACGCCGCAGTCTGCTGCTATAGACGCCTCCTTCACCGCACTGCGATATTCCGCAAACGCTTCTGCTGCTTCCACGAGTTCCGCCGGAAAACGTTTTTTCAGCTCCTCCTCCCGCTCAGAGGCAAGGAGCGCAGTCGCTTCTATGCCTATCCATTTTGTTATAACGATCTCCTGTCCCGACTTTGCCCTGCCTGCCTGCAGCAGAGCATCCTTTTTCACCTTTCCTACTCCGGAAACGGAAAGTACCGGACGGCACACTGCGCCTGTAACGGCAGGATAACTCCCCAGGATCTCAATTCCCAGCATCTCACATGTGCGCTCTGCATCCTGCATCATACTGCGAAGCTCCTCCTCCTGTATCTCAGGCGGAAGCAGAATTGTCAGCATTACACCCGCCGGCCTTGCCCCGGATGCCGCCACGTTGTTAACTGCCGCATGGATGCCGTAGCCCGCCGGTCTCACAGAAGCACAGGTCACAGGCGCTGAAGCGAACACAACAGCCTCCTTTTCATTTGCTGCGATCGTTGCGCAGTCCCGTCCAGCCGACGCCCCCGCAAGCACATCCTTACTTCTGCGGTGAATCTGTTTTAAAACGGAGCGGCTCATCACTGACTCCGATAATTTTCCCATCTTCATAATAACTTCAGTTCTCTCTTTCCTGTCAGCGATTTACATCCAGATACTCGACAGCATGCTCACGACCATAATAACAATCAGAAGAATCGCGATCACACCCGCAACCGCTCTTCGTGCCTTATTTTTTCTCGGATCCATCATCCCTGTCTCACCTCCTGATTCTTCCATAATTCAGAATGATTTTATCGATCAGCCGGGATGCCTCGTTCTTGGTCAGGCTCTCCGGGTCGATCTCCAGTTCTATCTTATGATAAGTTACCAGATCCTTCAAGTACCCCTTCTGCGCCGGGGTGATGTCTCCCTGCCGTTTCACACGGCAAACCAAAGGACTCGGTGCAAAGAGAGATTCCTTCTCTTTCGGACAGATATGCACCAGAGCCTGATATAGCTCATGTGTTGCCAGAGCATCATCCAATGCCCTGTGCGCGTGTTCTCTGGAAATTGCAAATCTGCCGCAGAGCGCCTCAAGGCTCTTCTTCTCCTCCGCCGGGAGCAGCTCCCTGGCGATCTTCAGCGTGTCGATTCCATTTCTTTCAAACGGAATGCCCAGGTTAACCGCACTGTGCTTTAAGAAACCATAGTCGAAGAGAATATTATGGCCCAGAAGCGGCAGTTCTCCGCAAAACTGTATAAGCTCCCGCACTGCCTGTTCGTTGCTTCTCTGCCCGGACACCATCTCGTCCGTGATCCCGGTAAGCTCTGTGATACGCTCAGGAATCTTCATCCGCGGATCCACAAAGGTCTGATATACCTCCTGCACGCAGCCGTTCATGACTTTAGCCGCCCCAATCTCAAGAATCCGGTCATCTCTGGGTGAGAGTCCGGTCGTCTCAAGGTCCAGCACGATATATTGCTCTGTCATTTCGTCTTCTTTCCTTTCTCTTTGCCGTATTCCCGACAGTTTTTTGTCAGAAAGCATTCGCTGCACTTCGGGCTTCTGGCAAAGCAGATCTGTCTGCCGAATGTGATGATCTGGATATTATACAAAATCCAGTGATCCTTTGGCAAAACTTTCATCAGCTCGTACTCGATCTTCTCCGGGTCTTCCTCCTTCGTAAGCCCCAGCCTCCTGGAAATACGCTTTACATGCGTGTCCACAACGATGCTCGGCTCGTGAAAAATATTTCCCCGGATTACATTTGCAGTTTTACGTCCCACACCAGGCAGGCTCGTGAGTGCTTCCAGGCTATTTGGAACCTCTCCGCCGTACTCCTCCACAATCTTCTTCGCGCAGCCGATGATATTCTTTGCTTTATTATGGTAAAAACCCGTAGGCCTGATATCCCGCTCAAGCTCAGCCAGGTCAGCATCCGCAAACGACTGCATATCCGGATACTTCTCAAACAACGTCTCTGTCACAATATTTACCCTCGCGTCCGTACACTGCGCGGACAGTATCGTGGCAATCAAAAGCTGCCCCGCATTTTTGTGATTCAGATAGCATTTATATTCCCTCGTATACACCTCATCCAGAAGTGCGAGGATTTCCTTCGTTCTCTTTGCAGCCATGTCACTCTCCCTGTTCTGTCAGATGCACCGGCACAACGGCACAGCGCGCATTATATGTCAGCGGATCACGGCAGCGATAATCAAAGAGCAAAAAATATCCGCCGTTCTGCTCATACGTATTAGGCATCGCCGGAATCGGTACTGTAAAATATTCGATGTGTGTCATCTTGCTCAGCTGCTTCCAGTCATACTGCACATACTCCGGCAGATATCTTCTGTGCGCTTCCTCCCATTTATAGAAGGCACGCATCCCCTCTTTATGCTCCGGCGCCGGGGCAAATGCGGGACGGCTTTTTAAATTTTCCCGCGCATAGGCATCAAACGTCAGAATCTGCCGATACTCATCCCGCCGCTCAGGCTCCTTTTCAATGAGAAATTCCAGCAAGATCTCATAGCGGCGGATTCTATTGTGAGAAATATTTTCATACGATTTTTTCTCGTAAAATTCCCCCAATTCCTCGTACAGGGAAAACGGATTCTCGTACCGGAGTTCCGCAGCAAGAATTGTCGCCTGGAACTGTCCGCTGTTATAATAGACCTCCACCATTTCCTCCACGGATTTCAGCTTCAAAATATCACTGTAGGGAAGCCATTTCGTCGAAAGCACCTCATAGGGCTCACTGCCGCTGTACAGACAGCAGTATTGATCTGTGTGTTCATGCATATAGGAACCCTTAAGCACCTTCAGAAATCCAAGCTGAAGCTGCTGCGGACGAAGCGCATACACATCCGCAAATGAACGCGCAAAACTCTCATAATTTTCCATTGGAAGTCCTGCAATCAAATCGAGATGCTGATGGATGTTCCGGTTGGCCTGTACGGTGCGCACTGCTGCTGCTACCTTTGTAAAATTCATACTCCTGTGAATTTCTCTCAACGTATCCAGATTGGTGCTCTGTACACCAATTTCGAGCTGTATCAGCCCGGGACGCATTCGTGAAAATATCTCAAAATCCTCTTTTTCAAGCAGGTCCGCCGCTATCTCAAAATGAAAATTCGTGATACCGTTGTCGTGTTCAGCAAGAAAGTTCCAAATTTCTCTTGAATGCTCCTTTCTGCAGTTAAATGTTCTGTCTACAAACTTCACCTGCGCAGCTTTATGTTTGAGAAACAGCATAAGCTCACGCTTAACAAGCCTCATATCCCGGAAGCGGAGCCGCTTATCGACGGATGAGAGACAGTAGCTGCACTGAAACGGGCAGCCTCTGCTTGACTCATAGTAAATAATTCTGTGTTCAAAGCCTTCCAGATTTTCATATGGAAACGGCACCTCGCTTAAGTCCATCACTTCGCGCCAACCCGTCGAGATAATTTCTCCTTTTCCTGTGCGGAAGGTGATCCCTTTTATATCTTCAAGCGCTTTATAACCCTTTTCATAATACTGTGTCAGTTCAAGAAAGGTCTGTTCTCCCTCCCCCATCATGACACCCCGCACAGCGGGATTCTCCTCAAGAAATCTTCCTGCGTCATAGGAAACCTCCGGTCCGCCGACCCAGATCTCCGTTTCCGGCAGGATCTTTGCCGCATCAGCAATCAGCTCCCGCACAAACGAGATATTCCATATATAGCAGGAAAAGCAGAGCACGTCGGGATTCGCCAGATAGATCCCTCTCAGGATCTCATCTCTGGGCTGATTAATCGTAAACTCCGCCAGCTCTGCCTTTTGCCCAAATCTGGCGGCATATGCCTGAAGGTCATACACCGCCGGATTGGAATGAATATATTTTGCATTTACCGCAGTCAAAAGGACTCTCATAATTCAGCCAGAACCTGCTCAAGTGTCGGCATTGCAGGGATTGCGCCCCTCTTCTCCACACACAGTCCGGCTACGGCGTTTGCAAAGCGTACATACTCACGTGCTTTTTCCTCAGTAATTTCCGCCGGATTTGTCCCGTCCTTCGCAAATCTGGACAGAATACCTCCCCAGAAGGAATCGCCTGCACCCGTAGTGTCCACAACTTTGCGCTCCTTACCCTTCTCCACGATCTCAATCTGGGCCGTCTTCATGAGGGCGCCGTCCTTGCCAAGCGTCACGACAACACACTTTACTCCCTGGTCAAGCAGCGCCTGTGCGGCCTCCTTCGGATCGCTGTAATCGGTCAGCAGCGCGGTCTCCTCATCAGAGATCTTCATAATGTCTGCGTAGGGAATCACAGAGCGCATCTGAGCCTTTGCTTCCTCCACGCTGTTCCAGAGCGGTGCGCGGTAGTTCGGGTCGTAGGAGATGAAAGCTCCGGACTCCTTTGCCATTTTGATCGCATGGAACGTCGCACTTCTCGCAGGCTCGTCTGTCAGGGACAGAGAACCGCAGTGAAAGATCCTGGTGTTCTTCACGATCTCTTCCTTTACCTCTTCCGGTCTTAACTGCGTGTCAGCCCCCGGCTTTCTCGCGAATGAGAATGTTCTCTCGCCATCCTTCAGAGATACAAACGCCAGGGTAGTAAATACCGTATCGTCCACGATCAGTCCCTCGGTGTCAATTCCCGCTTTGTCGAGCGTATCTTTTAACAGCGCTCCGTGCATATCGTCGCCGACCTTTCCGATGAATGCCGTCTTAAATCCAAGATTACACAGCGCTGCCAGCACATTCGCCGGAGCTCCTCCCGGATTCTGCTCAAATAAATTCATACCCGCCTCAGATTTTCCGCACGGGGTAAAATCGATCAGCACTTCTCCTAATGCAGTTACATCAAACATAATACCTTGCCTCCTGTTTTTCCCGGCACAATTCGTACCGCTATTTCCTATGCTCCATCATATCAAAAACCACGCAGAAGTTCAATAAAATATAGCACACATAAATTTTTTTATTATACTTCAGCCGGATCAGCCCATATATTTGCAGACTGCAAGAAAATGATTCGGTAGCGCTGAAACCCCATCGCCGTGGACCATTTCCCATGAATTTTTGCATGTAACGCTTCAGCGCAGCTGCATTGTTACAATTTTTTTCAAAAAGTTCTTGCATTGAATGGAAAATTATGATAGTATAACAGAGGTTTCAAAAGCAGACCAAGCCCAGATAGCTCAGTTGGTAGAGCAGAGGACTGAAAATCCTCGTGTCGCTGGTTCGATTCCGGCTTTGGGCACTGATGAGATACAGGTATGCACCTTAGGTACATACCTGTTTTTGTATGCTTCCAGGCAGCGGAGAAAACGGCGCAGAAGATCACTGCGCCGTTTTCTTTATTTTAAAATCTCTGCAAGATCCTCCTGCGGTGTACTCACCGGATGGATGTCGAATTTTTCCACCAGATAGTTCAGTACATTTTGGGAAAGGAACGCCGGTATCGTCGGTCCCAGATATATATTCTTAATCCCCAGATGCAGCAGGCTCAGCAGAATACTTACCGCCTTCTGTTCATACCAGGAAAGCACCAGCGTCAGAGGCAGTTCATTGACAGAACACTGAAATGCCTCAGCAAGCGCAAGCGCCACCTGGATAGCGCCATATGCATCGTTGCACTGTCCCATGTCAAGAAGACGCGGAATTCCGCCGATGTCGCCCAAATCCATATCGTTAAAGCGGTATTTCCCGCAGGCGAGCGTGAGGATCACCGTGTCCTTCGGCGCCTGCTTTATAAACTCTGTGTAATAACTCCTCTCTCCACGGTATCCGTCGCAGCCGCCAACCAGGAAGAAATGACGGATATCTCCCGCTTTCACTGCCTCCACAACTTTATCGGCCAGTGAGAGAATGGTATGCTTTCCAAATCCCGTCGCCACAGTCTTTCCGCCGTTGATTCCCGTAAACTCGCGGTCCTCGTCATAGCCGCCCAATTCCAGAGCCTTATTGATCACCGGCGTAAAGTCCTTATCCTCTCCAATCCTCTGCATTCCTGGATATCCCACCGCATTTGCAGCAAAAATACGGTCACTGTAGCTCGCCTTCGGGGGCATCAGGCAATTTGTCGTGTACAGCACCGGAGCCGGTACTGCGTCGAACTCCTCTCTCTGACGGAACCACGCGGTTCCGAAATTCCCTTTCAAATGCGGATACTTTCTGAGTTCCGGGTATGCATGAGCCGGAAGCATTTCACCGTTCGTGTAGATATTAATTCCCTTTCCTTCTGTCTGCTCCAGAAGCATCTTTAAATCCCTGAGATCATGCCCTGTCACAATAATAAACGGTCCCTTTTCTACCTTCATGGACACCTGTGCCGGCGCCGGGATTCCATAACTCTCGGTGTTTGCGCGCTCCAGCAGCTCCATGCAGATCAGATTAGCCTCTCCTGTCTCCATCACAACAGGGAGCAGATCATCCATCTCAAGATACTCCCCAACGGCTGCAAGTCCCTTATACAGAAACTTCGTGACTCTCTCGTCTGTATATCCCAGCACATGTGCATGATATGCATATGCGGCTATTCCGCGCACTCCGAAGAGTATCAGGGATTTCAAAGAGCGGATATCCTCGTCATCCTGCCACAGCTCATTCATATTATATGGTGAGATTTTTCCACACGGCGACTCACAGGATGCACAGTCCGGCACATTTTTCTCAGTCGCGCGGTACACTTCCTGAATCATGTCCGAAATCGCCTCGTCATCGAAGTTTACGTTCGTGATTGTCATAAACAACCCCTTCATCATCAGCACCGGCACGTCCTCTGTAACCTTTTGCGCATATGCCGCCTTCGCAAGGGCAATCAGAGCACCTGTCAGCTCATCCTGTAATTCTGCTGTTTTTGCGCTCTTCCCGCACACTCCCGCTTTTCCTGTACATCCCACACATCCTGCTGTCTGTTCGCACTGAAAACAAAACATTATTTATACTCTCCTCTCGTTGAAATAATACATACATTGACCGGGATTTCTTTTCCCGACTCCAATACGGCCTCCTCCGCCATGCGCACCAGCCCGCCGCAGCAAGGAACTTCCATGCGCACCACCGTAACGTCCTTCACATCATGATTTTTCAATATACCTGCCAGTTTTCGTGAATAATCCACTCCGTCAAGCTTCGGACACGCAATCATCGTCAGCCGCTCTCCCATGAATTTTTCATGAAACTTTGCATATGCAAACGCCGTGCAGTCCGCTGCCAGAAGAATACTCGCTCCATTATAATACGGCGCCGCAGCCGGCAAAAGTTTTAATTGAATTGGGAAGTTCTGCAGTCTCGGACCTTTGTCCCTTGTCCGCAGATGCTCCTGAACCGCCTTCTCATCGTACGCTCTCGCCTCCCGCTCTTCAAAGGAAATCGCATTGACCGGGCAGGAAGGCAGACAGTCTCCCAGACCGTCGCAGTAATCCTCCTTCAGCAGTACAGCCTTTCCATCACGAATTCCGATCGCTCCCTCGTGACAGGCGTCTGCACACAGCCCGCATCCCGTACATTTATCCCTGTCGATCGTAATGATTCTTCTGATCATTGATATCTCCTTTCTCTCTTGCTCTGACGCGTTTAGTATAGTATAATAAGCCAAAATAATCTGTTGTTTTTACAACATATGAGGTGTTTTATGGACAATTTTTATCCCATTCTCAGGAATACAACATTATTTCGCGGCATTCAGAAGCAGGAGCTTTTCGATATGCTGCACTGTCTCGGAGCTTCCAGCCGCTGCTATCCCAAGGGCTCCTTTCTGCTTCGGATCGGCGACCCTCTCTCATCTTTGGGTATCGTACTCTCGGGCGCTGTTGTTCTGCTGCGCGAAGACTTCTGGGGAAACCGCACAATTCTCGCAAAAGCGCAGCCCGGAGAGATGTTCGGCGAGACGTACGCCTGCCTGGGGAACACTTCCGCAGTAAACGCCCAGGCGGATTCTGACTGTGAGGTTCTCTGGCTTGATGTACACCGGGTGATGACGTCCTGCAGCAATGCCTGTTCCTTTCACACGCATCTTATTCAGAATCTCTTAAGCGCCTTGGCAGAAAAAAATCTGCAGCTCACACAGAAGCTGCAGATTACCTCCCAGCGCTCGCTGAGGGAAAAACTATTAAATTACCTGTCCGCCCAGTCCCAGCTGGCCAAAAGTGCGGAATTCACAATTCCATTCAGCCGACAGCAGCTCGCGGACTATCTCGCCGTGGACAGAAGCGCTCTCTCCACGGCACTGGGGAAACTGCGTGATGAGGGAGTTCTTGAATTTCACAGAAACCGCTTTCGCCTCAGTTCCCGCTGATGCAGCAGCTGCCTTCCTTCTGATAAATGCCAAACGTCTCTGCTGCGTGATTTCTTCTCTCAAGCCATCCCTGTGCGGCGCACGCATAGACCGCCGCCGCAGTGGGAAGTGCATCTTCATGGAATACCACATTGGGATTATGCCTGCCGAAAGTCCTGTCACAGTTATCCACCGCAGCGCCCACGGCGAAGTACGCGGACGGAACTCTTCTCGCAATAAATGCAAAATCCTCAGAGGACATCACATGGAACTTACCCCACACATTAAACTCCCGGTTCATCTGGCGAATATCTCTTCCGATCTCCTCATTCATCCTCCTGTTGCAGGTCAGTACCGGTACATCCGCAAGCTCCTCCAGCACTGCTTCGGTACGGTAAACAGCCGCAACGCCCTGCGCGACCTCCGCGATGCGGCGGACAAGCTGCTTCTTCGTCTGTTCGTCAAACGTGCGCAGTGTTCCGGAGAGAACGGCTGTATCAGGCAGGATATTCGACGCGGTTCCGGCAGAAAATTGCCCGATCGTCAATACTGCCTCGCGTGACGGCGGGCACTCCCTTGCAATCAGCTCCTGGAGCGCCAGATAGATATGCACACCTGTATTGATCGGGTCAATATACGCCTCCGGAGCGGTGCCATAGCCGCCCTTTCCCTTTACAGTAATCCGAAAGCCGTATACAGACGCCATGGGGTTATCTCCGTACAGAATATAGTTCAGCGGAAGCTGCGGCATAACCTGCAGGGAAAACGCCGCCTCCGCACCGGATTCCTCCAAAAGCCCGTCCGAGAGCACGCGAAAAGCCCCATTATACGTCTCTTCCCCTGTCTGAAACAGAAGTACCACCCTGCCTCCAAGCTTAGCCTCCCTTTCCTTCAAAAGCGCGGCGGCCCCGAGGAGCGCGGCCGCGTGCATATCGTGTCCGCAGGCATGCATACAGCCATTGGTCGCAGCAAACGGCACACCCGACTGCTCTTTGAGCGGAAGCCCGTCCACATCTGCGCGCAGCAGAATGCAGTGTTCACCCTCGCCTATCGCAGCCGTAATGCTGGAGCTTCCTTTCAATATCTCATACGGAATTCCAAGCCTCTCCAACTCATTTCTGATTACCTTTGTAGTCTCCGGGAGTTCCAGACCGACCTCCGGTACCCGGTGAAGCGTACGCCTCAGGTTCAGGAGCGTCTGCTGCATATTCTTCGCATCTCTCAATAACTCTCTGTACATCCCTCTACCTCCGTTCCATGAGACAGTTTTATACATAATTCCAGAATATCATACCATATTTTCAGCAGTTTTCCCAGTCTTTTATGAAATTTTATGAATATTAATACTAAACTTTCTCTATTTCGCCGGAGATACCGGGACTTCTTTGAAACCTTCGCCCAGAACTTCGTTGGATTCCATAATAATAATAAATGCTTTTGCATCAATCTGACGAACCGCATTTCGTATTGCAAACATCTGCTTGTTATTGCACGCGCACATTACAACGTCCTTCTCCTCGCCGGAATAACTGCCCTGCGCCTTTAAAAACGTCGCGCCCCTGCCTGCGAGCTCATCAATCTTTTCAGCTACCTCCCGCGGATAATCCGTGACGATCAGCGTCATCTTTCCGGAATCCACTCCATACATAACCTTGTCGACCATCATAGACAGCAGATAGCTGATGATCGCTCCATAGATCAGGCTGTCAATGTCACGCGTTACCACAATGACGCCGATAAGCACCACGAGAAAATCCGTCGCAAACGCTATCTTTCCAAGAGACAGATGCGGACGCTTGGCCTTAATCGACATCATCACGAAATCCGCGCCTCCAGTGGAGGAATTTCTCATATAAATCAGAGCATATCCCAGCCCCGAAAGAATTCCCGTGCAGACAGCCGCGAGCATGCGATCCCCCGTATAGACCGGCAGCATCGGCGCCACACAGTCCATGATCACAGACGTTATAATGATCGTCCGGATCGATCGCACGAAAAAATCCTTTCCCAGGATCCTGTAGCAGCCTATCGCGATCGGAACATTTAACAGCATTGCCACCAAACCGATAGGCGTATTGAAAAGCTGATAGAAAATCAGCGCAATACCATTAAGACCCACCATCGGGAAATTTGACGCAGCAGCAAAATTATACGTTCCAAGCGCGATGAGAATTCCGCCCGCGATATCTACCAGGATATCGGCAGCCAGACGCTTGATACCTGTATACCTCATTTTATCGTCTCCCTTCTCTGCTTTATGGAAAAGAGCACTCACAATTATATTGTATATAATCGCAAATGCTCTTCTCCTCTACCAGTATATGGAATTTTATAGAAAATGTCAAATTTATTCCACACCGTTTTTCGCGCAGATATCCTTAAGACAGCACCGTTCACAGTGAGGCTTTGTGCGCGCCGTGCAGACGTCCCTGCCATGGTAAACCAGGCGGTGGCAGAAATCGCTTCCCTCCTCGGGCGGGATGATCTTCCAGAGCGCCATCTCAACCTTCTTCGGCTCCTTGATGCCGTCTACAAGGCCCATACGGTTTACCAGCCGGATACAGTGTGTATCTGTCACAATCGCAGGCTTGCCGAACACATCGCCCATGATGAGGTTTGCGCTCTTTCGTCCCACACCGGGCAGCTTTAACAGCGCATTAAAATCATCCGGTACTCTGCCGCCGTAGACATCACGCAGCATCCGCATACATGCACTGATGTCCCGCGCCTTGCTCTTTCCAAGCCCGCAGGGGCGCACAATCTCCTCAATCTCTTCCGGCGCTGCCTCCGCCAGGGCATTCACATCCGGATACTTCGCATACAATTCCTCCACAACCACGTTGACGCGGGCATCTGTGCACTGCGCAGCGAGCCGTACACTCACCAGAAGCTTCCAGGCATCGTCATAATCAAGCGTGCAGCCGGCGTCAGGATATTCCTTCTTCAGTCGCTCAATGATCTCAAGCGCAAGCTCTTCTTTTGTCATAGCAGCTATCCTTTCTATCATTCTTATGTTGTTCAGTATACAACACCCTGACGCGCTGTACAATCCTGTTTTTTTCTCTGCACTTTGCGCGCAGAAATTCAGCCTTCCGGTCTCACTGTCACAAACGCATACGTTCGGGCTGCGCTTCGCATGGATACACCTTGACAGTTTCCCCGAAAAAAATTTATACTAGAATACAGATACCGCTGTTTTTTCACTCACCAAAGGGAGGACTTAACATGAACTACGACGTTATCATCATCGGCGCCGGACCGGGCGGCATTTTCTCCGCATATGAGCTGCTTCAAAAGGACAGCAGTCTCTCCATCGCCGTATTTGAGGCCGGCAGTCCGCTGGAAAAACGCCGCTGTCCCATAGACGGCAAAAAAATTAAAACCTGTATAAAATGCAAAACCTGTGCCATCATGAGCGGCTTCGGCGGTGCCGGGGCGTTCTCTGACGGAAAATATAATATCACCAACGATTTCGGCGGCACCCTGTACGAGCACATCGGAAAGGCGGCTGCCCTGGAGCTGATGCACTATGTCGACTCCATCAACCTCTCGCACGGCGGCGAAGGCACAAAGCTGTATTCTACAGCCGGTACGCGGTTCAAGAAGCTCTGCCTGCAGAATAAACTCAATCTGCTCAACGCTTCCGTGCGTCATCTCGGCACTGACGTAAACTATGTGGTTCTTGGACATCTGTATGACGAACTTAAAGACCGGGTAAACTTTTTCTTCAACACACCCGTCGATTCCTTGGATGTTCTGAACGGCAGCGGATTCCGGGTACACTACAAGGACACTTTCGCCGACTGCAGGAAATGCATTGTGTCGGTGGGCAGAAGCGGAAGCAAGTGGATGGAACAGGTGTGCCGCAGGCTCGATATTCCCACAAAGTCAAACCGCGTGGATCTCGGTGTGCGTGTGGAACTTCCTGCTGTGATTTTTTCTCATCTGACGGATGAGCTCTACGAGAGCAAGATTGTATACCGCACGGAAAAATTCGAGGACAATGTCCGCACCTTCTGCATGAATCCGAACGGATTTGTCGTAAACGAGAACACGAACGGCATTGTCACCGCAAACGGACACAGCTATGACTCCCCGTCCATGCAGACAGAGAACACGAACTTTGCACTTCTCGTATCAAAGCATTTCTCTGATCCCTTTAAGGACAGCAACGGATACGGGGAGAGCATCGCAAGACTCTCCAATATGCTCGGAGGCGGCGTCATCGTCCAGCGCTTCGGAGATCTGGTCCGCGGACGCCGCAGCACCGTAACCCGCATAGAGGAGGGACTCGTCCGCCCCACTCTTGCCGCAACCCCGGGCGACTTAAGCCTCGTACTGCCTAAGCGTATCCTGGACGGAATCATCGAAATGATCTACGCCCTGGACAAAATCGCCCCCGGGACAGCGAACGACGACACGCTGCTTTATGGGGTCGAGGTGAAGTTCTATAATATGGAGGTCGAGATCGACGAAAATCTGCAGACGCGCTACGACGGGCTGTATGTCATTGGAGACGGCAGCGGAGTGACGCACTCGCTCTCGCACGCATCGGCAAGCGGGGTGTATGTGGCACGGCATATCGCCGACGGGCTGGCGAGGAGGTCTGAATAAATATACAGGAGGCAGTGACTCGTATGAGCTGCTGCCTCCCCTGTTTGGGACTGTCTGTTTCCAGGCACCCTCTATATTTTATCTATTTCAGCTTCTTCTTAAAAAACTCACGGATAATATCCCAGACCTCTCTCTGAAAGAATTCAATTCCCGCATGCTGCGCTCCGTCTATTGCAACCAGCTCCGCATCAACTCCCGCAAGCATCAATGCATCATACATCTGCTCACTCTGGCTGAAAGGCACTGTCTGATCCTCTGTGCCGTGCAGAAGCAAAAACGGGGGAGTCTGTGCCGTTACCAAGCTGCAGGGCGACGCTGCGCATGCACGTTCTTTATCCTGCGCTGGATTCGTCCCGATCAGCAGAGCTTCCGGTGTCGCTGCCTGACGTTCTTTCGGAGTCCGGGAAATCAGACCGCTCAGATCAGCCGGAAGATACCAGCAGCATGCCGCCTGTACACTGCTTGGATATTCCAAATATTGCCCTTTCTCATACTCCGGCAGTTCTCCGGTACACGCCGCCAATGCCGCCAGATGTGCGCCCGCAGACTCCCCCATCACTCCAAAGCGCTCCGTGTCAATCCCGTACTGACCGGCATGTGCGCGCAGATACCGAATCGCAGCTTTGATATCCTCAAGCTGTCCAGGAAACGTCGTCTCGTTGCTGGTACGGTACTCCACGCTCGCCGCTGCGAAGCCCCGGCGTGCCAGACCGCACAGATACGCAAGATGCGCGCTGGTACGCATCTGCCGCCATGCGCCTCCGCAGATCCATATAATACAGGGGCTTTTCCTGTCCCCCTGCTCAGGATACACAATATCAAGCTTCAGATCCCGCGTCATATGTCCGAACCAGTCAGAGACCTGGGCAAATGTGACGTCTGTATTTACAATGTATTGCGGTTCTCTTGCCGTAACATGAATTGTTCTTTTCATAAGCGTATTTCTCCTTATCCCACATGGAAATTTCTTTTCTGTGAACGAAGCGCCGATTCCGCGGCAGGTCTTCATTCTTCCCTTCCAGCTTTCTCTGGTAAACGGCACGCTTATCTCCTTAGCCTTTGTCAGAATTCCAGAATCTCCGGCGCGTGAGTGAAGGAGCTGATTGTCGCCGTTCCGCTCTCGAAGCAGAATACCTGTGTATTCCCGTCATCTGCGGCATACATGTTCTGAAGCGACGGATAAGCATCCAACATGGACTGCCTTGCTTCGACTCTGTCATCCTCCACAAGAGTGCCTGCAACGCGAATCCACTCGCCGTCTTTAAATGCGCAAATCTCAGCTTTTGGATTTGCCATAAGCTGCTTTGAGACATCTTTTACCTTTCCAGTCTGGATATAGAGCTTCCCCTCAAAAATATGTATCGTTCCAAACGGGCGCACTCTCGGCTGATCGCCCTCCGTTGTCGCAAGATAATATGTCTGCGCCTGCTTTAAAAATTCCGCAATTCTCTCAATATTTCTCATATACGTTACCTCCCTGTTTATTTTTCTGCACTGCCGTCATATACTATATCCCCTTCTCCCGGCCTCTTTTATCAGCTCAGGCTGTATGTCAGGATAGGTCCAATTATCCGGAAGCTTGTCCATAATAACTGTCTTTTCAATTTCACAATGCAGCACTCCCTCAAATGCTCTGATTTCTGCATAGTATAACATGCCGAATGTTTCCCTGACGCCAAAGTTGTCCTCTGCTGTTACAGAGTATGCGCAAATCGGGGTAATCTCATAGGCTTCCGCTCCTGTTTCCTCGCATAATTCTCTTCTGGCCGTCTCCTCAATCTCCTCTCCCGGTTCTCTGTGTCCTCCCGGAGCTTCCAGCGTATTCCTGTCTTTATGTTTGCAGAAAACAAATCTTCCATCCGTTTTCGCAATTATAACAGCAAATTTAATCAGCTCATCTTTGATTTCGTCATAAAATTTTACGGCTGTCACTGTTATCATCCTTTCATCTGCCAATATTTATATTTATATCGTACCATGAAACGACCTGCCTTACAACAGAAAAGCCCTCTTTCGGCAAACTGATCTTACTCATTTGCCGAGCTTGATTTAATGGTTATCAAAATCCTCAATAGTCTTAAACACAGCCATCATATTCTCCGCGCTGATCTGTCCCTGAATATTTTAAACCTGAAACGGAAGTTTCATTTCTCTGACAGCGCATGCGAATGGTCCTGCAAGCGTCTTTTCCTCCCTGCTTTGTCCCAGAAGATCCTGTTCTATCACAATCACGGTTTTCAAACGTCTGCTCTGATTCAAAAGCTTTTCCAAGTATTTCATACGTCTGTTTCTCAAAATCCACCACAACGGCAGCTCCGTTTGAGAATGTCGTCTTCTGTATTCCGGGATTTCCGTTTACAAATTCGTGGCGCAACATCTCACACTTGCCGACCTTTTCATGGAATTCACATACGATTCTGCATCTGTCGATCTGCTCCTCCATGCTCATCTCGACTCCGGAATCAAAGGCTCCGTCAATGTCAGGGTACGCGGCGTCTCTTACCAGGTAGGGCGCTCCTCCGTTCAGCAGCGCGTACAGCATGTAATCCTCCTCTTCGCTTACCTTATCCATCATCCACGGCTGGATGACGCAGTCATGGTAAACCAGGTTATAAAGCGGCACCGGCAGCCCCTGCTTCGGTGTCCCCGGCTCATGCATCATGAATTCCTGCGGTGCATAATGGCAGAATACCTGACTTGGGACCGCCCAGTCGTTGACCTCCTCCGAGCTCGGCAGAATTCCGTTTTTCAGCAGATATTCAAAACAGCGGCAGCGCTCGTCATAACAGTCTCTTCTGGTCATGCGGTGCATCGGATTGGCGCATTCATCTCCTTCATTGCAGGTAAATACATCCAGATATGCACAGTCCAGGGAAATGCCGTGCTTTGCAAGTTCCTCAAAGTTTCTCTTTACAAAATACGGGGCCTGAGTTGCGCACAGATAGGACTGCGGTCCTCCCGCCCATCTCCGATGCTTCGGAATCGTCCCGTCCGGCAGGCGGCAGGCGAGGTTCTCATCAAAGCTGGGTGCTGACAGATAGTAATCCCGGTACTGATCATGGATTCCGAACAAATATCCGCACGCATGCATCGTATCCGCCAGAGACTTCATTCCTTCCCAGCCTCCGGCCTCCTCACAGGCAGGTCCGTAATCCGGATGGCGGTTATCATACCCCGGCTCTGCCCATCCGTCCAGATGAAGGTACAGCTTTTCCACTCCGAGATCATGCAGCCTGCGTATCTCTTCTTCCCTTCTGGCAAAGGTGGTCAGATGATTATTTTTTTCCGGATTCTCCGGATCAAAGAATTCCGAATCCGGCTGCACAAACGTCTTGATACCTTTGTGCATAAACGCGCAGCCGATCAGTCTGTTGACGGAAGGATTCCTGACAGCCTTTTCCTCCAGGGTGCGCAGGCGCCCCTGCTCGTCCACATCACTGCGGTACGCTTTGCAGACATCATTATAATCACAGTTATCCAGAAACGTATATTTGACAACGCGCCGGTAATCCATCTTTCCGAGACTGGGCTCAAACCGCATCGCCACGCGGGTATACGGCCCTCCCGCCGGATGCTCCGCCTGGTATCCCGCGTTCCACGGCGTGACGCAGACAGCAAGGTAGCCTTCCCTGCCTCGTACCTGCGCAAACCACGGCATATAAGCTCCCGCTGTCCCGAACATACCGTCAAACGCCAGCGGCTGAAGCTCAGTATTCCACGTATTCGGTATCAGCATTCCCTGCCGCTGTGTCAGAAGCGTATACCAATCCTCTCTCTTTTCATCAAACTCCATGGGTCCCGGCCAGTATACCTTTTTTACCGTGAGCCCTTCCTCATTTACCGGAATCCACTCACAGTATACTTCTCCGGTCACAGTCTCCGCCCACACAAGAGTCTTAAATTGATAGGGCACGTGCTTTCCGCCCTTCACAAAGCCGCCGTAAGTGCTCAGAATCCCCTCTCCCGTGCCTGTATGATACGCTTCGTGGCAAATCTCTCCGGCATCGGAAAACAATACATTTCCTTCTTCGCATTCCAGATACGGAGCGTACGCTTTGTCCCATTTCCACAGACATCCCGATTCTTTCTGAAAGGCAAAGGCCAGCGTCGTCTCGTCAAACTGTATCTTTATTCCGTTCCTCACAATGTCCATTCTCATATCCTCTCCTTCCGGTCATTTATACTGTCTTTATTATAGGATGCCAGGATTAAAAAGTCATGTATTTCATACGATCCGCTCGATATTTCCTCTGTGGAACAGATTACGCTGAAGGAGGGATTGCCCTTGGGCTCTGATCAGCTGATTCTCATATATCTTCTCCTACAGCTCTCTCCAGTATTTTTCAAAACAGCTCAAAAAAGCTGCCGGCATGTCTCCGCTGGAATACGCTTCCAGTGTCAGGGGCATTACGCGGACAGCGCGCGGGCTTGGGGTGTCCGCCAATAACTGAAAAAGCCCCCGCCTCCGCTTACACCTTACGGTATGAAAAAGCGGAATGGGGACTTCCTGATCGGTCTGGTATGTATAACGGGTATTTATTTATTCGTAAGCAACTGCGTCATCCATTGTATATTCCTGAAGGGAATTCTCTCTTACCTGAATACATATAAAGCTGATTGCAGAATCATCCGCTGCAAAAAACTGTCTCTTTCCTGCAGGAGAAATACGGATCCAGTCTCCAGAGGCAAGCTCTACTGTCTCTTCGTCAATTACCGCTTTTCCTTTTCCTGATAGAATACAGTAGATTTCCTCATTATTTTTATGAGAATGTACAAAGGGTACACATGCTCCCGCAGGGAGATTATTGATGCTGATTTCTGCCCCTGTTAAGGAAAGCTTGTCATGAAGTTCTGTTCTTGCATCCTGTGCTGCACTGATCTTGCTGAAATTTGCCATAGTTTTTTACCTCCGTTTTTGTTGTAATCATTTTTGATACATCCATTTTATACCCGCCATGTCGTAATGTCAATAGTTACAACAAATTTTTTTCAAAAAAATTCCCCGCGGTTGTTTTTCTAACAACGCGCGGGATATGTTATTTCTCTATCAATTTTTTTGTATCATTCATAATGTCCTGGATGGATATGGATTTCATCTCCCTCTCCATGGCTCCCTGGATTTGTTCAAGCCTGTCGTCCAAAACGGCATGGATATTTTTCCCTACGGGACACTCCTGACTCGGATTTTCATGAAAATGGAAAAGTTTCCCCTCTTCCACACACTCCACGGCATTGTATATATCCAGCAGGGTAATCTCCCCCGGAGGTTTTGCCGTCACGGCTCCCCCGCTGCCCCGCTTTACGTCTACAATCCCTGCTCTTTTCAGCTGCTGCAACAGGCGTCTTATCACAACAGCATTTACATTGACACTTGACGCAAGAAAATCACTTGTCACTTTATAATCTTCTTTAAACGTCTCAATACATATCAAAATATGAACAGCAATGGTAAACCTGCTTGATATCTGCATACCGCACCTCCGTTTTTTCTCCTCTGTCAAACAAATCTGATATAATCCGCCTTCCGCGCCTTCGCCTGCGGATATTCGCAGTCTCTATATCCCAGAATACAGTTTCCGATTCCGATATAGTTCTCCGTAAGTCCCCATTCTTTCATAAGCGCCTTTCCCTCATCGGATGCAAAGACTTCCCTCGCGCGGTGAATCCAGCAGGAATCTACGCCCACGGCATGCGCTGCGTTTAGAAGATTTCCCATCACAAGACTTCCATCCTCCACACAGGTTCCCCTGCCGCTGTCAGCGAAAACAATGACAACAGTGGGAGCTCCGTAGAATGGGTCAGAGTCGGTTCCCATCACTTTGGCATTCATCTTTGAAAGGCGCTGGATCATCTCCGGATTCTGGACAACAACCATCACAGGGCTCTGCATCCCCATACCTGTCGGCGCATAAGTGCCTGCCTCCAGGATTGCGTCAAGCTGCTCCTTTGAAATCTGATCCGGTTTGAATTTACGCACGCTGCGGCGCGTCTTCAACGCCTCTAACACCTGATTCTCCATAAATAATTCCTCCTTTGTGCATGCCGCCGGCACTGTCTGGCAGGTATTTCTGAAACTCCTCGCAGTCGGCAATCCGCTCCAGAAACGCAATCAGCCGCTCCAGGTCAAATACCCGCAGGTCAGCCACCGCCTCTTTCGGCACCTGCGTATAGGTCTTCAGTTCCGCGCAGATCCTGTACAGATCTGCATAATCCACTTCCTCAATCCCTGGATTTTCCGGAATTCGGGGAAACTCAAAAGAAAGACGGTAGTGTTCTGTCAGCCATGTGTTCATCTTTGTGTAATCGCCGTAATAGTACTTCTCCGAGAAAAAATCCCGCGGCGTCACCAGCGTCTGGCTCTTTAAAATCTCTGCTGTACAGATTCTCTCCTTTAACTTTTCTTCCCGCCCCTCCCGGTCATAAAATCTTACGATGGTTTCGAGAAACTCCGAGAAAAAACGGCAGTCGACATAGAGATGAAAATAGTAGCCCAGGCAGCTCTTATCTCTCAGCAGCCTTTCATATTTTTTCAGGAAATCAGGCAGAACCGGATACTGGACAATATCTCCTGCTGTCTCCCGGCTGCGGAAATGCGAGGAAGACTTCTCCTTTACCGTATCCGGCATCAGATTTCCGGCACGAAAGTCCGTCTTCTCCCGCTCTGTCCATACCGCTTCCCTTCCCCTCTTCTCCATGCTCTGCAGAAAAATCTCCGCTGCGGTCAGATGTAATATGTATCCTGGCATCTCATCTCTTCCCTCTGTCGTTTCTCTTTGCTACCTTCATTTTACATTTACCCGGGGGAAAAATCAAGGTATTCCTCTTTCCCAATATCAAATGCATACTGTGCAATCTACAATCAAAACACTTTTTGTCGCATTTTACTAATGAACCTAATGCATAAAAAGGCTTGTGATAAGCATAAATCTACTTCTCACAAGCCCAACTATTTTCAGCTCATTACAGTATTTGTTGTTAATAGCGATTTGTTTTATGAGTTTTGATCATTCTAGATATAACCTCTTCTGCTTTTGCACAGTCTTTGCAGAAAATATTCTGCGTTTTTCCCAACGTTTCCAATACAATCATTCCTTTAGAACTGGAGACACCTTTTATTTCATCAAAGTTCAATACAACTTTAGATGTTTTACTGCCACCTCCATCAATGAGCATCCTAAGGTAATTTAAATTTATTGTCTGTGCCTCTATATGATTTTCATATACTCGCAAGTATGATTTTGCACTTGCATATGCCATATATAGGCAAAAGACTCCTAAAGCTGTGATTAGGATTGCCAAAATCCACATTTTCATCTCCGGTTTAAAAAATCTAGAATTCATTTTTTCCAAGAGATCTCGCCAGATAATAACAGACATTGCACAAAAGATAAGACCTAAAATGACATAACAAATTTGTCTCCATACCGCTCCGCCCTTGCTTTCAAATAATACTTTTTCCTCCATAGCATTTTACTCCTTTTCTTATATTCTATAAATTATTTTATACTATAGTTTTTATTCAACATCACCTCACCATCATATCAACGAGAATAGATAAGATCCATTCTTCTATTTATTGTATAATTTATTCCAATATTCATATTAAGCATATTATTTATTAATGTTTTATTTATATTTTAACACTGGTTGTACTTGATTTCCTTTCGGATCATAAAAAAGCTCATTATACTTTCCATCTTTATAAGAGTTAATGATGAATAAACCGTCTGAATAATATTCCACATCACTACTATTAAAATCAAAGTCTGGTAATGTTGCTATTTTTTCTCCTGTCAGCAAATCTACAAAACAGTTTTCACCAGAAATATTAGTAAATACAGAGTGCTCATAAATATATCCATAGTTTTCTACAAAAGGCTCATATATTAGTTCTCCTGTTTTACAAGAAATGCATCCCAGATAGCTATTCCAGTCTTTTCCCTTAAAATACGCAAACACACAATCTTCATACAAAGTATGAAAAAGAATTTGCTCAAAGACTTGCTCAATTGCGCACTAAAAAAGGGATTTCTGCCAGAGATATGAGTCTCTCTCTTGGTCAAAATCCCGGATACATTAATACTATCGAAAATGGCAAAGCCTTTCCTACAATGACTAATTTTTTCTATATTTGTGAATTTTTAAACGTTACGCCACAGGAATTTTTTGATGTGTCAGCCAATGATCCTGAAAAGTTAAAAGATCTTATGCAGCAAATCAAACTGCTTGATGACTCTTTGATTGATTCCATCTCTATTATTGTAAAAGGTCTGCTTCATCACAATTAGTAAATTACTGATACAATTTCTACTCAAAACAGACAGACGCCGCTTTGCATAAAGGCAAAGGCAGCGTCTGTCTGTTTTGGGTAGTCCTTAATAGTTCGGATTTGCTCTCCAGTATTCCGGAGTATTGATAAATTCACCTGTATTTGGCTGTACAAACCACTGTACGGAGTCGCTGAAACCGGATTCTGTTTCAGCGGGGGCATTCCACCAGCCGTTCATTCCAACTGCTCCATCCGGTGCAAGTACATAGTAGGTGTTGTTGTAGTTGATCCACTGATCCTTCAGCATCCTTCCGTTGGAATCCATGAAGTAGACCTTGTTGTACTCATTTGTTGTGTCTGTGATCCATCCGCGCTGCATGGCTCCCGTCTCAGGATCAAGCCAGTACCAGGCTCCGTCTTCCGGATCCTGTACCCAGGCAAACTGCTGAATACCGGTCTCCGGGTCAAGCCAATACCACTGTCCATCGGGATCGGCATACCATCCGGAACGTCTGTGCCCATTTTCGTCAAAGCAGTAATTCTCGCCGCCTATCTCATACCATCCATTGGCGTACCAGTTTCCATTCTGGTCGCGATACATCCATCCCTCGCTGTCCCACTCCCAGCCGTCATACGGGGGGATGTCAATCTCTTCGTAATTATTCGCATGGTAGATCGCCTGCACGCTTCTGTTCTTCTCAACGCTGTTTCCGATAGAAACCTGGTTTGTCTCTCCCCAGTTTGCCTCGTATACCTGTCCGTCTCCGATATAAATCGCGTCATGACCGGAATATACAATCAGGTCGCCGGGCTGTGCTTCGGAAAGGTCTGTGCCGATATTAGTAAAGTCATCCGCATTGCCCCATTTTCCCACTTCGTGTCCGAAGAGATAGAAATATACGAACTGCGCAAATCCTACACATGTCCAGCTATTCTTATAGGCGCTGTTCATCTGGGAAGCCAGTTCCGGAAAATACGTTTCCGCAATGTTGCCCATCTTGCAGTTATCGCATGTGGAACCTGAAGAATGACTGCATGCCTCCTGATCTACAGAAAAGTAGGAACCGTCCGGATAGATCTCAAAGAGCTGTTCCAGCTTCTGCTCCACGCCTCCCGCTGCAGCAGTCTCACCGCCCTGTGTATCCTCTTCTGCCGCCCAGACTGCCACAGACGCCTGAAACATCATGGATGCTGCAAGAATTCCCGCGATTCCTTTCCTGAATGCTTTTTTAAATAATGTTTTCATGATTTCCTCCTGTTTTATGTACCTGTCTCCACATTCTCTGCATACATTTTTCATGCGCTGCAGGATACGCAAAAGCCCCCTTCCTTTTGTGTATCCGGTGACGCACAAAAAGCCCGTCCGTATCGTCTCCGCCCGGACGGGCTGATCTTTATAATATTTCAGGCAATACGGAAAGCGCATATTCGGCAAGTCTGTGATCCTCCTCAGCAGTTCCCCCGCTGACGCCCAGCCCTCCGATGATCGTGTCGCCGACCTTCAGCGGCACGCCTCCTCCGAAGATTACAATCTTTCCTCCGTCCATCTTGTCCACTCCGTAGAATGTCTGTCCCGGCTGTGCCAGGGCAGAAAGCTCCATTGTGGACATCTTCACTGCGACTGAGGTGTACGCCTTCTTCACTGCCACATCAAAGCTGACGAGAAACGCTCCGTCCATCACATGAACCGCAACCGGATTTCCCTCCGGATTGCACACTGCGATAACCGCTTTCTTGCCGCGCCGCGCGGCCTCCTCCTCAACTTTCTGAATCAGGCGCTTTGCAGCTTCCAGCGTGATTCTTCCAGGCATTCCCATGCGCTTTAATACCTCCTGTACGAGAGCTTCGCTCACCTGAGCCGCCGACGCGCCGTTTTCGGTCCCCGCAGCGGCTGACGTTCTCCCTGCCATCTGGTCATCGGTATATCGGGCAAGTATATACAGATAATCCGCCAGGCGGTTCATATACTTCTTCGCCCCGGCATCCGTCCCGAACTTCACGCTGACTGCCGCAAGCGCGCGCTCTGCCCGCCGTGCGACAGTGCGCGCCACGTCGATCTGTGCGGACAGCGGATTCTCTCCCGGAAGCACAAAGCCCTGCCTGCGGCTGAACAGTCCTTCCAGCCTGTCGATCTCCTGCTCCAGCACGGATACGCTCTCGTCTTTTACTTTATATTTCTGATTAAACGGATCCGCCACACCTGCCATCACCGTCATCAGCGTGTTCTGAATCTCCTCCAGAAACGCTTTTGTCTGTCCATCTGCCGTCTGTGACTTCACAAGACCGATCTGGCTGTTCAGTTCATCGGCAGTTCCCACGAACCGAATCCGGTCATCTGACTTCGGGACATTGCGGGTATGCACCAGGCTTGTGATCCCGGCGTCTCCATTCTTTGTGTATACTTTCATCGCTGCTCATCTCCGTATATTTCCTTAAACGGCATTTTTTTAACAGCCCTCGCGCTGTTTGCGCCCAGCGCCCTGCATTGCCAGAATTGCGGCTGATTCAGCTCAAATACATTTCTGCCCTCAGGCAGAAGGCGCATCTGCATTGCGAGCCGCCCTTTTCGTATCCCGATGCCGCTTCCCAGCATCGAATCTTTTGCCGCCCGGTACGCCAGCTCATCGAGCCCGCCCTGCGAGGCGACTACCTCGTAGAGTACGCCCTCCTCTTCGATTCCGGCACATACTTCCCGCAGGTAGTCTTCATCTGCATGGTCTGTATAAATCAGAACAGAAGGCTTATTTACGACCATCCGCCGTCACCGCCTTTCTGCTCCGCACTTCCCAGATAAGAGAGCAGAAGTCCTGTCGCCACTGCGTTTCTCGGTCCCTCGGTTCCGCGGATATTTCCGCGTCCGCAGACAATCCGGTATTCTGACAGTGCATCCATGAGCATCTCGGGAATCTCAAAGTCTTCCGCAGATCCGCCCACGAGTACCACATTCGGTATCTTTCCAAGCTCATGATCCGGCGCTATCTTCCGCAGTGCCCGAAGCGCATTTCTGACAAATACTTTGC
>CALWSC010000061.1 GCA_944384105.1 uncultured Lachnospiraceae bacterium | reverse complement strand
CTCTAAGTAAATGATGTTGCGGCTGGCGAACTTTTCGATGAGTCTTTAGACTCCAGTGCCGGTAATAGGCCCTTATAGGGCTAGAACAAACCACCGGCTTAGCCGGTGGTTATGATTGCAAAGAAGACGAAAATGCCGAGATATAAAGTCTTGGGTTTCGTCTTCTTTTTGTGCCCTTCTGTTTATATCGGCTATTTATAGAAACAAACATTGTTCTTAATAGACTTAATGTGTAAATGAATGGTATACTGTGTCTATAAATAGATATATACAGACAGGAGGAATATAATTGAGGAAGAGCTATGGGGCGATTTCTGCCCTGATTTGGATCAGTGTGGCTTTTTCTGCGTGCAGCTCCGACAGGACGGTTGTCAGAAGCATGACGGATGACAGCGGACAGAAAATCTGGCTGGACGCAGGGAGCGAGGAGATGACGCAGGAATATTATGCACAGGAGGAAGAATTTCAGAATGCGATCGAGGAAGAACTCGGCTCTCAGGCACAGGAGGTGGCGGTTCGGTTCTGCCATCTGGGAAATGATGCTGCCCATATGACAGGGGAGTTTGTATGGGAGGGGAAGGCGTACTGCGCTACCTGGCAGGACGGAAAAATCATAAGCTGGGTGGAGGTACAGCCGCTGGAAATCGGGGAGGAGTATGTTTTCTCCGGTAAAAGTCCCGCTGCAGAATAGACGGTAAAGTTTCGGGGATGGAAAATGCATCTGGCTGCCGGGCGCAGGAAGAGTTGGCAGGGAACTCGTGCGGAATCGCTATTGTGCCGCTTGCGTATTTGTGATACACTTTTACCGACATCAATTCCGCCGGGGATATACTTCGGCGGCATAATTATAGAAGACGAGGTATCTGCATGTTAGATGTATGTTTATTGGGAACTGGAGGGATGATGCCTCTGCCGCGCAGGTGGCTGACATCCCTTATGACAAGATATAACGGCAGCAATCTACTGATTGACTGCGGAGAGGGCACACAGATTGCGGTGAAGGAAAAAGGGTGGACATTTAAGCCCATTGATGTGATTTGTTTTACGCATTACCACG
The DNA here is from genome assembly GCA_944384105.1 of uncultured Lachnospiraceae bacterium. Taxonomy (GTDB): domain Bacteria; phylum Bacillota; class Clostridia; order Lachnospirales; family Lachnospiraceae; genus Egerieimonas_A. Next base: position 2,978 of record CALWSC010000061.1, on the reverse strand, counting down.
CCGATCATATCAGCGGCCTGCCGGGGCTTTTGCTGACTATGGGAAATGCGGAGCGGGAGGAGCCGCTGACGCTGATTGGTCCGAAGGGTCTGGAACGTGTCGTGGGAGCTCTGCGCACCATTGCACCGGAGCTGCCTTTTCCGATCCGCTGCATTGAGGTCACAAAACCGGTGGAGACATTTGAGGTTAAGGGATACTGCATCACGGCCTTCCGTGTAAACCACAATGTTGTCTGCTACGGCTATACACTGGAGATTAAGCGTGCGGGCAAATTTCAGGTGGAACGTGCCAGAGAAAACGGAATTCCTATGAAATTCTGGAATCCTCTGCAGAAAGGAAATACTGTTGAGGAAGACGGAAAAATCTATACGCCGGATATGGTTCTGGGACCGGCGAGAAAGGGAATCAAGCTGACGTACTGTACGGATACACGACCTGTTCCTGTAATTGCAGAACAGGCACAAGGCGCGGATCTGTTTATCTGCGAGGGAATGTACGGCGAGCCTGGGAAAGAGGCAAAAGCGCGGGAATATAAGCATATGACCTTCCGGGAGGCTGCAGGCCTTGCCAAGAAAGCAAATCCGGCAAGAATGTGGCTGACGCATTATAGTCCGTCTATGGTACATCCGGAGGAATATATTGACGAAGCGCGGAAGGTATTCCCTGCGGCGTGCACAGCAAAAGACGGAAAGACGATAGAACTGCAATTTGAGGATGAGGAGAAAGAATGATGAAAGATACGTTGATTTTAGCAATCGAAAGCTCCTGTGATGAGACGGCTGCAGCGGTGGTGAAGAATGGGAGAACTGTTCTCTCCAATGTGATTTCTTCCCAGATTGAGCTGCATAAGCTGTACGGCGGCGTTGTCCCGGAGATTGCTTCGAGAAAGCATATTGAAAAGATTAATCAGGTGATTCAGGAGGCGCTGGATGATGCGGGCGTTACGCTGGACGATCTCGATGCGATTGGAGTGACCTATGGTCCGGGATTGGTCGGAGCACTGCTGGTGGGGGTTGCTGAGGCGAAAGCAATCGCGTACGCTAAGAAGCTTCCTCTTGTGGGTGTGCACCATATTGAAGGCCATGTATCGGCAAATTATATTGAGAATCCGGATCTGGAGCCTCCATTTTTGTGCCTTATCGTATCGGGCGGACATACCCATCTGGTGGTTGTAAAAGATTACGGCGAATTTGAGATTCTGGGAAGAACGAGAGATGACGCGGCGGGAGAGGCGTTTGATAAGGTGGCGCGTGCAATTGGCCTGGGATATCCCGGCGGTCCTAAGATTGATAAGCTCTCCAATGAGGGTGATCCGGATGCAATCCCGTTTCCGCGTGCAAAGGTGGATGACGGACCGTATGATTTCAGTTTCAGCGGTCTGAAGTCAGCGGTACTCAATTACCTGAACAAATGCCATATGACTGGGAAGAAGGTTGTGGAAGCGGATGTTGCGGCGTCATTCCAGAAAGCGGTTACAGACGTACTTGTGGGGAATACCGTCCGGGCGGCCAAGGAATTGAATATGGACAAGCTGGCGCTTGCAGGCGGAGTTGCATCAAATCAACATCTGCGTCAGGCGATGGAGGAGGCGTGCAGAAAAGAGAATATTCGTCTGTACCGTCCATCGCCGATTCTATGTACGGACAATGCGGCGATGATTGGTGCCGCGGCATACTACGAATATAAGAAGGGAACGCGCCATGGCTGGGATCTGAATGCGATTCCGAATCTGCGGCTTGGAGAACGATAGGAGGCGTGAGAATGAGAGAGAAGGGTACGGCGATTGTCCTTGCAGCGGGACGGGGGCGCAGAATGGGTACCGCGACGCAGAAACAGTTTTTGGAGGTGAATGGAAAGCCGCTGCTGTATTATGCGCTTCGCGGCTTCCAGGACTCTCCCCGGATACAGGAAATTATTTTGGTAACCGGAGAAGACAGGATCGATTACTGCCGGGAGAGGATTGTGGAGTATTATGGTCTTACAAAAGTCATTAACATTATTCCTGGCGGAGCACAGCGCTATGATTCTGTGTATGAAGGACTAAAAAAATGTAAAGACTGTGACTATGTCTATATTCATGATGGAGCAAGACCGTATGTGACGGAGGATATTGTGGAGCGCGCATGGGAAGAGGTCAAGGTATACCGGGCGTGTGCGGTCGGCGTCCCCGCGAAAGATACCATCAAGATTACGGACAGTGAAGGGTTTGGCATTGAGACACCGAACCGCAGTACGGTCTGGCAGGTACAGACCCCGCAGGTCTTTGCCTATGATCTGATTCGCAGGGCGTACGATCTCCTGCAGGAGACGGATAAAAACGGTGTGACCGATGATTCTATGGTGGCAGAGCGTATGATCGGGCAGAAAGTGCATATGACAATGGGAGACTACCGAAATATAAAGGTAACAACTCCGGAGGATTTGCTGCTTGCAGAGGTTTTTTTGAAAAAAATAAAAAAAATTGAAAAATAGTGTTGACATCTGGCGGATATGGTGATAGAATACTCCTTGCACTGAGCGAGACAGAAAACGCCGCAGAGCAGATAACAACACACGGAGAGGTATCGAAGTGGTCATAACGAGGCGGTCTTGAAAACCGTTTGTCCGCAAGGGCGCGTGGGTTCGAATCCCACCCTCTCCGCTGACAAGATATGAGATTGCCGGAATCACATCGTTCCTAAATAGATAAGTAAAGCATTTGGAGAAGTACCCAAGTGGTTGAAGGGGCTCCCCTGGAAAGGGAGTAGGTCGTTAATAGCGGCGCGAGGGTTCAAATCCCTCCTTCTCCGTTGGTTATAAAACTCAAAAAAAGAGTTGACAAACCGAAAGGTTTGTGATAACCTATATAAGCTGTCGCGAAAGAGCGACAAACACGAAAAACAAAAAAGTTAAAAAAGTTCTTGACAAGCACAAAACGATATGATAAAATATCAAAGCTGTCAAAACGACAGGAACCTTGATAACTGAACAGTAAAACA
>CALWSC010000060.1 GCA_944384105.1 uncultured Lachnospiraceae bacterium | reverse complement strand
AGAGATGCTCTGCTGGTTGCTCAGGCAGATCTGCTGCCACATCACCGGGGAGGAGGATGCGATGCGCGTGATATCCTTAAAGCCTCCGGCGGCAATGGTCTTCATGTACTGGTCCTCCGTGTCAAGCTTCGCGATTGCGTTCACGAGGCAGGAGGCGACGATGTGCGGCAGATGGCTGACTGCCGCTGTGATCCGGTCATGTTCCTCATAGGTGAGGATCATCGGGATCGCTCCGATGGAGGCAATCAGCTCCGAGAATGCGGAAACGGCGAGAATGTCCACATGCCCCTCCGGTGTCAGAATATAATATGCATTCTCAATCAGGTAATCTGTTGAGTTGCTGTATCCCGTCTTCTCAGAGCCTGCCATCGGATGTCCTCCGATGAAATTCTCAGTCAGGTGCAGTGCCTGCACTGCATGGTGAATCTCCCCTTTGACGCTGCCCACATCGGTTATGATGCAGGTCGGCTTCATAATCCCTTTCAGCCAGGAGAGGTAGGAGATATTTGTGCTTACGGGAGCGCACAGAAAGATATAGTCGCATTCTGCAAACTGCATATCCTGCGCGCTGCACTTTTGGTCGATCACCCCATCCGCAAGCGCTGCGTCGAGTACTGCCTCGGTGGGATTATAGGCGATCAGCGTAAATTCCGGGTGAAATTTGCGCATCGCCCGGGCAATCGATCCTCCAATCAGTCCCAGACCTATAAAACCGATACAAGTTCCTTCCATTGCTTATAGTTTCCTTTCTGCAAGCTGAATGTAGGGGCGCAGATGCGCCATAACGTCCTCGAACTGGGAGAACGTCAGTGACTGCGGACCGTCAGAGAGCGCATGCTCCGGGTCGTTGTGAACCTCGATCATAAGTCCGTCAGCTCCGCATGCGACTGCTGCCTTAGCCAGCGGTTCTACATATGCGCGTACGCCGGTCGCATGACTCGGGTCCACGATGATCGGCAGGTGAGACTTTGCACGGATCACCGGAACAGCGCTCAAATCCAGCGTATTGCGCGTCGACGTTTCATATGTCCGGATGCCCCGCTCACAGAGCACGACATTCGGGTTGCCCTCAGCGATAATATACTCCGCGGCGTTAAGCCATTCATCAATCGTTGCGGCAAGGCCTCTCTTTAAGAGTACCGGAAGCCCGGAGCGCCCTGCCTCGCGCAGAAGTTGGAAGTTCTGCATATTGCGCGCGCCGATCTGGATCATATCGACATATTTAACCGCTGCCTCAATGGACTTTTCGTCAATGACCTCGCAGATTGTGTTAAGGCCCGTCTCCTTCTTCGCTTCAGCCATGTAGCGCAGCCCCTCGACCTCAAGTCCCTGGAAAGAGTACGGGGATGTGCGCGGCTTGTATGCCCCTCCGCGGACGAACTGCGCGCCGGCCTTCTTCACTTCGCGGGCAATCGTCAGAAGCTGCTCCTCCGTCTCGACTGCGCACGGGCCTGCCATTACGGTGAGAGTATCCGGTCCGATGACATGATTCCCGACCTTTACACGGGAGGGGTCCGGGTGAAATTTCTTATTCGAAAGCTTGTAGCTCTCGGTGATGGGAACGAGCTTGTCCACATAGGGCAGCAGAATCAGGTTATCGCCTGCAAGCTTTGATTTGTCTCCCACCACGCCGATGATGGTGACTTCCCTTCCTTCTGAGAGATGGGCGGAGAGACCTTTCTGTTCAATCAGGCTTGTGACTCTTTGCACCGCGTCTTTGGGCGCGTTTGGCTTCATTACTATGATCATATAAAAAATAACTCCTTTCACGGCTAAAGATTCTACAGCTAGTGTATAGTATGCGGTGAAAAAAGTCAATAATTTAGCGGTTTAAAGTGCTAAAAAGAGTAGAAAATTAGAGTATATTCGCGAAAAACGGGAAAATTCGCTCGATTTTTATCATAAAATACGGACGACAGAAAAAAATATCAAAATTTAATTGTTAAATTTGGATAAATTACTTGAAAAATACATTTTTTTTTAGTAAAATGTACACATACTAATTTTTGGGAGGTATTACATATGGACGTTTTCAGAACAGACCGAATTAGAAATGTGGTACTGCTTGGCCATGGCGGAGCAGGCAAGACAAGTCTCGTGGAGGCTATGGCTTATCTTTCAGGTATTACAAATCGTTTGGGAAAGGTAACAGACGGAAACACAGTCAGTGATTTTGATAAAGAGGAAATTAAGCGTAAATTTTCAATTACCACATCCCTGGTTCCGATCCAGTGGGATAAGTACAAGATCAATGTGCTGGATGCTCCCGGTCTTTTCGATTTTGTTGGGGAGGCAGAGGAAGCAGCGGCTGCTGCAGACGCTGCTGTTATCGTAGTATCCGGTAAGTCCGGCGTGCAGGTCGGCACGCAGAAGGCATGGGAGCTGTGCGAGAAGTACAATCTGCCCAGGATGTTCTATGTAACAGAGATGGATATTGATAATGTCAGCTACCGCGAAGTTGTAGAGAGCCTGACAGAACTTTACGGAAAGAGAATCGCTCCGATCCACATGCCGATGCGTGAGAATGAGAAGTTCGTCGGCTATGTCAATATCGTAAAGAACAAAGGACGCCGCTTTATTGAGAAGGATCAGAGAACAGAGTGCGAGATCCCGGACTACTGTGTAGAGTATGCAGAGAAATACCGTGAGATCCTCCTGGAGTCAGTTGCTGAGACGAGCGAAGAGTTTATGGACCGCTATTTTGCAGGGGAGGAGTTCTCCGTAGCAGAGATCTCCGCGGCGCTTGCTTATAATGTGGCGGACGGTTCCCTTGTTCCTGTATGTATGGGCTCTCCGGTGAATCTGCAGGGTATTCATACGCTGCTTGACGACATCATCGGATACTTCCCGGATCCGTCCAAGAGAGAACGTGCAGGCATTAACCGCAAGACAAACGAGATTTTTGAGGCAAATTATGACTTCTCGAAGTCAAAATCTGCGACGATTTTCAAGACGATCGTGGATCCGTTCCTCGGAAAGTATTCCATGATCAAGGTTTGCTCCGGCGTTATCAAGTCTGATGATATTCTGTATAACGTAGACCGGGAATCGGAGGAGAAACTGAGTAAGCTGTATGTGCTTGAGGGTTCCAAGCCTCTGGAAGTATCAGAGCTTCATGCGGGCGATATCGGCGCCATCGCAAAACTGGGTGACGCAAGAACTGGCGACAGCCTTGCGACAAAGGCAACTCCGGTAATGTACGGCAAGCCGGACGTTTCTGTTCCGTACACCTGCAAGCGCTATAAAGTAGCTAATAAGAACGATATGGATAAGGTTGCCCAGGGACTTGCAAAGATGGCGCAGGAAGACCTGACAATGCGTGTTGTCAATGATTCCGCAATGCACCAGTCACTGCTGTACGGCATCGGCGACCAGCATCTCGATATTATTGTGAGCAAGCTCAAAGAGAGATATAAGGTGGACGTGGAGCTTTGCAAGCCGAAAGTTGCCTTCCGCGAGACGATCCGCAAGAAATCTGATGTGGAAGCAAAGTATAAGAAGCAGTCCGGCGGACACGGACAGTACGGACATGTTAAGATGCGCTTCGAGCCGCTTGGTGATCTGGAGACACCGTATGCCTTCGAGCAGGAGGTTGTTGGAGGAGCAGTTCCGAAGAATTATTTCCCGGCAGTTGAGAAGGGAATTCAGGAGGCTGTCCAGGCGGGACCGCTTGCCGCATATCCGGTTGTGGGAGTAAAAGCTGTTCTGTATGATGGTTCCTACCATCCGGTAGACAGTTCTGAGATGGCGTTTAAGACCGCCGCAATCCAGGCGTTTAAGAAGGGATTTATGGAGGCTTCGCCGGTTCTGCTTGAGCCGATCGTTTCCATGAAGGTGAAGGTTGCCGACAAGTACACCGGTGACATCATGGGCGATCTGAATAAGCGCCGCGGACGTGTGCTCGGCATGAATCCTGACCACAATGGCAACCAGATCATTGAGGCTGATGTTCCGATGCTTGAGATCTACGGCTATTCAACTGTTCTTCGTTCCATGACAGGCGGAAGCGGAGAGTTCTCTTACGAATTTGCCCGTTACGAGCAGGCGCCGTCCGACATTCAGCAGAAGGAAATTGAGGCAAGGGCAAGTAAGCTGGAGAATGGCGACGACTGATATTTTCACAGAGAATAATTGAAAAAATCTCACATCTATTGTATGATAGCAGGGATAGGCAAGGCTTATCCCTGCTTAAATTTTTTTGCAGAAAAGGAGAATAAGAAAATGAAAGGCATCAAAGGCAGACTGCTCGCCGTGCTTGCCGTCCTGATTGTGGCGGGTATCTATTACTATGCGGCGCTGCCGGCAGTCAACATTCACAACAGCGGGTTCTGGTTCTTTCTGATCGGGCTGGTGCTTGTGATTCTGCTGCTGTACAGTGCGCGCAGGAGGATGCGCGCCGTTAAGGAGATGAAGCAGAGCAGATTTATCAAATTCGGGCTGGCGCTTGCCGGTATCCTGGTGATCGTGTTTGCGGTGGGAAGCATCCTGTCCTCCCCGATTGTAAATGCAAAGAGATACCAGCAGCTCATCGTGCCTGAAGAGCGCGACTTTACAGAAGATATCGAGCAGATCGGCTTTGACCAGATTCCGCTGCTCGACAAGGACTCTGCAGCGCTCCTCGGAGACAGAAAGCTCGGAAGTATGGTCGATATGGTATCTCAGTTTGTGGTGAGCGACCTGTACTCACAGATCAACTACAATGAGAAGCCGTACAGGGTATCGCCTCTGGTATATGCAAGCCCGATCAAGTGGCTGACAAACCAGAAAGACGGAATCCCCGCGTATATGATGATCGACATGGCAACACAGGATACCCAGCTTGTAAAACTGGATAAACCGATTAAATATTCGCAGGCAGAATATTTCAACCGCAATATTTACCGCCATTTAAGATTCCGCTATCCGACATATATCTTCGATCAGTTAAGTTTCGAGATAGATGACGACGGCGTGCCGTACTGGATCTGCCCGGTAAAGGAATACACAATCGGGCTATTCGGAGGACAGACGATCGGGCGTGTCGTGCTGTGCAACGCGCAGACCGGAGAGACGACCGACTATGCGATTGAGGACTGCCCGCAGTGGGTTGACCGCGCATACCCGGCGGATCTGCTGATTGAGCTTTATAACTACCATGGAAGCCTGGTCAACGGATTTATCAACAGCGTCTTCGGACAGAAGGGATGTTTAAAGTCCACGGACGGCTACAACTATCTGGCGCTGGACGACGACGTCTGGGTATATACCGGAGTAACTTCCGTCAACAGTGACCAGTCCAATGTCGGCTTCGTGCTGATGAATCAGAGAACGAGCGAGACGCGCTACTATTCTATCAGCGGCGCCGAGGAATATTCCGCAATGTCATCCGCCGAAGGACAGGTGCAGAACCTGGGCTACAAAGCGGCATTTCCTCTGCTTTTGAACATCGATAACGAACCGACATACTTCATGGCTTTGAAGGATGACGCGGGGCTCGTGAAGAAATATGCAATGTTAAATGTACAGCGCTATCAGAACGTAGCAATCGGAGATACAGTGCAGGAGTGCCAGGAGGAATACAGAAAGCTTCTGAGCAGCAGCGGTATTGTCTCTGAGAGCGCCGAATCCGATAAGGCATCCGGAACTATCGCGAAGATTGCACAGGCAGTTATTGACGGCAATTCGCACTATTATGTGATGCTGGATGGAAGAGACGAGATCTTCGATGTATCCGTGGCGGATTTCGTACAGATTGTATCTTACAGCGAGGGAGATTCCATCAGCTTTGAGTACGTCACAGGAGATCCGACATGTATTGTTACGGAAATTCCATAAATCAGATTGTACTTTTCCGGAAATAGTGGTATACTGAAACACGGGATGATATATCTGTACATGCGGCATTTTAAGAATCCGGTAAAAGATAAGATCGTGAGGAGGTTTTAAAATGTTATACGAGGATGTACAAAAATTCAGCAACGCAGCAGCGGGGAAAATCAAGCTTCTGAATGAACATTTCGGCAAATACTTTCTGCGCGCCATCATGGCAGGCTTCTTCATCGCCGTCGCCATGATCTACAGCAATGTTATCGGAAATGTATTCAGCGTTTCAGACGAGTTAAAGCCGTGGGGCAAGTTCATCGGCGCGCTTGTATTCTCTATTGCGGTGCTGCTTATCGTATTCATCGGAAGCGAGCTCTTCACAGGCAACAACCTGATTATGGCTTTCGGTGCGTTCGATAAGAGGGTTTCCTGGGGGGACGCAGGCAAAGTATGGCTTGTCAGCTACATAGGCAATTTCGTGGGATGTGTGATCTTTTCACTGATCTTCGTCGGAGCGGGAGCTTCCGGCACCAAGGACTACTTTGCAAGCATCATCGGCGGCAAGCTTTCGATCCCGATTCCCGAGATGTTCTTCCGCGCAGTTCTCTGCAATTTCTTCGTATGTCTCGCTGTGGCATGCGGTACCAAGCTTAAGAGTGAAGCGGCGAAGTTCTGTATGATCTGTATCTGTATTTCGGGCTTCGTTGTATCAGGCTTTGAGCACTGCGTGGCAAATATGGCGATTTTTACCACCTCTCTTTGTCTGGTGGACGGAGTCTCCGTACTTGACATGCTCAAGAACCTGGTCGTCGTAACACTCGGAAATATGGTCGGCGGCGCGATTCTGCTCGCTATGCCGCTCAGATTCATGAGCAATGACAAGTGATCGTACCAGGAAACAATGATTACAGGGACGCGGTTACTCCAGTAACCCGTCCCTGAATTTTTACTTTGAAAAGGAATAATCTATGGCAAAATCTCTATACATAGCAGAGAAGCCCAGTGTGGCGCAGGAGTTTGCAAAGGCACTGAAAGTAAACGCCCGCCGCCAGGACGGCTATCTGGAATCGGATCAGGCGGTGGTGACCTGGTGTGTGGGACACCTGATTACCATGAGCTATCCGGAGAAATATGACGAAAGGCTGAAGAAATGGAGTCTCGAGACGCTTCCCTTCCTTCCAAAAGAGTTCAAATACGAGGTTATCCCCGCAGTCAAAAAGCAGTATCAGATTGTAAGCGGTCTTCTCAACAGAAATGATATCGATACGATCTATGTCTGTACCGACTCCGGGCGGGAGGGAGAGTACATCTACCGCCTTGTGGAGATGATGAGCGGTGTAAAAGGCAAGCGCAGGCTGCGCGTCTGGATCGACTCCCAGACAGAGGAAGAGATTCTGCGCGGCATCCGCGAGGCAAAGGATCTGAGCGAATACGACAATCTGAGTGCTTCAGCGTACCTGCGGGCCAAGGAGGATTACCTGATGGGAATCAACTTCTCCCGGGTGCTCTCACTGAAATACGGCGGAAGCGTCAATAACTATCTCGGCGGAAAATACCAGGCAATCGCCGTGGGAAGGGTGATGACATGCGTGCTTGGCATGGTGGTGCGCCGGGAGCGTGAGATCAGAAGTTTTGTAAAGACGCCGTTTTACCGGGTACTCGGCAAGTTATCGTTCGAGGGCGGAACCTTCACCGGAGAGTGGCGCGCTGTGGAGGGCAGCCGTTTCTTTCAGTCTCCGAAACTCTACAAGGAAAATGGCTTTAAGGAGCGAAAAGATGCGGAAGCGCTGATTCGCGAGCTTTCGGCAAATGATCCGCTGCAGGCAATCGTGGAGAA
>CALWSC010000059.1 GCA_944384105.1 uncultured Lachnospiraceae bacterium | reverse complement strand
TAAGGAAACAGAAAAGGATGAGACCGCCCAGAGGAAATCCGTGGCTTAGAAAAAGCCAGGATTTTACTGGATTGTCTCATCCTTATGCGTTAGGGGCTTAAAATCGGCATTAACCGACAACCCCTTTCTTTTGGATAGGCCCCCGGGCAGCTTCAGGTAGAGACAGTATATATAGAAATGGGAGCTTTTACCGGAAGAGAATGAATAAGCATACAGGGGGTATGGATTTATGAAGAGAAAATGGGCAGCAGCGGCGATAGCCTGCGCAGCGGTAGCCATGAGTGTGCCGGCATATGCAGCGCCGGCAGAGACAGCGGACATGGAAATCGAAGTATCTGCTGAGGGCAGGGAAGAAACTTCGGAGGCAGACGCCTGGGATGAAGAAATTCAGAATGAGGAGACTGCAGAGGAGGAAACGCCGGCTGCGGAGACTTCGGCTGAGGAGACTGCAGATGCAGAGACTCCTGAGGAGGAGACGCCGGACGCAGAGGGTTCAGAAGTTTCCGAAGAGAGCGAAGCGGCGGACAGCAGTGAAATGGTTCAGATTACTGAGCCTGCCGGAGAGGAGAATACAGTGACTCCTGACACAGCAGAGGCGGAGAATCGGCAGGGAGCGCTTACGCAGCAGGTTATTGACGGCAGGAAGTACATGGTATATCCGGATGGAACACACTATACCGGATGGCTTCAGATGACTGACGCATGGAAGCTGTACTTTGATCCTGCACAGGACGGAGCTGCAGCGACAGGGCTTTCAGAGGCTGAGGGCGAGATGTATCTCTTTGATGGAAACGGAATTCTGCGCACCGGAGCAGGCACACCTGTGATTGACGGAAAGAAATATTGGATGAACGCAGACGGTTCCCTGAACAGCGGCTGGCTGCAGCTCGGAAAATGGCGTTTGTATTTTGACCCGGAGACGTACGAGGCGCGTACGGGACTGAGTGAAGTGGACGGAAAACGTTACCTCTTTGACGGTAACGGCAGTCTCTATGCGGAGAGCGGTACGCCTGTGATTGACGGACATAAATATTGGTTTGGAAATGACGGTTCCTTAAATACAGGCTGGCTGCATCTGGGAAGCTGGGTATTATACTTTGATGAGGAGACGTGTCAGGGTGCGGCAGGCGTGACAGAGATCGACGGCAGAAAGTATGCGTTTGATGAGAGCGGCATTCTTCTGACGGGCAAGGGGACGCCCGTTATTAACGGCAAGAAATACTATTTTAATGCGGACGGCAGTATCGAGACAGGCTGGGTGACGCTGGGAAGCTGGACATTTTATTTTGACCCTGAAACGGGAGCGGCTGCAACGGGCGTTGCGACGATTGACGGGGAGAGATGCTTCTTTGACAAGAACGGCGTGCTTATGTCACAGGGGCTGACAGAGACACAGGAGAGAGCATGCCGTGTACTCGATCAGGTGGGCTGGAATTTAAGAGCCGCATTTAACTGGGCCGCAGGGCTTACATACAGGACTCCGTCGGGAGCTCCGGGCGGAACTGCACGCGTAGACTGGTATGCGGATTATGGATTTACCACCGGAACCGGCAACTGCTACGTGATGGCTTCCACCTTCTATCAGATGGCGAAGCTTCTGGGATACGAGGTATACTATGTGGAGGGCTCCGTACCGCTTGCAGTGGGAGGCTTTGGACCGCACGGCTGGTGTGAGATTGTGATTAACGGTACGACGTATGTATTTGACCCGAACTTTACGAATGAGACAGGAAGAAACGGCTATCAGATTACATATGGTACCTCCGGAACGTGGAGATATATGAATTATCACAGGGTAGTATGACGTCCCTGAAATTTGAGTCATCATAGATAAGAAGCAGTCCGGAATCGCCGCTCCTGTGCGGGGCGGCGATTCCGGCGAAGATATGGGAAAGGGAGGAAATTATGAAGAGAAAAGTATTGGCAGTATTACTTGCAGGAGCGCTTGCAGCAGGCAGTGCGCTTACCGGCTGCTCCGGATCAGAGACAGAAGAGAGCAATAAGGACGCAAAGGTGACGGAAGAGGCTGCACCGACGCCGACTGAGACGCCGGCTCCGACGCCGACCGAGGCGCCGTTAAAGGCAATCGGTACAGAGAGTGAAGCGGAGACGGTATATAAAGTAAAGCTGACAAATTCCACAGGAGCCGACATAAGCGCAGTCGCTGTCAAAGAGATGAGCCAGGAAGCATTTCCGGCAAATATGATGGCGGAGGGAGATGTATTCGTCCAGGGAGAGCAGAGAATGCTGTATTTCGACAGCGCGGCTGTCCCGACCCCGGCACCGGCAGGAGAGGGAGAGAAGCTTCTGACACCGGGGTATCATATTCAGATTACAATGGCGGACGGCACAAACTATGTACTGAATAATTTCCCGTTCGGAGATATTGAAGAGGGAGAAATCTGCCTGGAAGACGGCGTGGCATTCGTAACATATAAGAGTGTGAGCGGCGGTGCGGACGTGTCTACCAAGGAAGCGGAGCTGACGATCAAGGCAAACAACGAGGCAGCAGCGGCAGCGCAGGCAGCAGCAGAAGCGCAGGCAGCGGCAGAAGCGCAGGCACAGGCAGAGGCGCAGGCAGCAGCAGAGGCGCAGGCACAGGCAGAGGCAGAAGCACGGGCGAGAGCACAGGCAGAGGCGGAAGAGGCTGCACGCAGAGAAGCGGCGGCACAGGCAGCAGCAGATGAACAGCAGCAACAGCAACAGCAGCAGGATGAGACGCCGGCTGAATCCGGAACCGGAGAAGGCTGCCTGAACGGAGGCCTGTTATGGTAGAGCGCGGGAAGGTCATTAGCTTTTCCTATCTGCGCTCCATCGCGTGCATAGCGATCATTGCACTGCATACGGTATACTGCGCGCTCCTGATGTACAGCAGTTCTCTGACACAGACGCAGTATATTGCCACCTGGGCGGTCAACAACTGCCTGATGTGGGCGGTTCCGGTGTTCGTCATGGTCACGGGAGCACTGCTTTTAGATGCGGGAAGGAAACTTACATACCGCAAGCTGTTTGGGAAATATATCGCGCGAGTGCTGGGCGCTCTGATCGTATTCGGACTGCTCTTTGCTGTGATCGATGTGTTCACAGGAGGAGCAGAGCGTTCAGCCGGGGGCTTTCTCGCAGGGGTTTACGAGGTGTTTGCGGGCACAAGCTGGTCGCATCTGTGGTATCTGTATCTGCTGATTGGACTGTATCTGCTGCTGCCGTTTTATAAAAAGGCGGTGGCTGCAAGCAGTGATTTTGACATGAAGTACCTGCTGGCGGTCAGCTTTGCGTTTCTGTCATTAAAGCCGATTCTCGGAAGCTTCGGGATTCCATGCGGATTCTATATCCATGTATCAACGATTTATCCGTTCTTTTTGTTCTGCGGTTACGCAGTTCACAAGGGTATGCTGAAGCTCCCTCCGGTGGCAGCAGGGCTGCTTGCAGTGCTGGGAACAGCCGGAATTGTGATTTTGACCGTGCTGCGCTGGAACAGGGGAATCGAAGCGCTCGATGTATTCTTTGAATATTCCTCCGTGCTTGTTGTGATGCAGGCAGTCGGAATTTTTGCGCTGGCGGACGGGATTGTAACAGGAAAGATCCGAGCATTACGTTTTCTGTTAGAGAAGCTTGACGGGTGTTCGTTTGGGGTTTATCTGATCCACATGATTTTTGTAAGGCTGATTTTCAAGCACACGGCGCTCAACCCATACACGCAGGGAGGCGTGCTCTGCTTTTTTGCGATGGTGGCGGGATTCCTTGCCGTATCGTGGGCTGTGGTGTGGATTTTAAAGAAAATTCCGGGACTGCGCGCTGTGCTGTAAGGATTTTTCTTGCAAATATCAGTATCCAATAGTAAAATACATACAACGGCGTTTCCGCCACGGCGGGAGATGCGGGAATTCACAGCGAAAGGAAGAGAGACGAATGAGCTATAAGAAAGAGACGATATGCATTCAGGGAGGATGGCAGCCTGGAAACGGAGAGGCGCGCGTTCTTCCGATTTACCAGAGTACGACATTCAAATATTCCACGAGTGAGGAGATGGGAAAGCTGTTTGACCTCGAGGCGGAGGGATACTTCTATTCCCGCCTGCAGAATCCCACCTGCGATGCGGTAGCGCAGAAGATCTGTGACCTGGAGGGCGGAGTCGCTGCGATGCTGACATCCTCCGGACAGGCCGCGACGCTTCTTGCCGTCACAAATATCTGCGAGGCAGGTGATCATGTGATCTGTGCGGCAAAGGTATACGGAGGCACCTCAAACCTCTTAAGTGTGACGCTCAAGCGCTTCGGTCTGGAGGTTACGCTTGTGGATCAGGATGACCCGGAGGAGGAGCTTGAGAAGGCGTTTCAGCCGAATACAAAAGCAGTTTTCGCGGAGACAGTCTCTAATCCGGCAGGCGTTGTGCTGGATATAGAGAAGTTTGTAAGACTTGCGCACTCCCATGGTGTTCCGATGATCTGCGACAATACGTTTGCGACGCCGATTAACTGCCGCCCGTTTGAGTTCGGAGCTGATATCGTGACGCACTCCACGACGAAATATATGGACGGTCATGCTATGGCAGTCGGCGGCTGCATCGTAGATTCCGGAAATTTTGACTGGAATGAACATGCGGACAAGTACCCGGGACTGACGACTCCGGATGAATCATACCACGGCATCATTTACACGGAGCGCTTCGGAAAGAAGGCATACATCACAAAGGCGACAGCGCAGCTTATGCGTGATATGGGTGCGTGCCAGTCACCGCAGAACGCTTTTCTGACGAACATCGGACTTGAGACGCTGCATTTAAGAGTTCCGCGTCACTGTGAGAACGCGCTGAAGGTCGCAAAGTATCTGGAGAATCATGAGAAAGTGGCATGGGTAGAGTATGCAGGGCTTGAGAGCAGCAAGTATTATAATCTTGCTCAAAAGTATATGCCGAATGGAGTCTGCGGAGTACTTTCCTTCGGACCAAAAGGCGGAAAAGAGGGTGCAATGCGTTTTACAAACGCCCTGAAGATGATCTCCATTGTGACGCATGTGGCGGACGCGCGTTCCTGCGTTCTGCATCCGGCAAGCCATACGCACCGTCAGTTAAATGACGAACAGCTTATTGAGGCAGGCGTGCTTCCGGATCTGATCCGTCTTTCTGTCGGAATTGAAAATGTGGATGACATCATCGCCGATCTGGAGCAGGCGCTGCAGGCGGTATAATATAAGCAATACAGAGGCTGATGGACAGACGGGACATCAGCCTCGTGTTATAAAGGGGAATATATATGCGTTTGGAAAAAATTCAGAATTACTTAAAGAAAAAGAACTGGGACTACACATATGTGGAGGAGGACGGCTGCGGCAGTGTTGAGCTGATGTATCGCGGTGTACCGTACCACATCTGGGAGTTTGAGGACGGCGGATGGGGTGCGGAGAGCAATGTTAGAAACGGCGGCAGAAGCGAGGATTTCACGGGGAATTATGAGGATGAGATCATCGATGTGATGGAACACTGGCAGTAAACGGGAGGCGGTTAGATGGAACGCGGGAAGATACAGTCGAATTATGTGAAATGCTGCGAAGAATGGGCAGAGAAGATCGCCGCAATGGATACAGAAGAACTGCAGAGAAAGCTCCCTGAGCTGAAGCGTGAGGGTGAGTATCTGACGCTTCGCCATTTTGGAAGAAAGTACGGAATCCGCATGGAGGACGGTGCGGTGCTGGCTCTTGAGGGCAGCCAGCCGGTATTTTCAAATACGAAGCTTGATATTTACACGCTCCTGTGGTACTCCAGACCCGGGGCGTGTCAGAGCGGGGAGTGGGTGACGTTCGGACAGTTAAAGAACGCCCGTCCTTTTGCGCCCGCCTTTCAAAAAGGCACGATTCAATCATTTGCGGCTACGTTTTCCGGACACTGTGAGGAGTTAAGAGAAGCGTACCGGGCGCTTGGAGGGCGCCAAATCCCACACTCGGATGTAGGATTTGAAATTCATGCTTTCGAATGTATTCCGATACGCTATCTGTTCTGGGACGGGGATGATGAGTTCCCGGCACAGGCGAATGTATTGTTTGATAAAAATGTCGTGGACTTCATTCATGTGGAGAGTACTGTGACAATCGCGATGGAGGGGCTTTACCGACTGGCGGAAGCGGCAGGGCTGCCGATTTTGGGCAGCGCCTTTAGGATGGAAGGATGAGAAGGGGACAGAGAAGATGCGTATATACACACTGGTGGAAAATACGGCGAAATCACAGCCGTTCGGGAGCGCGCACGGACTGAGTTTTTATATTGAGGCAAACGGTCGGAAACTTTTGTTTGACATGGGACCGGACGGGCTGTTTCTGGAGAATGCCGGAAAGCTCGGCGTACATCCTGAGGAAGCGGATCTTGCGGTGCTTTCCCATGGACACAATGACCACGGAGGAGGACTCCCCTTGTTTTTAGAGATAAACCGCAAGGCAAAGGTTTATGCAAGGAAAGAGGCGTTTGAAAAGCACTATTCCGGTGCAGGGAAGCAATATCGCGACATCAGCCTGCCGGAGGGCATGGACACAGACCGTTTCATATTTACGGATATGGTACAGAAAATAGGAGAAAATCTGACTGTATTTTCAAATGTGACAGATCAGCGCCTTGTACCCGATTCCAACCGCGTCCTGATGAAAGTGCGCGGCGATTCTATGTGCCGCGACGACTTCAGGCATGAGCAAAGCCTGATTATAGAGGAAAATGGGAAACTGGTTCTGATTGCCGGATGCGCGCACCGCGGAATCCTTAACATCCAGGAGCGCGCGGAGCAGATCACCGGACGTCCTGTGGATGCCGTTGTCTCAGGATTTCATCTGTGCATTCCGAGAACCGGAGAACCGGTGGCGGAGAGCTTTATCTGCGAACTGGCCGGCTTGCTGAAGAAAACAAAAGCCGTATACTATACCTGTCACTGTACGGGATTGGCGGCATATGAAGTGCTGAAGAGAGAGATGGGAGACAGAATCGCCTATCTTGCTGCCGGAAGCGTGCTTGAACTGTAGAGAAATCCGGCTGTGGAGCTTTTAAAATATCCGGGGATGCGGACGTAAAAAGGGTGCATCCCCGGATATTTCAGTCAGGAGCTAAGACAGCGGAAGGAGAGGACTTTCATCAGCACTGGAAATCTGCGTAAACTGAAGTTGAGATGTAATATCTGCAGGAGCGGATTCATCGTCATCATCCAGCAGATAGAAGCTGTAGGTACCGCAGTATTCCAGATAAATATCAAGATCCTCGTCCCCGACGGAAATCCTGTCGTAAACCGTACCGTTCTTGGTGATTAGAAGGGTATCGGCAGATCCGTAAGCTGAGCGGATGACAGCGGCAGGAATATGAACCGTCTCGTCGCCTTCCAGCTTCTGACCGGAAAGCTCTCGATATACGAGATCATTGAGCGCTTTCTCAGGCACCGATGCGCCGAAAGCTCCAGATGCGTCGGATTCCGGCTGCCAAGTGACAGACGTCTCTGACAGATCTGAGGAGACGGCGGCATCGGAAGACCTTCCGCACCCGCCTGAGAAGACAAGACATGCGGCGAATAAAAATGCCGGGAAGATACAGGGTTTATTTGCCATAAGAACGCCTCCAATCTGAAAAAGTACTGGTTTATATTTTCATACTATACGATCTGCCGGGAAAAGTCAACGGAAATTCGGAGAGAGGAACTGCGTGTCAGAGGGAGGGATTCAGGCATCCCAGACAAAACATATTGTAGAGTCCTGCAGTCTGTTGTATACTTGTCAGGAAAGCGAACAGGAGGAGAGTATGGCATGGATTTGATTTTGACTGTGGAAGATGACCTGAATATCAATAACCTGCTCAAAGAAGCGCTGGAGAAGAACGGATATCCGTGTGTTCAGGCATTTTCCGGGACAGAGGCGCTGCTGGTGCTTGAGCGGCAGCAGTTTGCGCTGATTTTGCTGGATCTGATGCTGCCGGGGATTCCGGGAGAAGAGGTGCTGCGGAGGATACGGCAGATGTCGGAGGTTCCGGTGATTGTACTGACCGCGAAGGACGCGCTGGATACCAAGGTAAACCTTCTGCTGGAAGGAGCGGACGACTATATCACGAAGCCTTTTGAGATCAGTGAGGTGCTGGCACGCGTGGTAGCCGCGCTGCGCAGAGGCGGTCAGAAAACGGCTTCAGAAGAGCTGACCTGCGGGGAGCTGAGGCTGGAGCGGACTGCCCATAAGGTTTATGCAGGAGAACACGAGGTTCATCTGACACGCCAGGAATTCCGCGTGCTGGAGCTTCTGATGAGAAATCCCGACAGAGTCTTTTCCAAGCAGGAGGTTTATGATTATGCCTGGGAGGAGAGCTTTATCGGCGAGGATAAGGTCGTCAATGTCCATATCAGCAATATCCGCAGAAAGCTCAAGCCGTTCACGGACAGGGAATATATTGAGACAGTGTGGGGCATTGGCTTTAAATTAAAGTAATTCGGAATATATCTTTACCATTTCTTTAACCTTTTTTTGCGATAAATGAAAACTCACCGGCTATACTGGAAGCATCAAAGGAAAGGAAGAGGAAACAGCATGAAAGATTATTTACTTACAACGAATGACCTGACCAAGCGGTACGGTCATCAGAAAGCGGTTGACCGGGTGAGTGTTCATATCAAAAAAGGCGCTGTCTACGGACTGATTGGGAGAAACGGAGCGGGCAAGACGACATTTCTGCGCATGGTTGCCGGACTGGCAAAGCCTACCGGAGGGGAAATAGTCCTGTTTGGCTGCAGGGGAAAGGAACTGGAGAATATCCGCACCCGCGTGGGATGTCTGATTGAAGGACCGGGACTCTATCCCGGAATGAGCGCGCTGGAAAATCTGAGAACGAAATGTATTCTGCTCGGAATTCATAAAAAGGGATATGAAGAAGAGCTGCTCAGCCTGGTGGGACTGTCCCATACGGGAAGAAAAAAGGCAGGGAGGTTCTCGCTCGGAATGCGCCAGCGTCTGGGGATTGCCCTGGCGCTCGTAGGAGAGCCGGATCTGCTGATCCTGGACGAACCCGTAAACGGACTGGACCCGCAGGGCATTGTGGAGGTTAGAGAGACGATTCAGAGGCTGAATCAGGAGCGCAATATCACAATTCTGATTTCCAGCCACATCCTGGAGGAACTCTCGAAAATCGCGACAGATTACGGAATCATCGATCACGGAAGTCTGATTCAGGAGATCAGCCGGGAGGAGCTGATGGAGCGCTGCAGTGAGCGGATTGAGATCGCCATGGAGCATCCGGAGCGGGCGATTCCGGTGCTGGACCGTATGGGATTTAAACGTTATCAGATGGCGGATAAGGAGCATATTTATATTTTTGAACGGCTGGAGGAGAGCGCTGCTTTAAATATGGAGCTTGCAAAAGCAGGACTTCCCGTCAGAAGCATTGGCGTCACGAGCGAGGAACTGGAAAATTATTTTATTCAGCTGGTGGGAGGTGAACAGAATGCTTAGTGCAGTGAAAATGGACTTATACCGTATGTGCAGGACGAGAAGCTTCTGGGGTGTGCTTATCGCGATGATTCTGTTCACTGTGTGTTCAGTAGCCATGACGAAGATGGACACAGAACTTCCCGATACGGCGCAGACGCAGGAGGCGGAGGATGAGCTTTTTATCGGCATCGGTGTGACGGTGGAGGATACTCAGGAGAATCCGCTGACGGCGGCGGATGAAATCTATGCGCACTTTTCAAGCAAGCTGCCGTGTATCTTTATCTGTATCTTTGCGGTGATATTTTCGGTCGCAGATTTTCATACGGGATTTATAAAGACGATTGGAGGCCAGGTGGAAAATCGGGGATACCTTGTGGTTTCCAAGGGCGCCGCCCTGGCGGTGTTCACTGCGATAGCAACTGTACTTGGAACTGCGGCAATTCTCGCAGCATCGTGGGTCTGCTTTCCGGGGATACGACTGGGAGCCGGAGGAGAGCTTGCCGTATATCTCGCGGTTCAGTTCCTGCAGGGAACTGCGCTTGCATGGATTATCATGGCGTTTGCCCTTCTCACAAAGAGCAGCGTGGTATCGGTGAGTGTGGCAGTCTGTCTTTGTATGAATATCCAGACGCTCTTCTACGGAGGTCTGAACCGGATTGCCCAGCGTCTGGCAGGCGATGATTTTGATATTACAAAGTATACGGTAACTGGAAATATATTTTACCTTCCGATGGATCCGGCCGGCAGCGATCTTGTGCGGTGTATTCTCACGGCAGCAGTCTTTATGGCAGCGGCTCTGGCGGCGGGCACCGCGGTGGTGCGCAGAAGGGATATCTGATGGAGACATATCTTATTATTTTTCTGGCACTGTGTCTTGCGGGCACAGGCACGGCGCTGTACAGATACCAGCGGCAGATTCACAGAATCTGCCGCCAACTGTCGTTTCT
Source organism: uncultured Lachnospiraceae bacterium (assembly GCA_944384105.1). Taxonomy (GTDB): domain Bacteria; phylum Bacillota; class Clostridia; order Lachnospirales; family Lachnospiraceae; genus Egerieimonas_A. Next base: position 93,675 of record CALWSC010000059.1, on the reverse strand, counting down.
GAGAGAAAACGACAGCAACATGATTATTATGTATGAGAGCGGATTCGGCGGCATAGCCAGGCTTGCCGGACTGCTCAATGACATGCTGGATGAGCGCAGAAAAGCGGAGAGGAGTATGAAACAGCGGGAAAAGATCATCTCAGACACATATACCAATCTATCCCACGATATACGAACCCCTCTGACCTCTCTGGACGGTTATTTCCAGCTTTTGCGCCAGGAGGAAAATAAGGAGGAGCGATGCAGGTATGAGGAGATCATCCGTGAGAGAATCAAGAGCCTTGAGGAGCTTTTGGAGGAGGTGTTTACGTTTGCGAAACTAAAAGACACCTCATATGAGCTGGAGATTTCTCCATGCCGGATAAAAAAACTCGTGTCGGAGCTTTTGCTCTCCTGCTACGGTGAGTGGAGTCAGCGGGGCATTACGCCGGATATCAAGCTTCCGGAAGGAGAGCTCATGGTAAATGGAAATGAGCTCGCCATCCGCCGGACTGTCCAGAATGTACTGAAAAACGCGCTTGTCCATGGCAGAACAGAAATAGGAATCCGTCTGGAGGCGCAGGAGGGCTATGCCGTTCTGATCGTCACAAACAGCGTAGAGCAGCCCCAGGAGGTGGACATAGAACGTGTCTTTGACCGCTTCTATAAGGCGGCCCCGGCGAGAAGCCGCACTTCCTCGGGGCTGGGACTGTCGATTGCAAAGGAGTTTGTCGGGCATATGAACGGAGATATCAGAGCGTATCTGGACGGAGATCTGTTCAGCATTGCGATCCGGCTGCCGCTCTCACAAAGCCCCTGAGAATAGAAGATTTTACTGGAACGCACACAGGGGAAGTAGTATAATAAATTCGGGCGCATACAGCCCGGACAGGAGGTAAAGTGACACAATGGAGGCAAAGCTTCTGAAAAACAAATATTATCTGTACGCCACAGAATTTTTCTCAGGCATGTCCGTGATGGCGGTTGAGCTCGGAGCGAGCAGGCTGATGGCACCGTATTTCAGTTCTTCGCAGATCGTCTGGACGGTTATTATCGGCGTGATTATGATTGCAATGGCGATCGGAAATGTGTGGGGCGGACGCTCGGCAGACAAAAACCACAACCCGGCAAAGCTCTACCGCAGGCTCATTATAGCGGCAATCTGGATTGCGCTCATCCCGTTTGCGGGCAGATATATGATGCTGGGTATTTCCCTCCTGCTCGCGATGTTCGTAAAGAGTAATTTTCTGATCTGGGCCGCATTCTCGGCGTGTCTTTTGATCTTCGCGTTTCCCTGCGTGCTGCTGGGAACCGTGACGCCGTCTCTTGTCAAGTACACCGTCTCAAGCCTAGATGATAATGGAAAGACGGTCGGCGAGCTGGGTGCATTAAACACGATCGGCAGCATCATCGGAACCTTCCTGCCGACGTTCGTTACAATACCGGCAGTCGGAACGGCAGCGACGTTTCTGATCTTCTCCGGTGTTCTTGCGCTAATCGGAATCGCGTACTTTATCTCAGCCGGCAAAAGAAGCGCTGCGGGCGTTCTTTCTGCGGCTGTGATTATTGTGCTTGCGGTCATGACTCCGAAATTCAGTTTCGCTTTCTGGGAAGATGATATCACATTAGAGGATGAGTCCATTTACAACTATCTGCAGGTAAAAGACGATGAGGAGCGGACAGTACTCTCCACAAATGTGCTTTTCGGCGTGCAGTCCATTCAGATGAAGCAGGGCGGACTTACCGGCATGTATTATGACTACGCACTCGCGGCACCTGTCATGGCGCAGCTCCCCTCAGCACAGGACGGCAGCGTCATGATACTGGGGCTTGGCTCAGGGACGTTTGCTTCGTACTGTGACCGGTATTTTCCAAATGTGAAAATTCAGGGGGCTGAGATTGACAGGAAGATCGTGGATATCGCAGAGGAATACTTTCATCTTCCGGAGGATGTGACCGTCGCGGTGGAGGACGGAAGGGCTTACCTGAGAAGCTCACAGGAAAAATACGATGTAATTATGGTTGACGCTTATCAGGATATCACAATCCCGTTTCAGATGTCCTCCCAGGAGTTTTTCACAGAAGTGGAGGAGCATTTAAAGGATACGGGCGTCATGGTCGTAAACATGAATATGCGTTCCGAGCAGGCAGATTCGATCAATGACTATCTGCAGGATACCATCGCATCTGTATTTGATCACGTATATTATGCACCCGTGCCGGGCACCACAAATATGGAAGTCTACGCGACAAACTCCGCAAGTCTGCCGGAGGACTTCGCGGAAAATATCCGCGGGATCTCTGAGGAAGAGCTTAGAAGCACCATGAACGAAGTGTATGGAGCGCTGGAAGAGTACGAGGGGGGAGATCTGATCCTGACCGACGACAAGGCTCCCGTGGAGCTGCTCGGCATGGAGGTACTTGACGAAATCATTGGAAATGAGCTGGAATATTACAAGGAATTGTACCTTGGATGAAAAGGATGGCTGTACGATGGTTTACCGCTGGCTTTTTGTGGATATTGACAAAATATTCTGGACAAAGCTGCCGTATAACCGTATAATGGAAGATATAAAAAATATCCCCGTCCGCCGGAACGCGGCAGGAAGCGGGCGGCAGGAAAAAGCAGGAGGCAAGTAATGAGAATTATCAAGACAAGAGACTACGATGATATGAGCAGAAAGGCAGCAAATGTGATTTCTGCAGTTATGATTGAGAAGCCGGACTGTGTACTGGGACTGGCGACAGGTTCTTCACCGATCGGCACATACAAGAACCTGATCGAGCGCTGCGCGAACGGAGACATCGATTTTTCGCAGGTGACGACGGTGAATCTGGACGAGTACAAGGGACTGGATCATGAGAATGACCAGAGCTACTACTACTTTATGAGAGAAAACCTGTTTAAACATGTTAATATCGACATGAACCGCACGAATGTTCCGAACGGTATGGAGCCGGACGCTGAAAAAGCGTGCGAGGCTTACAACGAGATTATCCACAGCGTAGGTCAGATCGATCTGCAGCTTCTGGGTATCGGTCATGACGGACATATCGGATTCAATGAGCCGGCAGATTACTTCCCGAAGGAGACACACTGCGTAGATCTGACAGAGACTACGATTAATGCAAACGCAAGATTTTTTGCAAGCAAGGAGGATGTTCCGACACAGGCATATACGATGGGTATTCAGACAATCATGTCCGCGAAGAAAGTCCTGATGGTTGCAAGCGGAGCTGATAAGGCTGACATCATTGCACAGGCATTCTTCGGACCGGTAACGCCGCAGGTACCGGCGTCTATCTTACAGTTCCATCCGGATTTCATTCTGGTGGCTGACGAGGCGGCGCTGTCTAAGGTAAATCTGTAATAAGTGAAAGCAAAAAGGGGGCGGAGCTGCCCTGTGCGGCAGTTCTTTGCCCCTGTTTTGGCGTAATATACGGAGAAAGGAAGGTTGATACGATGAAAATTATCAATGCACAGGTGTTTGGCGAGGACGGCAGATTTGAAGAGAAGGACGTCTGCATGGAGGATGGTCTCTTTTCTGAGAACTCAGACGAGGAGGTTCTGGATGCGTCCGGACTGTACGCGATCCCGGGACTGGTAGATATCCATTTCCATGGCTGCATGGGATACGATTTCTGCGATGGAACGGTGGAAGCGTTTGACGCAATTGCCAACTATGAGGCGGAGAACGGCGTGACGACAATCTGCCCGGCGACTATGACGCTTGGCGAGGGCACGCTGGAGCGCATTTTCAAGGCGGCAGGTGCATACAAGAATACGCAGGGTTCCGTGTTTGCCGGTATCAATATGGAAGGACCGTTTGTGGCGATGAAGAAGAAGGGAGCGCAGAACGGGAAATATATCCGCAAACCGGATGTTGTAATGTTCCGCAAGCTGCAGAAGCTCTGCGGCGGACTTATCAAGCAGGTTGCTGTAGCTCCGGAGGAGGACGACGAATTTGAATTTATTGAGGCGTTAAAGGATGAGGTTGTGCTGTCTGTGGCGCACACCTGCTGCGACTACTGCAGAGCCAGGGAAGCATTCCGGCGCGGTTCAAATCACGTAACACATCTGTACAATGCGATGAACGGCTTTACACACAGAGAACCGGGGGTTGTGGGAGCTGCATGCGATAATGAGAACGTATTCGTAGAGCTGATCTGCGACGGAGTTCATATTCACCCGGCGACGGTGCGCACGACGTTCAAGATGTTTGGAAATGACCGCATCTGCATGATCAGCGACAGCATGATGGCTACAGGTATGCCGGACGGAAAGTATGCGCTCGGCGGACAGGATGTATTTGTGACAGGCAAGAAGGCGGTTCTTGAAGACGGTACGATTGCCGGTAGCGCATCCAACCTGATGGACTGCCTGCGCGTGGCTGTCAAGGAGATGCAGATACCGCTTGAGAGCGCAGTGAAGGCTTGTACTTTAAACCCGGCGAAGTCTCTGGGGCTTGACGATATGCACGGCAGCATCACAACAGGTAAGTATGCGAATCTCGTGCTTCTGGATAAGGATTTAAATATCGTTAAGGTATTTATCAAGGGACAAGAATACCACAGATAAAATAGAAAACAGGGGCTGCCCGGGACGCGGGCAGCCCCTGTTTTCGACAAAATGTCCTTTACAAAAATGCGGCAGCAGGATAGAATGTTCAAAGGAAACCCTAAGGAGAATGAACAGCAGAGGAGTATAAAAATGAAAAAAATCAGAATGATTGCTCTTGACCTGGATGGAACCGTATTTGATGGGGACAAGAAGGTTACAAAGCGCACGCAGGAGACTCTGGAGGAGGCAATCCGTCAGGGTATCGTCGTATTTCCATGCACCGGCAGACCGTGGTCGGGAATTCCGGAGGAAATCCGAAGAATCCGAGGGCTGCAGTACGCCGTGACATCAAACGGGGCAAGAATATTAAAGTTTGAGACCGGCGAGACGATCCGTGAAAACTGCTTGTCTCACGAGAAGACGATGGAACTGATCGACGCCGCAATAGCAAGCCCCGAGGGGGTCTGGGAGATATATGTGGACGGAAAATGCTACGCGGACGCAGACACCTACCGTTTTATTCAGGCTCCGGACATGAGTCAGGCACAGCTTGATTACATCCGCAAATCGAGAATTCTGGTAAAGAACTTAAGAGACTGGGCGGCAAATGAGGGACTCAGGACAGAGAAACTTCATATGATGTTCGAGCGCACCGATTTGAGAGACCGCTGTATGGAGAAGTTTCAGAAATTCTCCGGCATAGACATCAGCTATGCGTCGACGTTTAATCTTGAGATCAATGATGCAGGCTGCAGCAAAGGAAGAGGAATCCTTGACCTTGCGGAACACCTCGGCATAGACAGGGATGAGATTATGGCGTGCGGTGATTCCAGAAATGACTGGCCGATGCTAAGAGACGCCGGCTTTGCGGTGGCAATGGGAAACGCGGATGAGGACACAAAGAAGCTTGCCGATTTTGTGACGAAGTCAAATGAGGAGGACGGCGTTGCGTATGCGGTGGAAAAGTTTGTGCTGAACACACAGCAGCAGAGGATAAATACAAAAATATCGTGACGAGGAGGTCCTTATGATAGATTTTTTGGACCGAATACATACACAGACAGAGAATGGGGACAGGGCACGGAGGACGAAGCGATTTTCAATCCCGCAAAGCTGAACTGCGACCAGTGGGTGGAGGCGATTAAGGCAGCCGGAATGAAGGGAATGGTGCTCACCGCGAAGCACCATGGCGGTTTCTGCCTGTGGCCGTCCAAATATACGGAGCACTCCGTGAAGAACAGCCCGTTTAAAGGAGACGTGGTAAAGGAGACCGCTGAGGCATGCCAAAGAGGAGGTATCAAGTTCGGCTTCTACCTCTCCCCGTGGGATAGAAATTCCCAATATTACGGAACGCCGGAGTATAATGATTATTTCTGCAATCAGCTCACAGAGCTGCATGCTTAAATCTGAACATTCCTCCGACAAAGGAAGGACTTTTGGACGAGCGCGATGTGAAGCGGTTAAAGGAGTTCGGTGATCTGATTCAAAGAGAATTTTCCAATGAGCTGAAGGCTTCCGTGACTGCAGAGGAAGGCGCTTATAAGACACAGCCGGTCTATACGATTGCACTGGAACAGCCGGCTGAGGAACTGAAGTATGTCGTGCTGAGCGAAGATATTTCGCAGGGACAGCGTGTTGAGAGCTTTCGGATTACCGCCGAATTTGCCAGCGGCAGTCAGTATCCGCTGTATCAGGGCACGACTATCGGTCATAAGAAGATATGCCAGCTTCAGGATCCTTTTGCACTGCAGAATCCACTGATCAATGACTCTGATGGACAGATCTCCAGACTGAAGGTACAGATCACGGCAGCAAGAGACGAGGTCATGATGAAGGAGATAAAGATTTACAGATAATGACGTCTCTGACAGAAAAGAACCAGGAGGAAGAAAAACATGACAAAGGACATGACAGAGGGCCGTATTATCCCTCAGCTCACACAATTTACAATCCCGCTGGTATTGGGAAATCTGTTTCAGCTTACGTATAATGCGGCGGATTCCGTGATTGTAGGGAAATTTGTGGGAGACGATGCGCTTGCGGCAGTGGGAACGGCAGGACCGATTATGAATATGGTGATTCTGTTTATCAGCGGGATGTGCATGGGAGCAGGTATCCTGATGAGCACCCACTATGGAGCCAGGAAATATAAGCTTCTGGAACGGCAGATCAGCACATCCATGCTGGGCGGTCTCGGATTCTCGGCGGCGATCGCAGTCTTTCTGATTCTCTTTGCGCATCCGCTGCTTAAGCTGCTTCAGGTTCCCGATGATATTATCGGGGACGCAAAAAGCTACCTGCGGATTATTTTCGTGGGACTTATTTTTACCTTTGTCTATAACTTTTTTTCCAATACGTTAAGAGCACTGGGAGACAGTAAAGTTCCGCTTTATTTTCTCATTGTCAGCGCGTGTCTTAATGTAATATGGGATCTTATTTTTGTAGTAGGCTTCGGATGGGGCGTGCCGGGAAGCGCTGCCGCCACGGTGCTCAGCGAAGCGCTCTGCTGCCTGTGCTGCCTCATTTATATCAAAAAGAAGGTACCGCTTCTCTGCCTTGGAAAGAAATGGAGGGTGTTTGACGGATCTATTCTCCGCCGGACATTTAACTACGGCATTACAAGCGCTCTGCAGCAGATGTGCGTCCAGCTCGGAAAAATCTGCGTGCAGACTGTCGTAAATGTGCAGGGCGTATCCTTTATTGCGGCGTTTACTGCAATCAACCGGGTGGACGATTTTGCGATGACGCCTCAGCAGAACATTGCTCACGCTGCGACTACGTTCATGGCGCAGAACCGGGGCGCTGGAAAGATAAAACGAATGAAGGAGGGATTCCTTTCCTCCATCATCCTACAGGTGTCGTACACAACGGTGATAGCCCTCCTGGTATTCTTCGGCGCAAGACCGATTATGCAGCTCTTTGTCAGCGACGGCTCTGAGGAAGTTATCCTCCTGGGAGTGTCATATCTGCACATGATAGCGTTTATGTACTTTATGCCCTCGGCAACGAACATTATACAGGGCTACTTCCGCGGTCTGGGCGATCTCAAAGTCACACTGATCAGTACCATTCTGAATATGTCCGCCCGTTTTCTGTCCGCATGGCTTATGATCCACGTCCTTCACGGCGGCTTTGACCGCCTTGCATGGGCAAACTTTGTCGGCTGGATCGCAATGCTCGCATTCCAGATACCGATGATTACCATGCGGTGGAGGAAAGCCGTGCAGCCGGAATAGAAACCGCGCTCTTTCTGAAGGCGCAAGCGGGGAACTCTGAAAATAGGAAAGCGATGAAAAATTCTTAAAATAATTAGCACTCGCCTCTTGACATGGCTAACAGAAAGTGTTATAGTTCATGTAGAACAAAGGAAAGGGAAATAGATCAGATATCCCGTACCTGAGTTGGATACAACATCTCCGCTTTTCCGGGGATGCGAAGATAGAATTTTGAGTCAAGGATTTTAGAAGGGAGCAATGACTTATGATGATGCCGAGTATTTTTGGAGAAGATTTATTTGATGATTTTATGGATTTCCCGTTTGAGAGAGAAGTATTTGGAAAGAGAAATCCGGTATATGCGAAGAACGAGAAGAATCTGATGAAGACAGATGTCCGGGAGACAGATTCCGCATATGAGCTGGATATCGATCTTCCCGGATATAAAAAGGACGAGGTTACAGCCAAGCTGGAAAACGGTTATCTGACGATCCGTGCGGCAAAGAGTACGAATAAGGATCAGAAGGAGAACGGCAAATATATCCGCCGCGAGCGCTATGCCGGTTCCATGAGCAGAAGCTTCTACGTAGGAGAGCACATCCGTCAGGATGAGATCAAGGCAAAATTTGAGGACGGCATTTTGAGACTGACAGTTCCGAAGAAGAGCGCACAGCAGGTGGAGGAGAAGAAATATATTTCCATCGAGTAATGGTTTCCCGGAGGGGGTCGGTATCGACCTCCTCTTTTACTACGAAAGTCCGCCGCCGAATAGGCGGCATGAATTCAGGTATGCCAAATGCACCTGTCTGTGATATGCGGTCAGGTGCATGAAGGTTTTAGTAAGGCAGGTGAGTGGAATTGGAAGCAAAGAGAGATTATTATGAAGTTCTGGGGGTATCCCGAGATGCGGACGACGCGGCAATCAAGAAAGCGTACCGGAAGCTGGCAAAGAAGTATCATCCAGATACCAATGCGGGAAACGCCCAGGCAGAGCAAAAATTCAAGGAAGTCACTGAGGCTTACAACGTCTTAAGCGATAAGGAAAAGAGAAAATTGTACGACCAGTTCGGTCATGCTGCGTTCGATGGCAGCGCCGGAGCAGGCGGCGGAAACAGCGGTTATCAGGAATACCATTTCACCGGGAAGGACGCGGACATGGATGACGTGTTCAAGGACATTTTCGGCGGAATGTTCCATGGCTTCGGTCAGGGCAGGAGCCAGAATACAGATAAATCCTCCTGGAGCAGACATTTTTACAGCAGCGGCTTTGAGGGAGGAAACGGAAGCGGATTCTACGGAGGCGGTTTTGGCGGCAGATACCCGGAGAAGGGTGCTGATCTGCATGCGGAAGTTTCCGTCACCTTTGAGGAGGCGGCATTTGGCTGCGAGAAAGTCATCCGCTTAAGCGGTCAGAATAAAGGCGTACAGTCGCTTCAGGTGCGCATTCCCGCGGGCATTGAATCTGGAAAAAGTATCCGGCTGCGGGGCCAGGGAGCTCCGGGAACGGGCGGAGGCGAGGCAGGCGATCTGCTTTTAAAGGTACAGGTGCAGGAGAAGCCGGGATTTGAGCGGAAGGGTATGGACGTATACACGACCGTGACCGTGCCGTTTGCGACTGCAGTGCTCGGAGGCGAGGTCTGTGTGCCGACGCTGTACGGAAATGTGATGTGCCGCATTCGGGAGGGTACGCAGTCCGGTACAAAGCTTCGCTTAAAGGGCAAGGGTATTGTCTCCATGAATCAGCCCGGCGTATACGGCGACCAGTATGCGAGAATTGAGATACAGGTTCCGCGGAATCTGACTCCGCAGTCCAAGCAGAAGCTCCGCGAATTTGAACAGTCCTGCCGCCATGGACACAGCGGTTCAGGAGCTGCGTGAAGAAAGTCAAATGAGCCATAATTTCCCAAAAGAACGGGAGATTATGGCTCGTATTGTACCTCCGGATTATGGCTGCTCTTTTGTGATAGTAAGGTGCAGCGACAGCACCGCGATAAACTGCGACGGGGATGGGCGCTTATAGAGAGGACAACCGGTCATAAGCCGAAATTTTTCGGCATTTTGCTCCCATATTGAGGTGATCAGCCGCCGGATACCCCGCTCCACCGCCATCCAGGTCGTTTGGTAATGCGCGGCGACCTCCGGATAGACCATCTTAGTGACATAGAGCTGCCCTTTTTGCCGGCAGCACAGCCAGACGGCATGCGCGGTATAATGAAAGCCCATGGAGTCCGGCGTGGCTCCAAGCGAGAGCAGCAGTCTGTGAATCGTGTTAAGTTCTGGCGCAGATTTCGCAGACATCGGAAAATCAGTCCTTTCTTTCGAGATTTTTCTGCAATGATTTTACTGTATCCGGCAGGAAAATACCAGGAAGGCGGCATCATAAAATTTTATAAAAATTTTTCTATTCAAAACGACAAAATAGGTGTATGATAGTGCTATACAATACTGGCACTCGATAAGGAAGAGTGCTGATAAAGGAGGGGTATTATGATTTCGATACCGATTTATGATATGCTGATGCTGCCTGACGTAGCATTTTCATTTAAAGGGGATATGATTGCCGGCTTACAGGCCGATGAGGTAAAAGTCGGGGAGGACGTTTTATTTCTCATGGTGAAGGAGGAGAAGGAGCGCTCTGCTCTGGAAGCTGAGGATATTTTTCCAATCGGAATTTCCGGAGAGGTGGATGCTGTGGACGATGAAGGCAACGTCCGAATCCGTACAAAGGAGCGCGTAGAGTTCTCCGGTATTGCAGTGACGCCGGAGAAGATCTCCGTGGAGGCGGCGATCTGCCCGGAGGTGGCGGATTTGCCCGAGGAGGAGAGAAAGCAGAGATTTGAGCAGATGAAGGGAACTCTGCTGAAATTTGTCCGGAATTTTTCCTGGGGCATGTGGGCGCGCAGTATGATTCTGCACTGGAGAAATATGAACGAGATTACCTGTGCTCTGTCGGGGTATCTGAGCCTTTCGTGGGAGGAAAAATATGAAATTCTGGAGATTGCCTCAGAGCGGGAGCGCTGCGACCGCATGGAGCAGGCGGTATATGAATTTATGGAGGTATTCCGCGTCGGAAAGGAGGCGCAGGACGCACAGGAGGAGACAAATCAGCAGGCGTACAGGGAGTCGGCGCTGAAAAAGCAGATTGAATTCCTGCAGAAGCAGCTTGACGACATGCATCCGGAGAATGTCTCCGACGTGCGCAAGTTTGAGACAAAGATCAATGAGAGCGGCATGAACAGTGAGGCGCGCCTGGAGGCAGAGAAGGTCTTAAACCGCATGAAGCAGGAGGGAAAAGACAGTCACGAGTACGGACTTTTATACGATTACCTTGACTTTGTGACAAGTCTTTCCTGGAAGAATACAGAGAGTCCCAAGATTGATCTGGCGGAGGCGGAACAGATCCTCGACGAGGATCATTACGGACTGAAGAAAGTCAAGGAGCGCATCATTCAGCAGATCGCTGTGATGATTCTCAACAAGAAGCAGACCGGTTCCATTCTGCTGTTTGTGGGCGCGCCCGGAACAGGCAAGACGAGTATCGGACAGAGCATTGCCCGCGCGCTGCACAGGGAGTATGTCCGTATCAGCCTGGGCGGCATTCGCGATGAGGCGGAGATCCGCGGACACAGAAGAACCTATGTGGGAGCGATGCCCGGCAGAATCATGGAGGGGATGAAGCGAAGCGGCGTAATGAACCCCGTCATGGTACTTGATGAAGTGGACAAGCTTGCAAAGGATTACGGCGGAGATCCGGCAAGCGCGCTTCTGGAGGTGCTTGATCCGGAGCAGAACAGCACGTTCACAGACCACTATATGAATGTGCCTTATGATCTGTCCAATGTGCTGTTTGTCTGTACGGCAAACACAACGGACACGATTCCGGAACCGCTGTTAAACCGAATGGAGGTTATCCAGTTCCCGGGCTACACGGCTGTGGAGAAGGCTGCGATCGCGAGAAAGCATCTTCTGCCCAAAGAGATGAAGAGTATGGGAATCAAGGCGCAGAATCTGAAGGTTACAGACGAGGCGATCATGCGGATTATCGAGGAATACACTGCAGAGGCCGGTGTGCGCGGTCTGAAGAAGCAGCTCTCAACACTGTGCCGGTATGCGGCGGTCATGCTCGTGAAGGGAGAGCAGAAGAGTATTACAGTGAGCGCAAAGCGGCTGCCTGAATTTCTTGGCAGAAATCGGATGCATCACGATCAGGTGCTGGAGAAGAGCGTGCCGGGTGTCGTGACAGGACTTGCGTGGACGCAGGCAGGCGGTGAGATTCTGTTTATTGAGACAGCGCTTACAAAGGGAAGCGGAAATGTGCAGATTACCGGACAGCTCGGCGATGTAATGCAGGAGTCGGCGCAGATTGCGATCACGCTGGCAAAGCGGCTGTATCCGAAAGAGGCGGAAAAGCTAAAAGAGAGCGACCTGCACATCCATGTGCCCTCCGGAGCAGTGCCAAAGGACGGTCCGTCCGCAGGCATTACGCTGGTGACGGCGCTCTCCTCCCTTCTGACCGGCAGATGCGTGAACACGAAGCTTGCGATGACCGGAGAGATTTCTCTGCGCGGCGGCGTTATGCCGATCGGCGGACTGCCTGAGAAACTGATGGCAGCACAGCGCGCCGGAGTTCAGAAAGTGCTGATTCCCTGGGACAACCGCGAAGATCTCGAGGATGTGGCCGATGAGGTGAAGCAGGAGCTGCAGATCATTCCTGTAAAGAGTATTGAGGAAGTGCTGGAAATAGCACTGGAGAAATAACCGAAGACTCTGTAGAGATAAAAAGGGCGGATATCTGTTTCAGGATATCCGCCCAAACTGCGCTCAGAAGATCTGATAGCACACAGAGATCAGTACCGGCACAAGCGCCGAGCAGATGACGCCGTTGATTACGGAGAGTACGACAGTCTCCTCATCCGTATATTTGATCATCATCGGGAGCGTGGTGTCTTCACTCGTGGCCCCGGCAGATGCGATACAACTGTAAGAATTTAATCTGCGCGAGAGAATCGGGATACAGAAGAAGGAAAAGATCTCCCGCATGAGATTGCTCAGAAACGCGATACTTCCGATCTGAGCTCCCGCAAGGTTTCCAAGAGTGACGCCTGTGAGGCTGTACCAGCCGAGCCCGCATGCCACGGCGGTACTCTCTCCCATCGAAAACGGCGTGACAAGCCCGCAGAGCATTCCGCCTGCAAGGGAACCTGCGACAACCCCGGCAGGGATAATGAAAATACGGATGTGATATTTGCGCAAGTTGGTGAGGAGTCCGCGGTGCAGACCGACGCTGATACCCACAAGAAACATCAGCAGGCAGAGAATCACGTCCACATGCGAGGTGAGAAACGAGAGGACGGAAGCTCCCGCGCCGGAAAGTCCGCACGCAATTCCTGAGAAAAGAGCGAGAAGGGCTAAGATAACCATCACTCCTTCACCTCCCCGCGTCTATCCATCAGTCGGCGTGTTGCGGCAAAGACGAGGATCACGGACAGTGCCGTCGGGATGAGAAAGAAGAGAAAGCTCTGGATACCGAGTGCTTTGAGCTCACCCAGAAAGTTGTCTCTGCTGCCGAGTGTGACTCCCATACAGAAAATCAGTATAATAGTACAGACCGTCTGCAGACGTTCGTTGAGCTTTTTATATTTTTCGGGGAAAATCCATCTTCCGATGAGAATTCCCAGACACATGACAGGAATTAAATACATTGTAATATCCTCCGGTAATCTGATTTTTGCGCTGCGTATAAGAGCGTAGCACAGATTTTGGGCAGATGTCAATCACGGAATGCGGTTGCAGAAGTATTTTTTAGTGGTATAATAAGAACAAAGGCAAAAGGACAGGAGGTTGTTCAAAATGAAGATAGCAGTTACATATGAGAACGGAGAGGTATTCCAGCATTTCGGTCACTGCCGGCAGTTCGCTTTCTACGAGGTGGAGGATGGCAGGGTGCTTTCCGGAGAGGTGATAAGCACAGAGGGCAGCGGACACGGCGCTCTTGCCGGATTCTTAAAGGAGCACGGCGCAGATGTGCTGATCTGCGGAGGCATCGGAGCCGGAGCAAGGAATGCGCTTGCTGAGGCAGGCATCGAGCTGTATCCGGGCGTGACGGGCAGCGCTTCCATGGCGGCGGAGTCGTTCGTCAAAGGAAGCCTGATGTTCGATCCGAACACTATGTGCAGCCACCACCACGAGGAGGGATCCTGCGGTTCTCATAACTGCGGCGAGGACAAGCAGGGATGTGCAGGCAACTGCTGAGAGCATAGAAGAGGGGAAATCCATCCCCTCTTTTTTTGTCCCGTCCGGCAAAAGCAGATGCTCAAGGGGTTTGAACTGAGCTTTTGTATGCATAATTTTCTGCTCTATATCTTAAAAAAATCTTAACATGAAGAGTAAGTTTTGACTTACTAAAATTTTACTTGCATTTAATTATAGTGCGTATCGCATCGAAATAGAACTTTTTTCGACGGGAAACGCAAAAAATATGGCGCATAATGTAAAATCTATGTAAAATCATGTTAAATTTTTGCGTAAGGTATTGCAAAAATTCTTAATTTTCAGTAGAACTAATATAGAGAGGCGCAGCGCTTGTAAAGGCTGCAGAAAATATGGAGGAAGAAAAAGTGAAAATTACAGATTTTTTCAGTCTTCTGGGAGGATTGGCACTGTTTCTGTACGGCATGCAGATGATGAGCGGCGGACTGGAGGCTGCTGCAGGCAACAAAATGAAGCAGATCCTTGAGAAGCTCACAGCGAACCGCTTTCTGGGAATTCTGGTCGGCGCGGGAATCACCGCCGTGATCCAGTCGTCGTCGGCAACCACGGTCATGGTCGTGGGATTTGTAAACTCTGGTATGATGACGCTGCGTCAGGCAGTATGGATCATCATGGGTGCCAATATCGGTACCACCATCACAGGTCAGCTTATCGCTCTGGATATCGGAGCACTCGCACCGCTGTTCGCATTTGCAGGCGTGGCGCTGATCGTATTTGTTAAGAAGAAGAAGGTTCACCATTACGGAATGATTGTTGCGGGACTCGGCGTACTGTTCATTGGTATGGACATGATGAGCAGCTCAATGATGCCGCTTCGTGAGTCTGAGACGTTTATCTCTCTGATGACAAAGTTCTCGAACCCGCTGCTCGGTATTTTAGCCGGTGCCGGATTTACCGCAATCATCCAGTCGTCCTCCGCATCTGTAGGTATTCTGCAGGCGCTGGCGACAAGCGGAGTTGTCAATCTTTCCTCCGCGGTGTATGTACTGTTCGGTCAGAACATCGGTACATGTATTACGGCTGTGCTGGCGGCAATCGGAACCTCACGCAACGCGAAGCGCACGACGATCATTCATCTGTGTTTCAACATTATAGGAACTATTATTTTCACATTTGTATGTATGCTGACGCCGCTGACAAGTCTGATAGAGAGCTTTACGCCTGATAATGTGGCAGCGCAGATAGCAAATATGCATACACTGTTTAATGTGGTAACGACAATTCTGCTTGTGCCGTTCGGATACAAGCTGGCGCTGCTTGCAACCAAGATCCTGCCGGAGAAGGCAGGAGAGGAGAGCGACGAGGAGATGCACCTCGAGTTTATCCGCCCGATGGAGTTAAAACGGGAGAATCAGATCGGGCATTCCGCGATTGCCTTAAGTGGTATCAAGGGCGAGATCCATCGCATGATGGAAATGGCAAAGGCAAATGTAGAGTGCAGCTTTGAGGCTGTGAAGTCCGGAAAGACAACGCTGCTTCCCGAGGTAGAGGAGAGAGAGGAATACATAGATTTCCTGAATAAGGAGATCTCCAAGTACATCTCTAAAATCCTTGTAAATGAGAGCAACTCCAAGGATGCGAAGTATATCAGCGCGCTCTTTAAGGTGTGCGGAAATCTGGAACGTATCGGAGATCATGCGATCAATATCTGCGAGTACACCAAGCGTCTTGAGGAGAGAAATATCAGCTTTTCGGCAGAGGCGGTCGCAGAGATTGAGCAGATGAAGCAGATTAGCTGTCAGGCACTTGAACTGATTGAAAATCTGGAAAAGGATGCGAAGAAGGATGTAAAGGAAGTTGCAAAGCTTGAGCAGACCATTGACGATATGACAGACGAGTACCGTGCTCATCAGATTACACGTATGCAGTCCGGCAAGTGTTCTGACGAGGCGTGCGTACTCTATTCTGAGATGCTCACGGACTTTGAGAGAATCGGCGACCATATCCTTAATATCGCCCAGGAGATTGGGCTTGGAAAAGTGGGAGCATAGAAAGGATACAAAAAAGAACCGGCAGGGAAGCCGGTTCTTTTTTTGTCAGTGCTCTGCAAGTTCAGCGCCGAGTCTGCGGCATGCTTCCAGATCACTCTCCTCGGGCGTATTGTTGGCGATCAGACCAATGCCGCCGTTGATGACAGAAGCGCCCGCTTTTGCGGTTCGTTCCTGCCAGTCGCGCATCCACTGTCCGTCTCCCCAGTCGTAGGATCCGAACAGAGCCACGGTCTTGCCGGAAAGGTGCGGCTCCAGCTCATCGAAAAACGGAGCAAATTCGCCTTCTTCCAGCTCCTCATCACCCATTGCCGGGCATCCGAGTGCGAGGAGAGAGCAGGAGGCTATATCGGCAGCATTTGCCTCTGAGACCTCTAAAAGCTCTGCATTTGCGCCGGCGCTTCTGACGCCTTCCGCAACTGCGTTTGCCATAGCCTCCGTATTTCCGGTGCTGCTCCAGTAAACAATTTTTACATCCTTCATTCTATTATACCTCTTTTCCTCAATGATTAAAATATATGTATTGAAGCCCTTCTTCTGCAAAAAAGAAGAGAGGCGGTCAATCGGAAAGAAAAATATCTGCCGCCTTACGCGGCTACTGTAAGGACAGTAGGCGAAATACCGGAAAGAAAGAGGCGTTCGTATATAGCATGACACTTCCGGTAGCGCGCAAAGGTCTTTTTCGCCTCACATTCATTGCAGTAAACTTTCCAGCAGCCGCAGCATTTGCAGTTCCTTCCGGAATTCTCAATAAAACCGATGACGTCTCCGAGCGGATAACCCAGAAATATACCGATTTCGTGGGGAAATTCACGGCAGGACATCACACGCTGCCCGAGAAGGCGGATCGCGTCCTCGCAGGAGAGTCCCTCATATCCATAAGCCGCAAGAAATCTGCATTCGCTGCCGTCGGACAAAAGCTTCTCGAGCGCGGAATAGCGGCAGACATAGATCAGCGCCCTGCAGTCGTGAAATTTTAAGATATGAATCCAGATACCCTTCGGGTTAAGTCTGCGGTTCCACAGCCGGAGGGTCTGCTGCGCTTCCTGTTCGGAGCGGAAGCGGAAGTTAAAAAGCCCCGCTGCCTTCAGTCCGGCAAGTGTAGGGGAACAGTGCTTAATCAGCATGGAATCAAACATAAGAACACCTCGCCTTTCATAATCCGGTCAATCAGCGGCAGTTCGCACAGCTGTGCTTTGTACATCCCTGACAGTGATTGTCGAGAAACTGAGTGAGAGCAGCCGCGCTGCTGGAATGAATATGGGCAATCGGGACATTATTCCGCTTTGCCTCCTGGGCAGCGCTCACTGCCATCTTGTGCGAGACTGTTGTGGTAAAGAGTATCAGAAGATCCGGTACACCGAGCTTTCTGCGGATTGCTCCGCGCTCCTTAGCGAAGACTTTCGCCTTATAGCCATAGGATTTACAGATCGTCTCATACTGACAAACCATGCGTTCATTTCCGCCAATGATAACAACACTCATGGAAGACCTCCTTTATAAAATAATTAGTCAATACTAACTCGAAGACAAAATAAAAAGCTGTGATTAGCTTTAACTAACTATAAAATACCATATCACCGCCTGTTCTGTCAACAAAAAATTGTGACACTTCAGCCTGATCTGCAAAGCAAATGTGCAGACCAGGCTGAAGTGATGTGAAAAATTTGCATTTTCCTGCGGCAGTGTGGTAAAATGCAAGTGGCGGTTGGGATAAAGCCGCAGGAAAGGAAGAACGACACAGCTATGATACTTAAAACGATCGACATCTCAGTGGAGGGCAAAAGTGCAACGCTCTCCGGATATTTTTTAGAGCACATTCCGGGTGTAGTGCAGGGAAAGCGCCCGGTGGTAATTATCTGCCCGGGAGGAGGATATGAACATCTCTCGCCGCGGGAGGCAGAACCGGTGGCTCTGCAGTTTCAGGCGCGCGGCTTTCACGCATGCGTGCTGCGCTACAGTATTGCTCCGGCTGTATATCCTCAGGCGCTGCTGGAGCTTGCTGAGACAGTGCGCTGGGTGCGCAGCCATGCGGAGGAATTCTGGGTGGATGAGGAGAAGATCATTGTGTGCGGATTCTCCGCGGGAGGACATCTTGCGTGCAGCCTTGGAGTATTCTGGCAGGAAGAATGGCTCACAGAGCGGCTGGGCTGGGATGCACAGCTTCGCCGGCCTGACGGTATGATCTTAGGATATCCTGTCATAACATCGGGAGAGTATGCGCACAGGGGTTCCTTTGAGAGGCTGACCGGAGGCAGCCGGGAACTGGAGGCAGAGCTCTGCCTGGAAAACCGTGTAACACAGCATATGCCGCCTACATTTCTGTGGCACACCTGTGAGGACACATCTGTTCCGGTGGAGAACAGCCTGCTGCTCGCGGGAGCGCTGTGGAAGGCCAAGATTCCGATGGAGATGCACCTTTTCCCAAGAGGACCGCACGGACTCGCACTTGCCGACGCAGAGACGGCAATAGACGGCAGAGACGGGCAGATTCAGCCCGAGGTACAGTGCTGGATTGACCTTGCAGCCGCGTGGATACGGGCTCTTTAAAATACAGAAGTACCCCGCAGGGATATGACGCCCTTCGGGGTACTTCTGTGTATATTATTTTATTTCACTGCTGTTCCTGTAAGGAATCCTCTGTATTCGTTATAATACGTCTCCTCAGTCTTGCTCATCCGCACGCGCACTTCATCCCCGGCAAAGCGGAACTGAAAATGCACTCGCCCCACACATTCTCCGATGAGCTGACAGTCGAGACAGAACAGATCCGGCTCCGCCCATGCGCCGCTGCAGACACAACGCTCATGATATCCGGGAAATCTGCATTCTCGAAGTTCTCCAAGCCCGAACGGAAGCGTAGCCCACTCCCCGTTCAGTGTATAGGAAAGAGTTCCGCTTACGCCATTTTCGTCAAAACTAAGCATACATTTTCCAAGCACCTCAGGAGCCCCTTCCATACAGTAGCAGACCCCGTGAACCTTTCGGACAAGGGGAGAGCTTAACGCCCCTTCCGTAACCGGAAGACTCAGCGTACTTCGCACGGTCAGAAGTTTTTTGTAAGCGTTTTCATCCGGAGCAAGAGGCGCATCTGAGAGTCCCGGAAGGATATGACGGTACAAGGCGTGAAAGATCATCTGGTTTGCACCCTTATATTCCTGAGTGTCCGCGGTTGTCACGCACAGCAGCCGCTGATCTGGGAGGCAGATCAGGTATTGTCCCCCCATGCCGTAGCATGCAAAGCCATTGTGGCTGATTCTCCAGAACTGATACCCGTAACCGCAGCTTTCCTCAGGAGAGGGACCGGGCGCTGTAGCTGTCTGGAGTGCACACGCCTGACTGAGATATGCTCCGGGAAGGAGCGCCCTGCCGTCCGGCGTCCTGCCGCCGTTTAACAGCAGGCTTCCCACAAGAAGCAGATCCATTGGCTCCGCAACCAGACCAGAGCCACCCATAGAGGTACCGAAAGGATCTTTTACAAAGTAGGAGTGTTCAGAGAAACCGATTTCACGCAGTACAGCGTCCTTGAGATATGAAAGTATCGGTTTGCCTGTAAGCTTTTCCACCAGCGCGCACATTGTATGGCTCGAGGAAGTATCGTAGAGAAAAAAGCTGCCCGACGGATGACTCGGCTGTGTGGTGAAGAAGCTCTCCACCCAGTTGGATGTCATATCCACTTTGTACGTCGTGGAGGAATAGCATGTCTGCATTCGGAGCATCTCCCGGATGGTCATTTGTGCAAGCCAGGGATGCGGATGCTCAGGCGTATATTCTGGAAAATATTTTATAATCGGATCATCGAGAGAGATCATGCCGTCACGCTCCAAAAGTCCGATGGCAAGCGAGGTAAAGCTCTTGCTGACGGAAAACATTCTGTGAAGCTGACCCGGGGCGAACGGAGCGTAGTACCCCTCAAAAAAAAGCCTGTCATCCCGCGCCAGAAGAAGAGAGTGCATCGGAACGCGGTGTTCCTGAAGCTCCGCAATCATATCGCAGATAGAGGAGGAGGCAATTCCCGCCTCCTCAGGTGTACAGCGTGTAAATAATTTCATAATAATAAACTCCTTTCTGTGCTCCGCCGCCTTATGCGTTCAGAGAATCCCGCATTGCCTTTGCGGACATGCCGTACGTCTTCTTGAAGACGCGGCGGAAGCTATTGGCATTGTTATATCCCGTTTCCAGATACAGATCCGAGAGAGGAGAAGAGGTCTCGCGCACGAGTCTGAGGGCAGCCTCCATACGGATATGCTCCAGGTACATGGAGAAGTTCTCTCCTGTGGATTCCTTAAACAGATAGGAGAGATAGCTTTCGGAGAGATGAAATTCATCAGAAAGCTTGGACAGGCACAGGGAGGAATCTCTGTAATTTTTCTGGATATAAGCCTTGATGCTGCCGATGGTCTGCTTCTGTGAAGTACGTCCCGCGAAAAAGGCGCACAGCTTCTCAGCCGCGTCCTCAAGCTGACGAAGGGACGGATAATCATTGAGTCTGCGGTCCACGGCATGCAGCTCTTCACCGTCCTCGTCATCCGCGATGGAATAACGGATACGGGAGAGCGTATTATAAATCTCCATCAGAAGGCATTGCATTTTAGGTGCGGATAACGAACGCTTCTGAAGATTCTCCGTAGAGATAAATTTAAATGTTTCCGCGACCTGATTCTTATTGCCGGATGTGATAAAGTTCGCAAGTGAATCCGAGAGCTGTGTCGGGAAATAATACCTGTCTTGGCTGATATTCAGCGAGCGGTAGCGGCAGATATAGTCCTGCGAGGTCGCATAGCTGACGGATTCCACTGCCTGCTGGTATGACTTCCAGAGATTTTCCGGCAGATGATTATAATTTCCGATTCCTCCGATGCTCCAGATCGCATACTGCTCGAGGACATCTCTGTGGAACGCCTGAAAGGTATTTATAATCTCTGCTGCCGAAGCATCGTTGTCCCCGCGATCTTCCTGTGAAATCAGAAGTGCGTATGTGTGATCCTTTGGAGTAAAGAGATTGATATTTTCCCCAAAATACTTATACAGACAGGAAAGGACATACGCATCATAGGTGAGTGCGGAGCCGTACGTGAATGCGCCAGCCTCATCCGTATATTCCGGCAGATCCGCCTCCGCTGCACTTAAGTCGTCGGGATAAGTGACAATGTAGAGGGCACAGTACAGCCGTCCCTGATCGGGAAGTCCAAGGTAATTCTGGATATATTTGAGTTCATCCGCAGATGAAACGCGTCCGAGCATCAGATTACGGATATAGGAGCGATGTACTACAGGCTGCTGCAGATCGAGCGTGTCCTGAAGCTGCTGCGCCCGGCTTAAAGAGTCCTGAAGCTGACCGTCCATAATCAGATAAGGGCGTTCATTGCGCCTGCTCAGATAAATAAGCAGCAGAAAACCGATGACCAGCCCGGTACAGATCACGACGAGGAACATATTCCGATATTGCGACAGATTGCTTTGGATTAAGGCATACGGAAGAGCGTAATAGCAGACATAGCCGTTTGTCGACGGCTCAGTGCGGAGTACGGAATACCGCTTGCCTCCGATCGTGCAGTGTGCCGTATTATCCTTAAATTCAAGCGAGAGAAGGAAATCATCAGTCACTGACGGCAGCTCCTCACCGGCGTAGAACAGATTACCGTCTTCCGGCAGCATCGCAAAGAGAGTCCCTCCGTCATTTCCGGTAAGATGGGCAAAATTCTGCACCAGGCGGTCATAACTGATGACAAGACACAGAGATGCCGGAATCTCATAGAGCAGATAAGTATCGAGCGGAAGAATATACAGATAATCTCCGGACTGCGAGCCGAACTGCTTCATGGGCACAAGCCGCCGGTACTGCTCCCGGTCTGAGAGCGTATCGTGCCAGCTCCCGTAGGAATTCTCCGAGAGATTCATCATCTTGTAGTATAAGTGCGCTGACGCAAAACTGCCCGGTGTGAGTACGTAATCACTCTCCGGAAAATATATATAATAAGAAGTAATTGGCAGAAGCCGCTGCGTCGGAGCGTAATCTCCGAGACTCTGCTGAGCATAGTACGCATTTCGGTAGAATTCATTGCTGCCGTCCGCTGCCGTTCGGGCGAACCGGCTGATATCGGAATTCTTGGAAATTGATAAAGAGAGATTGAGTATGGAGTCAAAATCGTCCTGAAGCCGGGTATAAGCGGTGGAAAGCTCTACCTTTGCCTGATTTTCCACACCGCTGCGGAGATTTTTACTGCTCAAGTTGTACAAATATAAGCCGATAATCAGCACAAGCAAAAGAAGGATACTGTATGAAATCATAAGTTTTTTGGAAAAATCCATATCCTTTTTGGCGAGTTGTTTAAAAAAATGCATCGTACAGTCCTCCTTTCATGGTATTTTTACTAGGGTTAAGAATATCACAGAATCATAAAAATTGCAAGATGTAAGCCCTTACAAAATGCTGAAAAACAGGCGTTTTTCCGGCAGAAAACGGGCAAAATCGAAAGAAATGCACGCTGTTGGTGGGGCTGAAACAGTAAAAATTCAATAAGTGATTTAAAATATTGATTCTTGTTCGTGCCGTCATGATGTGATAAATTCAGGACAAAAGAAAACGTTGCCTGTGCAGAATGACAGAAAGAAAAGAACACGGGACAGTACGGGCGATAAAAAAGCAATAAAATAAGAGGAGGAACGCTATGAGGAAAAAACTGATTTGCACGATGCTTGCCGGCGTGATGGCCGCATCAGTGCTGGCAGGCTGCGGAGGGGATAAGAAGACCTCTGCGGGAACCGTTGTGGATGAGGATGGAATCACCATACCGGAGAAGATCACGATCATGGTGGACGGAACCCTTGTCACAAAGTCAAACGGGCAGCAGCAGTTCATCGACAGATGGGAAGAACTGACCGGAATTGAACTGGAGATCATCCAGCCGGATCACTCCGCATACTATGACGTACTCGGACAGACGATCGCCAGCGGCGACTGGCCCGACGTTATGCTCTTAAGCCCCACCTATTATACGGGCTATGTGGAGGAGGAAGCGCTGTGGGATATGACCGACGCATGGGAGAATTCCGATCTGAAGGCTTCCGGCCGCGTGAACAATGAGGAACTGATCGACAGCTTGTACATTGACGGGCATCTCTACGGTTTCGCAACGGCGAGAGGAAACGGATGTGTTACCTATGTAAAGAAGAAATGGCTGGACAATTGCGGGCTGGATGTTCCGACGAACTATGAGGAATATATTGAGATGCTCGATGCGTTTACAAACGGAGATCCGGACGGCAACGGTGTAGACGGCGACACATACGGCGTATCTGCAGCAGGACTGATCGGCGCGGAGGAGCCGTATGTAAACTATTTGCCGGAGTTTTATCAGGATGCATACAGCTCATTTTATCAGAAAGAGGACGGTACCTGGGTGGACGGATTTACAGAGGATTCTATGAAGGAAGCCCTGCAGCGCCTGAAAGATGCATATGAGGCAGGGTATATTGACAAAGAATCTCTGACGAATGCCACAAGCGACTGCCGTACAAAATTTTATGAGGACAAGTTCGGAGTATTCACTTACTGGGCAGGAACCTGGGCGACAAACCTGAAGACAAACCTTGAGAATAACGGACTGGATTCGGAGCTTATCGCACTTCCTCCGATTGAGGAGCTGGGAGCATACCTGGAGAGACGTCCGGCCGTATGGTCTATCACCACACAGTGCGAAAACCCGGAAGGCGTGTTTAAATATTTCATCGAAAATATGCTTGACGGCGGCGATATGCAGACACTTTGGACATATGGTGTGGAGGGAACTCACTGGTCCACAGCGGCAGAGACTGTCTGTGACAATACGTATGAGGAAGGCGAATTCCACATGCTGGAAAGTCTGGAATCTCCGGGCACACAGTATACAAAGAATAATATCGACCCGATGCTTTCCATCGCTGATTATATCGGAGAAGATCCGGGAGCAAACCAGATCGCTGAAGAGGCGAGAGAGTCTCAGGAAATCTTCAATACACACTCGAGACTGGCTCCGATCACAAAATCGACAGACGAGATGAGTCAGTATAACGGAGACCTGACAACTCTGAAGAACTCTGTTATTGCTGATATTGTAACACAGGGTATCTCTGTGGAGGAAGGATATCAGCGCTTTGAGGAAGAGGGAGGGGCAAAGTGGTCCCAGAAGATTGTGGACTCCCTGAATGAGGAAGAATAAAAACCGCTCGGATGCGGGAAAAAGGAGGAATTCAGCAGATGAAAAAGACGAAATCTGCCAACGCGGCTGCTGCCGCTCCGAAATTTACGGTGAAGAATATGCAGAAGTACAAAGGCTTTTACCTGATGTTTATTCCCGTACTGTTATTTACCGTTGCATTCCATTATCTGCCGCTGATCGGTATCAGCCTTGCTTTTACGGAATACAGAGGCATCAAGGCGCCTGAGTTTGTTGGGCTGGATAACTTCATCAGAATGTTTGAGGCGCCTGGCTTCTGGACTGCGTTTCTGAACACTCTGAAGCTGAGTGTTGTAAAATTACTGCTTAATACACTGATGGCTGTTGTGATCTCCCTGCTCTTAAATGAGATCAAGAACATGGCGTTTAAGAAGACCACACAGACGATCATCTATCTGCCGCACTTTATGTCATGGGTTGTTACGGTTTCCGTATTCTCCCTGATTCTTTCCCCGTCTCAGGACGGTCTGGTAAAACACAATTCTGGTGAACGCCGGAATTCTGGAAAAGGGGCAGGAAATCTACTTCATGGGAAGTAAAGACTGGTGGACATCCATCTTCTATCTGGTAAACGTATGGAAGGATACCGGATGGGGAACCATCATCTTCCTTGCAACACTGTCCGGAATCAGCCCCGAGCTTTATGAGGCAGCTACGATGGATGGAGGTACAAGATGGCATAAGATCCGTTACATCACTCTGCCGGCTCTGTCCAATACCATCATCACCGTACTGATTCTGAACCTGGCAAAGGTTATGAATTTGTTTGAATCCGTATTCGTTATGCAGAACGACGCGGTTATCAAACAGGCGGACGTACTTCAGACCTACATTTATACGCAGACCTTTAACAGCGGCGCTTTGCCGAACTACGGTTATACTACAGCGGTAGGTATCGTTAAGTCTCTGGTAGGCTGTGTACTTGTTCTGGTCTGCAATCAAATCAGTAAGAAGATCCGCGGACGCGGAATTATTTAGGAGGTTGCGGTATGGCAAAAGTGGCAGTAAAAAAGAAAAAGAAAATATCCGTATTCAGTGTTGTGAATACAATCGTTTTTATCCTGATCAGCCTGCTCATCCTGGTGCCTATGTGGAAGGTACTTGTTGACTCTCTCGATCTGCGCACCAGCTACGGCATGAGCCTGTGGCCGAAAAAATTTGGACTTGACGGCTATATTACCGTATTCTCAAATCCGACGCTGTATAAACCGTTTCTGATCTCCATAGTAACCACAGTATGCGGTACCGCGCTCGGACTGCTCCTGTGCACACTGGGCGGCTATGTACTGATTCAGTGGAAAATGCCCGGAAGAAATATCCTGGCGGGTCTGCTGCTCTTTACAATGATTTTTGAAGGCGGTATGATTCCGACCTACCTGGTTGTAAACAAGATGCATCTGACAAACACGCTGTTTTCTGTCATCTTTATTCCTGCAATCAATATCTACAATCTGGTTCTGATGAGGAACTTCTTTGAGGGAATTCCGAACGCTCTTTTTGAGGCAGCGGAGATTGATGGATGTACACCGATGCAGATTTTCTATAAGATCGTGCTCCCGCTCTCCAAGGCAGCGCTTGCATCTATCGGACTTATGTTCGCGGTTACATACTGGAACGATTACACCAACTTCAAAATTTATATCACAAACGCTGACCTGTATAACTTCCAGATGAAACTTCGAAGCATGATCATGGGAAGTGACCTGCCCATAGCGCTCGGCGGTGCAACGGAGAACACCGTGAAGAACGCAGCAGTCATGGTAGCGGTTATTCCGTTCATGATTGTATATCCGTTCTGCCAGAAGTATTTCATCAGCGGTATGAACCTGGGTGCGGTAAAAGAGTGACGGACAGTTCAGCCTTCTCTGTCGCGGGCCAGACAGGAGCCGGAGACGGATGACAGAACTGAAAAGAATGCACCTGTAGGCAGGGGCTGTCGCACATGCGGCAGCCCCTGCCTGTATATAAAGAGAATAGGATGCCAGAGGCAAAATATTTTTTGACCCCTGCATCATGATAGGGAGGACAAATACATGAAACCAAGAATTTTCTGGGCGGGCGATTCAACTGTGACGCAGAACAGCTATCTGACATACCCGCAGTCCGGCATCGGACAGGGCATTCGCCTGTTTATACAAAAAGAAGTGGAAATTAAAAACCATGCTGTCAATGGGAGAAGTACAAAGAGCTTTATCGACGAATCCAGGCTGGCGGCAATCTATGACGAAATTACAAAAGGAGATTTTCTGTTCATTCAGTTTGGACACAACGATGAGAAAATTCAGGATCCGTCCCGGTATACAGATCCCGAGGGAGAATATTGCGTTAATCTGGAAAAATTTGTCAATACTGCACGCAACAAAAAGGCACAGCCGGTTCTTATCACGCCTCTGTACAGAAGAAATTTTCTGGATGATGGAAGTCTCTCGCAAGACGAACACAGAGAGTACCGGGAGGCTATGAAAAAGACTGCCAGAAAGCTGAATGTCCCGTGCATCGATCTGTGCGGGGCGAGCAAGGCTTTGCTTGAGAAGACGCCGCCTGAGGTGAGCGAGCTCTGGTTTATGAACCTGAAGCCGGGAGAATATCCGAACTGTCCGCAGGGAAAGACCGATAATACACATCTGCGCTGGGAGGGCGCGATGATCTTCGGACGCATGGTGGCGTGCGGACTGAAGGCACTTGGCGGAAAATATGAGGCTCTGCTGATTGAGCCGGAACATCTGGACGAAGGATTTGAGGGGGAGATTATCTATGCAGAAGAGTGAGACATGGCAGGCGGATCTGGGCAACGGAATTTACCGCAACCCGATTCTGTTTGCAGACTATTCTGATCCGGATGTAATCCGGGTCGGCGATACTTACTATATGACGGCTTCCAGCTTTAATTTTACACCGGGACTTCCGATACTGGTCTCAAAAGATCTCGTGAACTGGAAGCTTGAGAATTACGCGGTAAAAAATATCCCGGGGGAGGCGTACAAAACACCTCAGCACAGTAAGGGAGTGTGGGCGCCTTCCATCCGCCATCATGAGGGATATTTCTATATTTATTATGGGATGCCGGACGAGGGAATCTATATGGTCCGCTCAGAAGATGCTCTGGGACAGTGGGAGGAGCCTGTGCTGGTGCTTCCCGGAAAAGGACTGATCGACCCGTGTCCGGTGTGGGATGAGGACGGAAGGGCGTATGTGATCCATGCTTATGCGAAGAGCCGTATCGGATTTAAAAGTTTTCTTGGGATTTTTGAGATGAGCTGGGATGGAACCAAAGCGGTCAGCGAGGATCATCTCATATTCGACGGAACGAGAACACAGGTTACAATCGAAGGTCCCAAGGTCTATAAGCGAGACGGCTGGTACTATATCTTCGCCCCGGCGGGAGGCGTAAAAACGGGCTGGCAGACTGTACTGCGCAGCCGATGTGTATACGGACCTTATGAGGAAAAGATTGTGATGCGCCAGGGCGATACTCCCGTGAACGGGCCTCACCAGGGGGCGCTTGTGGATACACCGGACGGTGAGGAGTGGTTTCTGCATTTTCAGGACAGAGGAGCCTTTGGAAGAATCGTCCATTTGCAGCCGGTCTGCTGGAAGAACGGCTGGTGCATCATCGGAAGAGAGAAAGAGGGCCAAGACTGGGGAGAACCATATCTGTTTCACAAAAAGCCGTCTCTTCCGCCGGCACCCATATGTACGCTGGAAGCGTCGGATTCCTTTGAAGGGGAAACGCTGAACCTGATGTGGCAGTGGCTTGGAAATCACAGGGAGGACTTTTATTCCTTGAAGGAACGTCCCGGCTGCCTGCGGCTGTTTGCGATAAATGAGAGCGGCAGGACGCCTGCTGTGCTGTGGAACAGTCCGAATGTCATGACACAGAAGCTCGTCTGCCCGGATATGGAGATGAAGACGCGCGTGGATGTCACCGGCCTAAAACAGGGCGGCCGCGCGGGAATCCTTGTAATCGGGGGAGGTTACGCTGCGCTGGAGCTGCTGCGCGGCGGGAAGGGAACATGGACTGTGAGGTATCTGATCTCACAGGAGAAGGAGAGCCCGGCGCGTGAGCAGGTGCTTGCAAAATGGGACGTTTCCGGTGAAACTCAGACATTTACGCTTGGTGTAAGTATTGCGGTTGAGGAGCAAAATACAGGCATATGCGCAGTCACGGAGGAGAAAGATTATCATCCCGCAGGAGTCAGGGCGTCCTTCTTCTTTGAGACCGAGACGGGAGAGCGCAGAGCTGCAGGGGAGCCCTATGAACTCTCTCCGCACACCTGGGTGGGCGCCAAGACCGGTCTTTATGCGGTCTGCGACGATACTGCATCCTGCGGATGGGCAGATTTCTTCGAAGTGAACTGTAATCCGGGGCCGGAGAAAACCAGACCGGAATTTCAGCTTGCCGCAAGCGGCGATCTCGAAACCATGAAGTATATGGCAGAATACTCCAAGACCAGCATGAATGAGCGGGACGATATGGGAAAGACATTTCTGCACTATGCGGCACGTTCCGGCAATATAGAGCTGGTGCGCTATCTTGTGGAGCGTGTGGGGCTCTCCTGCACGGACGGCGACAAAAATCTGATAACTCCCTTTGAGGAAGCGCGTCTGGCAGAACAGGGGGAGACGGAGGCATACTTTGCACAGTGCGCCGGGGCTTCACTGGAACATATGTATAAGAATCCGATTCGTACCGGAATGTATCCCGATCCGTCTGTCGTAAGGGTCGGTGAGGATTACTATATGGTGAACTCCTCGTTTGTCTATTTCCCCTGTATACCGGTATCTCACTCCAGAGATTTGGTAAATTGGGAGATTATCG
This sequence comes from uncultured Lachnospiraceae bacterium, assembly GCA_944384105.1. GTDB lineage: Bacteria > Bacillota > Clostridia > Lachnospirales > Lachnospiraceae > Egerieimonas_A. The sequence continues at coordinate 64,624 of CALWSC010000059.1, read as the reverse complement.
GGTACGCGGTAACTGACAGCGAATGGGCGAATCTCGGAGATCTGGAAGGCGGAAGAGGATTCTGGGCGCCGGATATTTCCTACAGTAACGGAAAATTCTATATCACGGCATCCTGGAGGCTGAACGATGATGGAACCGTGCTGCGCCGCCAGATGATCGTGTCCTCCGAAAAGCCTGAGGGACCTTACAGCAAGCCGGTTTTTATCGATGAGGAAGGGATTGACCCCTCCCTGTTTCACGATGATGACGGAAGACATTATATGCTGCTGAACAGGGGGGCAAGGATACTCGAACTGAATGAGGATCTCACAGAGCAGATTTCCGAGGCGAGACTTCTCTGGTACGGGGATCAGAAGCGGGCGCCTGAGGGACCTCACCTGCTGAAAAAAGACGGTTATTATTATCTGATTCTGGCGGAGGGCGGTACAGGCCCTGGACACAGGATCACGCTTGCGCGTTCCAGAAGTCTGGAGGAGCCGTTTGAGCCGTGCCCCTACAATCCGATTATGCGGCAGAAGGATCCGGATGCGCTGATTCAGCGCTGCGGTCACGGAAAACCTGTGAGCACCCCGGATGGAAGATGGTTTATCCCATATTTATGCGGCAGAATGCCGGATGGCAGACATACATTCCTTGGAAGAGAGACCGCGCTGGATGAAATGGAATGGACAGCAGACGGGTGGGCTGTCATTAACAGAGGAAGAGGACCGTCCGTTCTCTCAAAGATGCCGTTTGCCGAAACGGTACAGAACCGTCCATCTGCAGGACAATGGGTGAATGACATTGAAAACGGGAAAATGTCACTGGAATGGATGAGTCCGAGAGGACGCCGCAAAGGAGAGATTGAGGAAACACCCCAGGGTATCAGAATGAAAGGAGATCCCTGGGATCTGGACAGTCTGCATGCGAGAAATGCGCTGCTGCGCCGCCAGACGGCGCTCACGTTTGAAGCGCAGACAGAGCTGGAGGTGAAAAGCCTGAGCGACGGCGGGGAGGCAGATTTCGTATGCTATTATGACGAGAGGACATGGATCAAATTTGGAATCGCGAAAGAGGGAGAACGCTGCTATTGCTTTATGGAAGAAAACCGCGGGGATGAGAAGAGAAGAAGCGCTGCGGGAGAAATCAGGCAGATGCCTGGAAACATCAGGATTATCTGCAGGGCAGAGGGCGTACGCCGTGAATGTATCCTTGAGACGGACACAAAAGAGTCCTTCATGTCTCTGGCAGAGGACGCCTCCTATCTCTGTGACGAGGGATACCGGTATGGCAAGCGCTTTACCGGACCGACGCTGGGGATCTATGCGCGGGGAAAAGAGACGGAACTATTGATACAGAGCTTTCGGTATAAAGCGCAGGAAGATGCGGCGGTGCTGCGCTGAAGAGGACAGAAAATGCCTTAATTGCAGCGCAAAAATCCCGGTTCCCCTGGGAGCAAACCTCCGAACGGGGAAACCGGGATTTTATTTAGCTGCAGATAAAAATATATTATGCCTGAAGGGAACGCATCTTGTAGAAAATACCCTTTTTCTGCATCAGCTCATCCCAGGTGCCGAACTCCACGCACATACCATCCTGTAGGACAGCGATCTTGTCTGCGCTTCGGATCGTGGAGAGCCTGTGAGCGACGAGAAACGTGGTCTTACCTTTTGTGAGATTCTGCAGAGCATCCTGAATCAGCTTTTCAGAAATACTGTCAAGCGCTGAGGTGGCCTCATCGAACAAAATGACCTGTGGATTTCGAATGAGAGCCCTTGCGATGGAAATACGCTGGCGCTGACCGCCGGAGAGCTTGTCTCCATGCGAGCCAACCATGGTGTCCAGTCCGTCCGGCAGCTTTTTCAGCATTTCCTCTAGATTTGCCGCGCGTACAGCCTGCTGGATTTCCTCCTCGGTTACATGCTCCAGCCCGTAAGTGATATTATCGCGGATGCTTCCGGAAAACAGTACGGTGGTCTGGGGTACCACGGCAATAAAGCGGCGGTAGGTTCGCAGGTTTATCGAGCGGCTGTCCATACCGTCGATCAGCAGTCTTCCCTTTTCAGGCATAAGAAATCCGATGATCATATTCAGCAGCGTGCTCTTGCCTGCACCGGACTCTCCGACAAAGGCAATTGTTTCACCCGGTTTGACATGCAGAGAGATGCCTTTCAGGATAGGCTTCTGATCCTTTGCATAGGAAAAATGCACATCCTGGAATTCATATTCTCCGCGAAGGGAGGAGAGCTTCTTCTTTCCGCGGTTATCCTCGATATCGTTAGCATTTAAAATCTCCCCGATACTGCCGACAGACTCCATACCCTTTGTGATAGTGGGCAGAAGCGTGATGACTGCTGATACCTGGTTGACGATCGTAGTAAAGTAGCTCTGGTACAGCACGATGTCACCCGCCTGAATCGTATGCCGCAGTGCGAGAGAGGCGGTAAAGAGCAGACAGATCACCTGGAAAATCTGAAATGCCGCCCAGCTTACAGAGCCGAATGTGGACTGAATAATATCAAGGCGGTAGCCCTCTGCCGCCACATTGATCAGCTGCCGGCTCATGCGGCTGCTTTCCTTCTGCTCGAGTGCATGCGCTTTTGTAATAGGTATCATCTCAACCATTTCCATGACTTTTGCGGAGGTAGATTCCATTTCCTTTCGAAAGCTGCGGTTATGGCGCTTCATCGGCTGCTTGAACACAAAGATTGTAAGCGCTGCTACCGGAATCGTCAGCAGAAAGAAGCAGAACACAACTCGGCTCTTGATAATCGTTACGCTCAAAGCTACCACGATATTGATCAGGATATTCAGGAGACTTACAAACATCTGAGAGGAGAGCGTCTCCACCGCTTCCACGTCACGCATGATCTTGGACTGCAGCCTTCCTGACTCGATTTCCTTGTGAAAGGAAATGGAGAGCTGCTGAATCTTACGCACCAGCGTGCTGCGAAGCCCTGCCTCCACGCTTCGCGTTGCGAGACTTTTAAAACGTGTGTGCAGGTAGTTCGCCGGAATATTAATCAATATCAGAGCGATAATCAGCACAGCATTCTGCAGAAGCAGGCTGTGAATATTTTTCGGAGGATCAGTAACGTAGTTGACAATATTTGCCGTGATGATCGGAAGAGCCCAGACGGGGCTGTGCTTGATAATATAGCACAGCGTTGACAGAAACAGTTTCCCGTAATTGCCCCGGTAGAGGCTCAGGAGAATCCGCACAGGACTGTCCTGGTTGCGGCTATAGCTCTCCTGAACCAGGTCATCATTTAGCTGAAACGGGTAGGAGGTTTCGCTTCCTTTATCCTTCTTCATGACCGCGGTCCTCCTGACACATCAGATTTGGGGCAAAGGAGAACGTCCTTTGAACTTTATCCAGGCAGGAGGAGGCGTTTTTGGCATCCCAGAGCTGCGTCCATGACGGGCGCTGTGCGGTCAGGGCTCCTGCCCCCGTGCATCTGTACTCGGCATAGAGCGTGTGCTCATGCGCCTCAGGTTTATTCCAGTCGTGCCAGCCGTCAGGGCGGATATGAGCGCCGAGCTCGCAGTCAATCAGAACGGTTTGCGCATATTCTCTCCAGGGGCGCCCGAGGTAGACCGTGCCATCCGGACATTCTCCCGTGAAGCGGCAGCGGTAAAAGGTATAGCCTAACGGCTCGCCCATAGGGGTGGAAGCGGCTGTAGCATAACCGTTAATCTCCTCCCCGCGGTCCAGAGAGTGAATCTCACAGTCTTCAAACAGAGCGCATGCACCGCCGAAGATAAAATCTACGTCGCCCTCGATAAGGCATCCGCGGTAATACTGGCGTCCTACGATGCGCGGTGCAAATTCCTTCGGTCCGATAAAACCGCCGCGCTGCTTTTCTGTGGGAGGAAGCGGACCGGTAAAGAGCGTATCCTGGTGTCCGAGCAGCCTGCAGTTGTGAAGTATAAGCGCATCGGAGTCCGCATACAGCGCGATTGCCTGACCTGCGGTTCTTCCGTCTCCCGCGGTGTTTTCAATCGTGAGATTGGAAAGCGTGATGCGGTCCGCGTCAAGCAGCACCGTGTAGGTGCGGAATGTGCCGCGCTTTGAACCATCCGGCATCTCTGACAGCGCGCCCAGCCCTCCGGTGATAATTGTGTGTTCCCGGCTTTCGCCGGTTATGGTAAGATCAGAAAGACGTATTTCCAGCCTTTCCTCGTAAATGCCGTTTCTGACATAGATTGTGCGGGGAAGTTCCGGATTTGCCTCAAGTGCAGCGAGTGCTGCGCGGATGGAGGTAAAATCGCTTCCCGGTTCTTTGGAAACTGTGAACATGGGTATAACTCCTTTACGTTAAGTATAATTTGGATTTGGATATCTGGCTTTTTCACTGTGTAAGTGCTAACAACTCGCTAAAACACTGAGAAAATCCGGAGATTCATTCCGCTGACCTTATCATAGCACAAAAGAATCTAAATGAAAATCAGTAATATTTCATAAAAGAACCGGCGAATATTAAGCTTTTTGTATAATTGACAGAGAATGTAAGGGGTGATATGATTCATATAGGAAGGAAAATATAGCGAAAATGACTAGTGTAAATACTTACAAATATAGTAAATTATGAATTTCCAGGGAGGAACCATTCAATGAAAGCAGAAGTGATTTTTAAAAATGCCAGATGTGCAGCGATTGAGATCCGTGACGGCAGCATTTTCGAGACAGAAAAGCCGTGGAGTATCTATGTAAACGGTGAGTTTTACACAGAGACGAGCCGAACGATCACCATGATCTACGATCTCAAACCGGAAACACAGTATGAGATCTGCGCAGAGCAGGACGGGAAGAAGCTCACAGCGTCCTTTACGACAGACTATGAATATGTGACGCTGAATGTACGCTCTTTTGGTGCAAAGGGCGATGGCGCATCGGATGATACACATTTTATCCAGGCAGCGATTATGGCGTGTCCGCCGAAGAGCCGCGTCTTGATTCCTGCGGGCGAATACCGCATCACGAGTTTGTTCTTAAAAGATGATGTGAATCTGGAAATCCAGAAAGACGCCGTGTTAAAGGCATTTACCGAGCGCGAGAAGTTTCCGGTATTTGACGGAGCTATCCAGGGGAACCGTCCGGAGGAGGAGATGCTTCTGGGAACCTGGGAGGGTGACGCAATGGCGATGTTCTCCGGTATTATCTGCGGTGTTGGAGTAAAGAACGCCAGTATCTACGGCGCCGGTGTGATTGACGGAAATGCCGGATGGGATAACTGGTGGGAGAATGCAAAGCAGATCCGTATTGCCGCGAGACCGCGCATGGTATTTTTGAATCACTGTGAGAATATCGTGATGGCAGGCGTAACCGTCCAGAACAGCCCGAGCTGGAACGTACATCCGTATTTCAGCAATCATTTAAGATTTATCGGCATGAGCATTCTCGGCCCCAAGGTGTCCCCGAATACCGACGGACTGGATCCGGAGGCATGCAGGGATGTGGAGATCGCAGGAGTTTACTTCTCGGTAGGCGATGACTGTATTGCCGTAAAATCAGGTAAGATCGCGATCGGCTCCAAGTATAAGACGCCGTCCGAGGATGTGGTCATCCGTCAGTGCTGCATGAGAGACGGACACGGCTCAATCACGCTCGGAAGCGAGATGGCGGCAGGTATCAGGAATCTGCGCGCGCTGGAGTGCCGTTTCCTGCACACAGATCGCGGACTGCGCATCAAGACAAGACGCGGCAGGGGCAAGGACGCGGTAATTGACGGTATTTTATTTGAAAATATTTATATGGATCATGTAATGACTCCGTTTGTAATCAATAGTTTTTATTTCTGCGACAAGGACGGCAAGACAGACTATGTGCAGTGCAAGGAGCCGCTGCCGGTGGATGACAGGACGCCGTGTGTGAAGAAGCTGGCATTTAAGAATATTGAAGCAAAGAACTGCCATGTAGCTGCGGCATTCTTCTACGGTCTTCCGGAACAAAAGATCGAGGAGGTCGACATGGAAAATGTAAGCGTGACTTACGCCGAGAATGCTATGAGCGGAAAGCCGGCGATGATGTGCGGAATACCGGATGAGATCTGCCGAATGGGAATCTACGCGAACAATATCAGGAAGCTTATACTGAAAAATGTAAGCGTCCGGGGTCAGGACGGAGAAGCGGTTCACATCGAAAATGTAGATGAAGCAGTTACTGAGTAAGTCAGCCGCGGGATAGGCGGCATGAATGCAGGGATGCCAAATGCACCTGCCGGACTTTTACCATGCGGTCAGGTGCAGGAAGGCTTAGATAGGAGGAACGACTATGGCTGTACACGTTATCGACGAGGCAAAACGATGTTTAAACTGCAAGAAGCCTCAGTGCCGGGAGGGATGTCCGATTCATACATCAATTCCCACGATGATCCAGATGCTTCTGAAGAATGAGACGTATGACGCCGCAGAGATGCTCTTTGCCAACAATCCGCTGTCGATTGTATGTTCTCTGATATGTGATCATGAAAAGCAGTGCGAAGGGCATTGCGTTCTGGGCAGAAAGGGGTCTCCGGTGCACATCAGCACGATTGAGAACTATATCTCAGACTCATGCTTTGACAGGCTGAAGATAGACATGGCGCCGTCCAACGGAATCAAGGTGGCGATTATCGGCGCAGGCCCGGCAGGCATTACGATTGCAATCAGGCTGGCGCAGAAGGGATACAAGGTCACGATCTTTGAGGACAGAGAAAAGATCGGCGGAATCATGCAGTACGGCATCCCGGAGTTTCGTCTCCCAAAGACGATTCTCGACCGCTATAAGAAGAAGATGCGCGGCATGGGCATTCTGTTCCGGCCGAATATCGCGATCGGCGGTTCGATTTCCATTGACGATATGTTCCGGGACGGCTACAAGTCCGTGTTCATCGGTACTGGCACCTGGAGACCGAATACGCTGAAGATCAAAGGAGAGACGTTTGGAAATGTACACTTCGGCATCCACTATCTGAGAAATCCGGAGGTGTTTGATCTGGGCGAAAGCGTGGCAGTCATCGGAGCCGGAAATGCGGCAATGGATGTTGCGAGAACGGCAGTACGCCACGGAGCTTCCAGAGTCACTGTATTTTCCATCACTGAGGTGCCGGTTGCATCGCACACTGAGGTAGAGTATGCGAAGATTGACGGAGTACAGTTTGAAGTCTTAAAGTCGCCGGTGGAGATTGTGGACGAGGGACCGATCATGGCTGACGTCGAGTGGGATGAGGACGGAAATATGCATCGGATTCCCGGTACGGAGAAGCTCTACCCGGCGGATTCTACAATTATTTCTATCAGCCAGGGTCCGCAGGACCGCATCGCAAACCGGCAGAAGGATCTCAAGCTGAACAAACGGGGACTTATTCAGGTGGATGAAAACGGGGAGAGCACAGTGCCGGGCGTATTTGCATCCGGCGACGTGGTAACGGGAGCAAAGACTGTCGTCGAGGCAGTGCGCCGTTCAAAGCAGATTGCAGAAGCAATGGATCGCTATATGCAGGGGCTTCCGCTGACAGAGGAAGAATAAGAGCTATTATATAATAGGAAGAAATAGATATAGAATAAGAAAGGAGAGGGAATCGTCCGCAGCAGGGCGGTTCCTGATAAGATATATGGAATTACTGGACAACTACATACGACAGCTCATAGACCGCAGTACGCCGCAGGCGCCTGCGTGGAATATAGAGAAAATCCGCGCCGGAAAGCCAAATACCTGGAATTATATTGACGGCTGTATGATCAAGGCGCTTCTGGAGTTCTACCACATCACAGGCGACCGGAGATATCTGAATTTTGCGGATGAATTTATTGATTTTTTCGTCCAGGAGGACGGAAGCATCAAGTCATATTCCGTCGATGAGTACAATTTGGACAATGTCAATGCCGGAAAAACACTGTTTGACCTCTACACTCTGACAGGGAAGGAAAAATACCGCCGTGCGATGGATCTGATCTACAGCCAGATCAAGGGACAGCCGCGAACGGAAAGCGGAAACTTCTGGCACAAGAAGATTTACCCGAATCAGGTATGGCTGGATGGGCTGTATATGGCGCAGCCGTTCTATTTGCAGTACGAGTTAAGCTTTAACAACTGCGAAAACTGTGAGGATATCTTCAATCAGTTCAGAAATGTGAGAAAAAATATGAGAAACAGCCGCAACGGCCTGTATTATCATGCGTTTGACGAGTCCCGCAGGATGTTTTGGTGCGACAAGGTGACAGGTCTCTCCGATCAGTTCTGGTTAAGGGCTGAAGGGTGGTTTGCTATGGCGCTCGCGGATACGATTGAGATCCTGCCGGAGAAGTATGCAGCGGAAAAAGAGGAACTCTCCGCGATGTTCCGCGATCTCGTGGACAGTATGCTGCCGTATCAGGATGAGAAGACCGGCATGTGGTATCAGGTGATTAATCTTCCGCAGATTGAACCTAACTATGTGGAAGCTTCAGGCTCTTCGATTTTCGCATATGCAATTATGAAAGGCGTGCGGATCGGCATACTCGACGCTTCATACTATGCGCACGGGCTTCGCGCATTTGAGGGAATCTGCCGGACCTGCATCAAGGAGGAGAACGGAGAGCTTCAGATGGATCATATTTGTCTGGTAGCAGGGCTTGGAAACAAGGAGAACCGCGAGGGAACCTTTGAGTACTATATGCGTGAGCCGGTTGTAAAGAACGACGCCAAGGGTGTGGCTCCGCTGATTCTTGCCTATATTGAGACTCTGATGAACGGGGAGGAAAAAGCATGAGCACATTACAGGTAGGCATCCGCCTGCACGACCTGGCACAGGTGCCGATGGAGAAAAGGTTTGAGATTGCCAAAGAGCAGGGATTTTCCTGTATCCATCTCGCATCAAAGATTGTCTATAAGGAGTATGGCATCACGAGAGAGGGACTTACGCCCGGGCTGGCAGCGCATTTAAAGGCAGAGCTGGCGAAGCAGCATCTTGACGTGGCTGTTTACGGCTGCTATCTGAACCTTGCTAATCCGGACCCGGCACAGCTGGAAGAGATTTTAAAGGAGTATCAGGCAAATATCCGCTTCGCATCGTATCTCGGTGCGCCGATCGTGGGAACTGAGACAGGAGCCCCTAATACAGCGTATAAATACTGCCTGGAGTGCCGTACGGAGAAGGCGCTTGCTGCTTTTATCAGAAATGTGCGGTGCGCTGTCGGATATGCGGAGCAGTTTGGAGTTACGCTCGCGATCGAGCCGGTGTGGAAGCACATTGTCTCCACACCGGAGCGCACCCGCGCTGTCCTCGACGCTGTAAATTCTCCGAACCTTCAGATTATTTTTGATCCTGTAAATATGCTGAGTGTTGAAAATCACTGTTCTCAGGCAGAACTCTTCAACCGCATGCTCACCCTGAACGGTGACGATATTGCCCTTCTCCATGCAAAGGACTACTATATAGAGGGAGACGAAGTAAAGCCGACAGCCCCCGGCGAGACCGGAAACCTGGACTATGCCCCGATCCTCGCATGGCAGAAGGAAAAGAAGCCTTATTTACAGGCGACAATAGAAAACAGCACGCCGGAGAATGCGGTGAGAGCTAGGGAGTATCTGGAGAAGCACTGAGGAGAATTCAAGATGAATCTGAAAGATGAGATAACCAGAAGAATACTCCCCGACCTCCTGCGCTTCACCGACGGCAGACCGGTCCATACCCCTGCTCTTTGGCAGCAGCGCAGAGCAGAGATCGGAGAAATCCTCTCCAGAGAGTTTGCAGGTTATCCGACACGCCTGAGTGTGAAAACGGAAAAACGGGTGATGCGCTGTGAGAAAGACAGCTTCGGCGGTAAGGCGATGACTGAGCACTGCCTGCTGACAATCCGCTCCGATTTCTCGGAAGCGGCAATACCTTTTACACTTGTGATTCCAAAGCGCAGTGACCCGGTACCGTTTTTTGTCTATCTGGGGTTTACACCGAGCCCTGCCGATGGAATCGGGGAGGAGATTATTGATGCCGGATATGCGCTTGCAAGCGTCTTCTATCAGGATATTGCTGCGGATTATTTTGATGGTCATATGACCGGACTGGGCAGATTCTGTACACGCAATCCTTATGACAGTTGGGGAAAACTTCGAATCTGGTCGTGGGCTGCATCCCGTATCCTGGATGGACTGACAGGCGATGAGCGTCTGGATTTCGGCCGTGCCGCCGTGATGGGACATTCGCGCCTGGGAAAGACAGCGCTGCTTGCCGGAGCTTTCGATGAGCGATTTACCCTGACTGTGAGCTGCCAGTCAGGAGCAGGGGGAGCGGCGCTGTTCAGAGGCAAGACAGGAGAGCGGATGGAAAATCTGTATGGAAAAGGAAGCCGTCTCTGGTTTGCCGGAAACTTTTTTCAGTACAGAGAGGAGACACTTCCCTTTGACCAGCATTTTCTGCTGGCAATGATTGCTCCCAGATATCTGTATGTGACAAGCGCTTCTGAGGATTATTGGGCAGATCCCAGATCGGAATTTCTCGGATGCGCCGCCGCATCCACGGCATTTGAACTGCTGGGCGAGAAGGGGCTGTGCAGCAGAGAGAGATTTCCGGAAGATGGAACCTGCCTTCACGAAGGACATATCGGTTATTCGCTGAGACGAGGAACGCATTTTCTGAGCAGAGAGGATTGGAAGAATGTGATCGCCTACAGAGAAAAGCATGGGAACTGAAAAATACCGGAACCTGACGTTGACGATATTTGCCGAATTCAGTATAATGAAGAAAAACATATCAGACAACTGAGAGGGCAGAGGGTATGGATGAGGATATCAAAGACTTATACCGGGAATATACGAAGCAGCTTTTTCGCCGCGCTCTTACATATCTGAAACAGCTTGAGGAGCAGCAGGACAGAAGATCTGCAGAGAAGGCGGAAGAATTATTATATGAAGCAATGCTGTGCGGGGAGAGGGAAGAGAAGCGCGACGCAGCGAACTGCCTCGGTACGCTCTACCGCGATATCTTCCCGGGACCTCCGGACAGAAAACGGGCACTGTACTTTTTCTATCAGTCCTATCTCTGGGGGGGGGGTAAAATCCAAACAGGAATTTGACCGTCTCCGTGAGCAATACGGAATCCATATCTCTGACAGGGAACTGAGAGTGTGGAGGACAGATAACAAGCTGGACAATGTAAAATAAGAGAAACATCGTCAGAGAGTCAGCCTGTCGGTCAGAACTTCTGGCTTGCATACTTTCCCGGGGTAATTCCCTTATATTTCTTAAACGTCTTGATAAAATAGCTTAGATCATTAAAGCCGCAGCTGTAGGCAATATCTGTAATTGACGCGTCTGTCGTGACAAGCTGATAGCAGGCGTGTTCTATGCGCTGATAATTCAAATAATCAATGGGTGTCCGGTGCGTCATCTCCAGAAAGAAGCGGCAGAAATACTTGGGCGTCATGGAGGCTGCGCCTGAGAGCTGTTCCAGCGTGATCGGGGAGGCATAGTTGCTGTCAATATATTCGAGTACATGTTTCATCTGCAGTATCTTCTTATAATCACGCCGATTCTTGGGCACATTCTCCAGATAGTACCGCTGCGCGAATACTTCTCCAAAGAAACAGTAGAATGCACCGAAGACGGTCAGCTCATACCCATCCGCCTTACCGGCGAACGCGTCAAAGAGCCCGTCCAGAATCGAAATCACCTTTCCCCTTTTCGACGTAAAATGATAATATACCAGAGCTGACCCTTCGATTACCCGTTGGATGTAAGGGCGGCACAGCGCATTATGCTTCAAAAGCGCATTCAAATCAAATACGATACAGTCATACAGACACTCATCCGGCACGCCTGAGTGCAGTGTACCGCTCTGTACAAACACATACTCTCCGGCGTGTGCTGTAAATTCGTGCGTGTCCAGCGTCATGTGCAGACTTCCTTTTATCACGCGGATCAGCTCAAATTCAATATGCCAGTGATACGACATCACGTACCGCGGATGCGACGGAGTGGTGTGATAAAATTCAAACGGAAACTCAAAGGTCCCTCTCTGCTTGTTCTCATTATATTCGGGATAATGCATGAAAATCCTCCCTTTTGTCTGAAAAAGTGAATATTGTTATGTTTTTTGCCATTATACCACAAGTAATTCCACAAAAACAATAGTATAATAATACACAGAAATGGTCAAAAGACCAGAAACGGAACATTTTACATATGGAGGTAATAGCTATGGCAGAGAGCAGATTAATCGGAGGATACCCGGTCATTGGTATCAGACCTACGATCGACGGCAGAAGAGGCGCACTGGATGTCAGAGGTTCACTGGAAGAGCAGACCATGAACATGGCAAAGTCCGCTGCAAAATTATTTGAGGAGAATTTAAGATACTCCAACGGCGAGCCGGTGAAAGTAGTAATCGCTGACAGCACGATCGGACGCGTAGGCGAGACGGCTGCATGCGCTGAGAAGTTCAGAAGAGAAGGCGTGGACATTACCCTGACCGTTACTCCGTGCTGGTGCTACGGATCTGAGACGATGGATATGGATCCTCACACAATCAAAGCTGTATGGGGATTCAACGGAACAGAGCGTCCGGGCGCAGTATATCTGGCATCCGTACTTGCTACCCACGCACAGAAGGGACTTCCGGCATTCGGAATCTATGGACATGACGTACAGGAAGCAGACGCTACGGATATTCCGGAAGACGTACAGGAGAAGCTGCTCAGATTCGGCCGTGCAGCAGTTGCGGCAGCATCCATGAGAGGCAAATCCTACTTACAGATCGGTTCCATCTGCATGGGTATCGGCGGATCAATTATTGACTCCGATTTCATTCAGAGTTATCTGGGCATGCGTGTAGAGTCTGTCGATGAGGTAGAGATCATCCGCCGCATGACAGAGGGCATCTATGATGAGGCAGAGTACCAGAAAGCATTAAAGTGGGCAAAAGAGACCTGCACCATCGGCTTCGACAAGAACCCGGAAGAGCTGCAGATGTCCCCGGAGAAGAAAGAAGAGCAGTTTGAGTTCGTAGTAAAGATGGCTGTCATCATCAAAGATCTGATGAACGGCAACAAGAACCTGCCGGAGAAGTTCTCTGAGGAAGCAATCGGACACAATGCGATCGCAGCAGGATTCCAGGGACAGAGACAGTGGACAGACTTCTATCCGAATGGAGATTTCGCAGAGGCTGTTTTAAACACGTCCTTTGACTGGAACGGCGCAAGAGAGCCGTACATTCTCGCTACAGAGAACGACGTTCTTAATGGACTGGGCATGCTGTTCATGAAGCTTCTGACCAACCGTGCACAGATCTTCGCAGATGTTCGTACATACTGGAGTCCGGAGGCTGTTAAGAAGGCTGCCGGCTATGAGCTTGAGGGCGTTGCAAAGGAGAACGGCGGATTTATTCATCTGATCAACTCCGGAGCTGCCTGCCTTGACGCATGCGGACTGGCAAAAGACGAGAATGGCAACCCTGTTATGAAGCAGTGGTGGGATGTAACTGAGGAAGATCAGAAAGCAATCATGGGAGCTACAACCTGGAACCCGGCTGATAACGGATACTTCCGCGGAGGCGGATATTCCTCCAGATTCCTGACCCAGGCTGAGATGCCGGTTACGATGATCCGTCTGAACCTTGTGAAGGGCTTAGGACCGATGATCCAGATCGCTGAGGGCTGGACCGTAAAACTGCCGGATGAGGTATCTGATATCCTCTGGAAACGTACCGACTACACATGGCCGTGCACATGGTTTACACCGAGATGCAATGGAAAGGGCGCATTCAAGAGCGCATACGATGTGATGAACAACTGGGGCGCTAACCACGGAGCAATCTCCTACGGACATATCGGCGCTGACCTGATCACCATGTGCTCCATGCTGAGAATCCCGGTAGCTATGCATAACGTACCGGAAGAGAAGATCTTCCGCCCGGCTGCATGGAATGCATTCGGAATGGACAAAGAGGGTGCAGACTACAGAGCTTGCCAGAATTACGGACCTCTTTACAAATAATGAGATATTCAAATCCCTTCTGCCAATACGGCAGAGGGGATTTTTTATTATAAAAAGTTAGCATAAACTAATTGACATATTTTCGGTAATAAAGTAAAATAGTCTGGTCATGAATTAGTATAGACTAACGAAAGAGGAGTGAACACACATGATGATAAATAAACGTCTGATCGGCACGGTCAGCAGCAGCAGAAAATACATTGCGGGAAATGTCATCCTGCAGTGGTGCAGCCTTGCTGCGAATATCCTCCTGATTTTCGCAGTGAGCAGCCTGTTGGAGCATTTTTTGAACAGGGATTTTGATGGAAACGCTGTATCCAAAGCTGCAGCAGCGGCAGTTCTGGCGGCGGCAGTGCGGCTCGTCTGTACTGTGGGAGCCAGCCGTATGAGCTATCTGGCGTCCAGATCCGTTAAGAAACTTTTGCGTGAGAAAATTTACAGAAAGCTTTTAAAGCTTGGCGCATCCTACAGCGAACGGGTATCCACCTCGGAGATCGTTCAGATCGCCGTGGAGGGCGTCGATCAGTTGGAGACGTATTTCGGCGCGTATCTTCCGCAGTTCTTCTACAGTATGCTTGCTCCGCTGACACTTTTTGCAGTTCTCGGAACCGTGAGCATAAGAGCTGCCATTGTGCTGCTGATCTGCGTCCCGCTGATTCCCATCTCAATCGCGGCAGTGCAGACATTTGCCAAGAAGCTGCTGGCAAAGTACTGGGGGCAGTATACAGAACTTGGAGATACCTTTCTGGAAAATCTGCAGGGACTGACGACGCTGAAAATCTATCAGTCTGACGCATACAAAAACGATGAAATGAATGAACAGGCTGAGAAATTCCGGAAAATTACAATGAAAGTCCTGACGATGCAGCTGAATTCCATCACGATTATGGATCTCGTGGCATACGGAGGCGCAGCACTCGGCGTCATCCTGGCAGTCAGTGACTTTGAGGCGGAGAGAATCACATTTGCCGGCTGCTTTGCGGTCATTCTGCTCTCCGCGGATTTCTTCCTTCCAATGCGTCAGCTGGGCAGCTATTTCCACATAGCTATGAACGGAATGGCTGCAAGCGATAAGATCTTTCACCTGCTTGATCTGGAGGAGCCAGGGGAAAAACACGGCAGAATCAGACCGGAGAATTGTGCGGTACAATGCCGGAAGCTGAGTTTTTCCTACGACGGGGAACGTCAGATCTTAAGAGATGTCAATTTTGATATCCCGCAGGGCGGCTTCGTCTGCTTTGCCGGTGAGAGCGGCAGCGGCAAATCCACAGCAGCCGCAATTCTCATGGGAAGAAATAAAAACTACGGCGGCAGTATCATGACAGGCGGTACGGAGCTTTCGGAGATCTCGGAGGAAAGCCTGATGAAAAACTTCACCTATATCAGTCACGACAGCTATCTGTTCAAGGGCACTGTGCGCGACAACCTGCAAATGGGAGACCCGAACGCTTCGGATGCGCGCATGTGGGAAGTGCTTGAGCAGACCCGCCTTGCCGATTTCCTGCGCTGTGAAAACGGTCTGGATACAGCGCTTCTGGAACGCGCCGCAAATCTCTCCGGCGGTCAGAGGCAGCGGCTCGCCCTCGCAAGGGCGCTTCTGCACGACAGCCCCGTCTATATCTTCGACGAGGCGACGTCGAACATTGACGTGGAGAGTGAGAATGACATTATGGAACAGATCTGTTCCCTTGCAGGGAAGAAGACAGTGCTGCTGATCTCGCACCGCCTTGCAAACTGCGAACATGCGGACAGAATTTATACATTCGCGGATGGAACCGTATGCGAGAGCGGTACACACAGCGAACTGCTCAGCAGAGACGGAGTCTATGCACATATGTGGAAAATGCAGAAAGAACTGGAACACTACGGATATGGAGGTGAAGCACTGTGAAGAGAAGAAGCGGATGGAATATCATGAGAAATTTGATTGTCCTGGTAAAGCCGCTGCTTGGATATATGGTTTTGGCAGTGGCAATGGGGGTTGCGGGATTTCTATGCGCCATATTTATCACTGTATTCGGCGGATATGCCATGCTGGATGTTCTGAAGCTGCCGACAATGGTGCATGCAGGCACGGCATTTGTCTGTGTGCTGATCTTCGCCCTGCTGCGCGGGTTTCTGCGGTATGGGGAACAGGCGTGCAACCATTTTATTGCGTTTAAGCTGCTGGCACTGATCCGCGACCGGGTATTCAGGGCGCTTCGAAAGCTCTGCCCAGCCAAGCTTGAGGGAAGGGACCGCGGAAACCTGATTTCAGTGATCACATCGGATATTGAGCTATTGGAGGTATTCTACGCCCACACGATTTCACCGGCAGTGATCGCGGCGCTGATGACTGTGATTATGACGCTATTTATCGGAAGCTTTCACTGGATACTGGGAGCTGTTGCGCTATTAGCCTATCTGGTAATAGGAATAGCCGTGCCGATGACGGTTTCCAAAGTAAGCGGCAGGAGCGGCAGAATTCTCAGGACCCGCTCAGGTGAGCTTTCCAGCTTTGTGCTGGACAGCCTGAGGGGAGTAAAGGAAAGTATCCAGTATCACACCGGTGAGGAACGCCTTGCCGAACTGAATAAGCGCACAGACGAGCTCTCTGCTGAGGAGGAGAAAATGAAGCTGCGCGCCGGATGGAATATGGCGTCTGTCAACACGCTTATTTATCTCTTTGATTTCGCCGTGCTGGCGGCAGGGCTGGCACTGTATGCAAAGGGAATCATTTCCTTTGATGCAGTTCTCATCCCGCTGATTGCGATGATGTCCTCCTTCGGACCGGTCGTCGCGCTTGCCAATCTCGGAAGCACGCTGCCTAATACGCTGGCGGCGGGAAGCCGTGTGCTGGATATTCTCGATGAGGAGCCGGCAGTGGAAGAAATCGCGGGCAGGGAAGAGACCGTCTTTGGCGGAGCGCAGGCAAGCCATGTGGGATTTTCCTACGGAGATGAGGCGATTCTTTCAGACGTGAGCGTAAGTTTGCCCAAGGATAAGATTATCGGCATCACCGGGCGCAGCGGCAGCGGCAAATCCACGCTTCTGAAGCTGCTGATGCGATTCTGGGAGACTCAGCAGGGAGAAATCCGGATTTCCGGCAGGAATGTCAATACGGTCAACACTGCTGATCTGCGCGGCATGGAAAGCTATGTAACGCAGGAGACACACCTGTTCCATGACAGTATCGCGAACAATGTGAGAATCGCCCGTGTGGACGCTTCCAGGGAGGAGATTGCGGAAGCCTGCAAAAAAGCCTCTGTCCATGAGTTTATTGAGAGTCTGCCGAACGGATACGACACAAAGGTGGGAGAACTCGGAGATACGCTCTCCGGAGGAGAGAGGCAGAGAATCGGGCTTGCAAGAGCCTTTCTGCACAATGCGCCGCTGCTTCTTCTGGACGAGCCGACGAGTAACCTTGACAGTCTGAATGAGGCAGTGATCTTAAAATCACTTCACAAAGAGAGAAAGGGAAGAACAGTCGTTTTAGTGTCCCACAGACAGTCCACAATGAGAATTGCAGACCAGGTCTATTCTGTAGAGCACGGGAGGATGAGCTGATGGCAGGAAATGCAAAGCAGAAAAGAGAGCAGGAAAAACGCATCGTATGCGAGATGATTGCACTGTACTGCCGCAGCAGACACGGAACAAAAGGATAACTTTGCCCTGAGTGCAGTAAACTGCGGGACTATGCTGTGCTCCGCAGCGACAAATGTCCGTTTATGGAGACGAAGACGTTCTGTTCAAATTGCCGTGTACATTGCTACAAACCGGTAATGCGGGAAAAAATTCAGGAAGTCATGCGCTTCTCCGGGCCGCGAATGCTCCTCCGCCATCCGGTAATGGCGGTTCGCCATGTGGTTTTAAGCAGAGCGGAAAAGAGAAAACTGAAGAAAGGGAAATCATAAGATGAAGAAAATTTTGTATATCATTGCCGGGTGCATCAGCCTTGCACTGGGAGCGGCGGGAGCCGTGCTTCCTCTGCTGCCGGCATTTCCGTTCCTGGTCCTGACGGCAATCTGCTTCGGCAGGAGCTCACAGCGCCTGAACAACTGGTTCGTGGGAACCGGGCTTTATAAAAATAATCTGGAGAGTTTCCGCAGAGGAGAAGGGATGACATGGAGAACAAAGATCCGTATCATGATTGTGGTAACGCTGACTATGAGCGTCGGATTCGTCATGATGCATGAGGTTATGATCGGAAGAATCGTGCTGGCGTGCGTCTGGGTTATGCATATCCTGATTTTCTGCTTTAAGATCAAGACGCTGAAACGCCCCGCAGAATCATAAAAATACAGTTCACAGAATTTTCAGAAAAAGAATAGGATCGCTTTATTGACTTCTCCTTTAAATGCGCTTATTATAGTTACAATAGAACAAATGAAGTAACATCTCAGTTCCCGAAGAAGGCTTCTGTGAACCGGCGGCTGGGCTGTAACTGAAAGAAAGGGGAAGTTTATGGAAATAAAGGATAAGAAACCCGTCAGAAGATCGATGGTTTTCTATGCAGTGATCGTGCTGGTGGTTCTGATGATCCTGAACATGTTTGTTCTTCCGTCGCTGTCAGAGCGGAGCGTTGTGGAGACCACCTATGACGAGCTGCTGGATGCACTGGATGCGCATGAGGTTGGCGAAGTAGAACTGAACAGCGACTATATTTATTATACAGTCAAAAACGGGGACAGAGAAATTATCTGTAAGACAGGGCGAATCTTTGATATCAATGAGGTGAGCCGTCTGTATGAATCCGGCGCAAAGTTCCAGGAGGTCGTTCCGGAGACGATGTCTCCGCTGACGTCTCTGCTGGTGGGCTATGTAGTGCCGCTCGCTTTGTTTATCGGACTCGGATACTTCTTAAGCCGCCGGCTGCAGAAGTCCATGATGGGCGGCGGAGGCGGAGCGATGGCGTTCGGAAAGAGCAACGCCAAAGTTTATGTCAAGTCCGCAACCGGCATTAAGTTCAGTGACGTGGCGGGCGAGGACGAGGCGAAGGAACTCCTGACAGAGATCGTCGACTACCTGCATAACCCGCAGAAGTACCGTGAGATTGGAGCAACGATGCCCAAGGGCGCGCTTCTCGTAGGACCTCCCGGAACCGGTAAGACGCTTCTGGCAAAGGCGGTTGCCGGAGAGGCGGAGGTTCCGTTCTTCTCGATTTCCGGTTCGGAATTCGTGGAGATGTTCGTCGGAACCGGAGCCGCAAAGGTGCGCGACCTGTTCAAGCAGGCGAATGAGAAGGCTCCGTGTATCGTCTTTATCGACGAGATCGATACAATCGGAAAGAAGAGAGACGGCAGCTTCAGCGGCAACGATGAGCGCGAGCAGACATTAAACCAGCTCCTGACGGAGATGGATGGTTTTGAGGGTTCCAAGGGCGTAGTTATCCTGGCCGCGACGAACCGTCCGGATTCTCTGGACCCCGCGCTGCTGCGTCCGGGAAGATTTGACCGGAGAATCCCGGTAGAACTTCCGGATCTGAAAGGAAGAGAAGAAATCCTCAAAGTTCACGCCAAGAAGATCAAGCTGGCGGACAACGTCAATTTCTACGAGATCGCCAAGGCCGCATCCGGAGCATCCGGCGCCGAGCTTGCGAATATCGTGAATGAGGCTGCGCTTCGTGCGGTCCGCGACGGCAGACGATTCGCAACGCAGGCGGATATGGAGGAGAGTATTGAGGTGGTTATCGCCGGATACCAGAAGAAGAGCCGCGTCCTCTCTGAGAAGGAGAAGCTTATCGTCTCCTACCACGAGATCGGACATGCCCTCGTCGCGGCTATGCAGACGAATTCCGCTCCTGTCCATAAGATCACGATCATCCCGAGAACGAGCGGAGCGCTCGGCTACACCATGCAGGTGGAGGACGGCGAACACTTCCTGATGAACAAGGAAGAACTCGAGAACAAGATTGCAACCCTGACCGGCGGACGTGCAGCAGAGGAGCTGATCTTCCACTCCATCACAACCGGAGCCTCCAACGATATCGAGCAGGCGACCAAGATCGCCCGCAGCATGATCACCCGGTTCGGAATGAACGAGGACTTCGATATGGTGGCAATGGAGAACGTCGGCAACCAGTATCTTGGCGGAGACGCCTCCCTGTCCTGTTCTTTTGAGACGCAGACCGAGATCGACCGGAAGGTTGTGGAGCTCGTCAAGAAAGAGCATGAGAAGGCATACAAGATTCTCGAGGACAATATCGGAAAGCTGCATGAGCTGGCGAAGTTCCTGTATGAGAATGAGACGATCACCGGCGAAGAATTCATGAAGATCCTGCTTCATAAGCCGGAGCAGATCGAAGGATAAAGAGAAGAAGAGAGATGCTTTGGAAACGAGGCGTCTCTCTTTTTCGGTGCAAAAAATGTGGTTTATAACATTTTTTTGCTGTAAAAAGTGTGAATATACATCGAAATATCGTTGCATATTTTGATTCGGACTCCAGAATGGTGGAACTTTTGCGGCGGATCTGAATACGGAACGTCTGATTATGGGATTTCTTTTTTGATATAAAATAGGAACGATACCGCGGATGAAAGCGTACAGTATCTGCAGGGTACAGATACCAGAGGCTTTCATTTTTTTGTGTTTATAAAATCGTAAGAATTTGTAAAGAAAAAGTACTTGTACAAATATGCTGAATTAGTAAAATATAATTAGAATAAGAGTTAATTTTCAATAAAAATAAATGAAAAATAGAAAAAATCAGAAAAAAGAGGAGGGACTGAAATGAGAAGACACATAGGACTTATCATTGCTGCTGTATTTCTGGGAAGCATTGCAGGATGCGGCGGACAGGAACAGTCGAATACGGTCAGGTATGAGTTAAGAGAGCTGGATGTTACTGATCTGAGGATGGGACAGACATTTCAGCTGGAGACCATTCCATGGAAAAGCGACCCCGCTGAAGCGATGAAAAGAATCGGCACGCTGGAGCGATATCCTCAGCAGGCAGAGGAAGGTCAGGAGGTATACAGCGCTCTGGAGCGACTTACAATTCTGGGAGAAGAGGCAGAGGTACTGCTGACATATGAACAGAGAATGCTGAAAGAAGCAGAGCTGAATCTGGATCCGGGAAATGCTGAGGAGACGGAGGCTTACACGCAGAAATTATTGGAGGAACTGAATTCTTTCTGCGAAGACGGCATCCAGAGTACCACGGACGGCGTAAATACAACACTCTGGCAGTCAGCATACGGAGGCACGTATCTCCAGGTAGAAGAAGAAGCGGATGAGGAACGGACGACTCTGAGACTGTGGTGGGAGGCGGAGGACGGCAGCGACGAAGTCACGGTCAGCCTGAAGAATCTGAATGACGGCAGCGCTTACCGCTATGCGGTGATTCCGTGGGACGCTTCTGTGGAAGAAGTGGAGGCGAGTCTGGGAGAACCACTGGATAAAATACCGGAAATCACGAAACAGGAGACAGATACTTATAAGCTCCCCGAAACAAGGACGCTCGAGGAGATCAAAGAACAGGTGGAGGTACAATTCCAATTCCGGCAGGATATGCTCAAAAAAGTAGCTTTTGTCTACCGTGGAGAAGTCGGCAAAGTCAGCGAACAAAAGGAAGAAGTCTATCAAAAGACTCTTGAAGCCGTGACTGCCCTGTACGGCGAACCGCAGGAGGTCCAGGACTATACAGTCAAAGCCGATAGAGAGTACGGATACGCCAACTGGCAGCCACAGGGACAGACGACGCTGAGCGTGGTAAATCAGGCGACTGTCAGTATTATAATTGGCATTCAGGAATAATGCGTTCTGTGTGTTCGATGAGTTATCGGTTTGCGGATATGAAAAGCCTGATGGAGACACGGACGAATGGATTCGCCGCAGTTTCTTTATGAAATCGTAAGGAATTTTAAATAAAAAAGTAAAGACATATATCAAAAAAGTCTGATAATATTTAAGCAAACAAGAAAAGAAGTTTGAAAATTTAAATAAAATAAAAAAGAAAACAATGGGATATGCAGATAAAATAGCAAACAAATAGGGATGAGACATAAGTAAGACAGCAGAATCAGTTGTGTGAGAGGAGGAGATGGAAACGGCAGAATATGAAATGTTATGAGTTATAGAGAACAGTGGAAGCCAGAAGGAAAGACAGTACATCCAACGGAGGGAGGGATTACTATGCTGCGCAAATTATCATCGCTTAAAAAAAGATATTTCGTGATACCGATCGCTGTTGTCATCGTGATCGCGGCCGCTGCCATCATATGGAGCCTGCGGCAGAAGGATACTTTGGATTTCTCCGATTTTACGAGAGAAGAAGAACAGTATTGCTATCAGAATATTCCGTGGGGCATCGATCCCGAGACTGCGGAGAAGCAGTTAAAGAGAACACTGGAGCAGCTTCCGTCTACGCCTACTTACTATGATGCGGGAATCATAAATGCGGGCGGCTATAAAGGAAGTTTCAGAGCGGAGTTTGAGGAGGGCAAGCGGCTGATAACTGTGGAAATTTCCTTCCCGCGCGAAATGGACGACACATCTGTGGATTACAGTGAAATTGAGAGCGAAGCTCTGGAAGCATTTAAGAAGCAGTATGGCGAGGAAACCAGGAAGAACGATTCGATGGGAATTGACGGACTGTACCACCGTAATACATCCTGGTATTCCAGGAACGAAGACGGACAGGTGACAATACTGACAGTACAGGCTTCACATAACACACAAAGGGTAGTAGACCTCATGGTTGTAACAGGAGTGGTGCCGCCGGAGATTTGGGAGAGAGTACAAAAAGAAGGGAATCTCAATAACGCGGCAGAGCAGGAAGAGAGTACGGATATGCCAAATGATAAGAACGTTGAAAATCCGTCAGAGCAGATTGAACCATCGTCAACACTACAGGAACAGACCTCAACATCAGAGACACAAGGGAAAATTGCAATTAGTTTAAAAGAATTAAAAGACGGAGAGGGATTTGGATTTGGCGATACATGGAATTTATCACTGGAAGAAACAGAAGAGAAGTTAGGCATGGAATTAGAGCCACTGAGTGAAGTAGGAAATGTTAAGAATTATCGCATTTCAGACGATGTGTATTTAGTGGAAGCAGAGAGAGATGTAATGATGGGGCTGCAATTTATCGATGAAAAGATGCAGATGATTGCATTAACAGCCGAAGAATCTGATAGTAATGTACGAGAAGAGCTTTACCAAAAGTTAAGCGCTGAGCTTAAAAACTTATATGGTGAGCCGGATAGAAATGGAAATTTAGAAGGTATCGGTGAAAGAATTACCTGGATGGCTGAATCTGGTGAAGAAGTAACTACAATGATGTGTGAAAACAATGGAAAGGCAGAAGAGGTTGCTGTTGCTATTGGTATTGTACCATGACAATGGATGAGTTTTTTCTTCAGAGGAGTTGGAGATATATTCTAGGAGAAAAGCGTTGATAAAAATTTAGATACAGTATAGAGAATGAGGATATCACAAAGGGACTGCCGCTTTAACGACTAGAAATCGTAAAGCGGTAGTTTCTGCTATTATGAAGGTTTGTTTTGGTATCTTGAAAATTATGTGCTTTATGCGGATAGATACAAATTTATCTAAATATTTTGCTTGCTATTATCAAAAACATATAAAATTAAAAAAAAAAGACAAAAATCACTATCTGTGATACAATTTAAAGTATAAAAATATGGTGAAAGGGATTGCGTATGCAAAAACAAACAGGAGCAATAATTATGGGGGCCTGCCTGTTGAGCTTTGCCTCTGCGTGTGCACAGCCTCCGGAAAGGGAGCAGCAGGCAGTGGATGCAGCAATGCAGGCGGGGAAAGAGTCGGATACGGATACAGAGATAGCAATATTCAGCCTGTCTGATTTGAAAAATGAAGACGTTTATCAGATGGCCGACGTACCCTGGCACAGTTCTTCCGCAGATGTGGGAGTTCTTCTGGAATCAGAGGGTGAAAAGGAGAGGGAAAGTTGTGAGCTTCAGGAGGTGGAAATCTCTGAGCTGGGAATGCAGATGACTGCGTATGCGGAGTTTCAGAATGGAGATCTTATCGGGCTGTCTTTTGTCAAAACGGAAAAGAATCCTGATGAGCGAGAAAAGTATTGCAAACAGGCAGCGGAAGCAATTACGGAGCTCTTCGGAGAGGCAGCGGAAACGACAGGCGACGAGTACGGCGACAACATACTGTGGAGGGCACAGGATGAGAAACAGAAGACATTTCTGAAGCTCGCAAACGAATATGTAAAGGAAGAAATTCAGATTTCCATTGGCACTGAGAATGAGGCAAGCTTTACTGAGGAGCTAATTATCAGTCTCAGTGATTTAAAGGATGGGAATTATTTCCGCTATAAGCAGATTCCATGGTACATTTCTGAGGAGGACACGCAGGAGCTCATAGATATAGAGCTGGAAAAACGTTCGGAAATGGGAGAGATAGAGAATTATGAGGCAGATTGTTCTGCTAAGCTGCTTGAGACAGGAACTGGGGTGACACTGGGATTTCAGTTTGTCAAAGAATCGCTGCAGATGGTAGCAGTCTCCGCAGAGGTGTCGGACAGCGCTCAAAAGGAGCAGATCTATCAACAGCTAGTCCAACTGCTTCGCAGAATGTACGGAGAGCCCGAGCAGAATTTAGATAATGATATCGGGGAGGGATATTTATGGAAGGACGAATCAGGCGGGGAGAAGACAATTTTGGAAATCATGAATTACAAGGATAGTGATCGGATGGATATCGCTGTTGGTGTGGTGCCGGAAGATTATCGCCGCTAAATATGCCGGAAATTCAAGGACAAAAAATGGGAATTCGAGGACAAAATATATATAAATGTGTTGAAATAAAAGGAATAATAGGAGAAGTGCGGCAACAGGTTCAGAACTGTGGCTAATAGCTTTAAAGATAGCGAAGGTGCATGAGAAAATTTCCAGTCAGCGCAAAGATTTCTTACATAAGCAGGCGCGGAAGAGAAGCAGCGCTTATGACTGTGTCTGCATAGAAGATTTGGATATGAAATCCATGTCGCAGTCTTTGCATTTTGGCAAAGCGGTATCCGATAACGGCTGGGGAATGTTTACAGTGTTCCTGAAGTACAAACTGGAAGAACAGGGCAAACAGCTTATAAAGGTAGATAAGTTCTTTGCAAGCTCTCAAATTTGTTCCTGCTGTGGTTACAAAAATCCCGATACAAAGGATTTGGCTGTCAGAGCGTGGGATTGCCCTGCATGCGGTACGCATAATGACAGAGATGTCAACGCTGCCATAAATATCAGAAATGAGGGTATGCGGTTAGTGACCGTATAATCCAGCAATAGAACCGTGGGACACACGGGGATAGCTCGCTTATGCTTAGTACATTGGTACTATCGAACGAGAACCGACTGCCTGCTTCCCAGGAGGAAGCCCCCGCTTCTATAAGCGGGGGAGGATGTCACGCGAGCTCACGGCGCTGTACGGTGAACCGCAGGACAGCCAGAGCGCGGAATACGGGACAGATACATTCAAGTATACGGTGTGGAGGGCAGACGACCAAAGCTCACTGAGCGTGATCCGAGACAAGGTCATACAGATTGTTGTCGCATCCGCAGGATAATTATCCGGCTTTTTATTATGGACAGAAACATTAGCATCAGAATAGGTAAAGAAGGGAAGAAAACAAATGGAATTTCAGCATGAAAAAGGAAGAATCGCACTGTACAATGAGGAGGGCGCAGTTATCGCAGAGGTGACGTTTCCGCCGATCGGGGACACGCTTGTGAACCTGAATCATACATTTGTGGACGGCTCCCTGCGCGGGCAGGGGGTAGCGGGGAAGCTGATGGAGGAGGCTGCCGCGCAGCTTCGCAGGGATCACAAAAAGGCGATCCTGACCTGTTCCTACGCAGCGCGGTGGTTTGAAAAGCACCCGGAATATGACGACGTGGTGCAGAGATAGCAGACAGAGCGCGAGCCTGCCGGATACCGGCAGGCTCTCTTTATGTCCGCTATTCTGCGTGATACAGCGCGGTCAGCATCTGGATGATCTGATTCTGCGTGAACTTGCTGCTGTCAATGCACAGATCGTACTGTCCCATATCGAGCCAGTTTTCGTCTGTGAAATATTCGTAGTAGTAACGGCGCTCTTTATCCATCTTTTTTATCATGGAGCGTGCGCTCTTCTCCGTGCGGTCGGAGCGCTCCATCACGGTCCGGATCCTGAATTCCGCGGGCGCGTAGATGAAGACGCTGAGTGCTTTGTCGCCGAGAATGCGGTTTGCGCATCTGCCGACAATCACGCAGTCCTCATTGACAAGTCCCCGGATGATCTCGCTCTCAGCTTCGAACAGCACGTCGTTCATCGGATGGAAGCGGTATTGAGGCTGCATCTGGATGTCGCTTTCTACCGGATAACGCCACTTGCTGGCCCGCTTTTCATCCACCTTTGCAAGTTCGTCGTAGGGGATACCTTTCTGCTCGCTGGCAAGGCGGATCAGTTCTCTGTCGTAAAACTTGATTCCGAGCGTCTCCGCAAGTGCTCTGCCGATACGGCGTCCGTTGCTGCCGTGCATTCGATTGATTGTGATAATGTGTTTACCCATAAGCAGACCTCCTTTTCTGTATCATCTGCAGCAGTTCAGTCTCTGCTGTCCTGTGCAGTGCTTTTGCACAGAATCTGTCACTGTTTATACGTTTAATATAGCATAATTTTCAGACAAATTCTATATTTTTTGATGATGTTAAGAAAAAAAACGGGTGTGGGAAATCCCACACCCGGTAAAAAATCTGTATGAATTATAACTGCGGACCAGCAGCAACCAGAGCTTTTCCAGCCTCGTTGCCTTCGTATTTTGCGAAGTTTTTGATGAATCTTCCAGCCAGATCCTTAGCTTTAGTCTCCCACTCGGAAGCGTCTGCGTAAGTATCGCGCGGGTCAAGGATGTTGGTGTCAACACCCGGAAGAGATGTCGGAACTTCAATGTTGAAGTACGGGATCTTCTTGGTCTCAGCCTTCAGAATGTCGCCGTTTAAGATCGCATCGATGATACCGCGGGTATCTTTGATGGAGATACGTTTTCCGGTTCCGTTCCATCCGGTGTTTACAAGGTATGCCTTAGCGCCGCTCTGCTGCATTCTCTTAACAAGCTCCTCAGCGTATTTGGTCGGATGCAGTTCCAGGAATGCCTGACCGAAGCAAGCGGAGAAGGTCGGGGTCGGCTCGGTGATTCCGCGCTCTGTACCAGCCAGCTTAGCTGTGAATCCGGACAGGAAGTAGTACTGTGTCTGCTCCGGAGTCAGGATGGATACCGGCGGAAGTACTCCGAATGCGTCTGCGGACAGGAAGATAACTTCCTTTGCAGCCGGTGCGGAGGATACCGGACGAACGATGTTCTGAATATGATTGATCGGGTAGGATACACGGGTGTTCTCTGTCACGCTCTTGTCTGTGAAGTCGATCTTGCCCTCTGCGTCCAGAGTTACGTTCTCAAGCAGTGCGTTGCGCTTGATTGCGTTGTAGATATCCGGCTCGGAATCCTTATCCAGGTCGATAACCTTCGCGTAGCATCCGCCCTCGAAGTTGAATACTCCGTTGTCGTCCCAGCCGTGCTCGTCATCACCGATCAGAAGACGTTTCGGGTCTGTGGACAGTGTGGTCTTTCCGGTTCCGGACAGACCGAAGAAGATAGCGGTGTTCTCACCATTTAAGTCTGTGTTTGCGGAGCAGTGCATGGAAGCGATGCCCTTCAGCGGCAGATAGTAGTTCATCATGGAGAACATACCTTTCTTCATCTCTCCGCCGTACCATGTATTTACGATTACCTGCTCGCGGCTTGTGATGTTGAACATAACCGCTGTCTCGGAATTTAATCCCAGCTCTTTGTAGTTCTCAACTTTTGCCTTGGAAGCGTTGTATACTACGAAATCCGGCTCAAAGTTCTCCAGCTCCTCAGCGGTCGGCTGAATGAACATGTTTGTTACGAAGTGAGCCTGCCAAGCAACCTCCATGATGAAACGGATAGACATGCGGGTATCCTTATTAGCTCCGCAGAATGCGTCCACAACGAACAGTCTCTTATTGGACAGCTCGTTTACAGCCAGATCCTTAACCGTGTCCCATGCTTCCATGGAAGCCGGATGGTTGTCGTTCTTGTATTCGTCAGATGTCCACCACACGGTATCTTTGGAGTTCTCATCAACAACGATGTATTTGTCTTTAGGAGAACGTCCGGTGTACACGCCGGTCATAACGTTAACTGCGCCCAGCTCACTTACCTGTCCCTTCTCATATCCGGTCAGGTCAGATTTGGTCTCTTCCTCGAATAATAATTCATAGGAAGGGTTGTGCACGATCTCTGTGGTGCCTGTGATGCCGTACTTGGTTAAATTAATCTCTGCCATCTTATGAACCTCTTTTCTTAAAATTTTCGGTAATGATATAGTAAAAACCTATAGTTTAAGGCTTTACGATATGATGAGGACTCGAATATTCTCAGCATCCTCCCTTCTAATTATACATATTTACCGGATGAAATCAATAAAAATTCTCTGAAATTTTGAAATTTTCCTGCCGGACATGGAGAAAAGCGTGAAAAAGCTGTTCTGTACTTCTGGG
Source organism: uncultured Lachnospiraceae bacterium (assembly GCA_944384105.1). Classification (GTDB taxonomy): domain Bacteria; phylum Bacillota; class Clostridia; order Lachnospirales; family Lachnospiraceae; genus Egerieimonas_A. The sequence continues at coordinate 36,164 of CALWSC010000059.1, read as the reverse complement.
AGAAGGCGTGTTAGAATGAGGGTGTGAGTTGAAATCAAGGAGGAAAATCATGTTTAACGGATGGAGCCGAAAGGTATATCTGGAACTGTCAGCGCCGTCGGAAGAGGACAACCGGGCGGACAGCACCAGGGTTTTGGAGGCGATTGGGGAGAGAGAAGAGTTCGCGCGTGCGAGTGTTCGGCTTGGAATTGCAGCGCTGCGGGCCCTTGACAGAGTTTGCAGGGAGAGCGAATGGAAGATTACGGCGACGCTGGGATATGATGGGGATGGCTGGGAGATTCTGCGGGTGGAGCCCGGGGATACGACGGAGTGCCATTATGGTCTGTGCGCGGATCTCGGGAGCACGACAATTGTGATGGAGGCTGTAAATATGCAGGACGGTTCCGTCGCAGGAAGTGTAAGCGTATTCAATCCGCAGATCCGCTGCGGCGAGGATATTCTCACCAGAATATTCTACGCGAAAGATCATCCTGAGCATCTGGAGAAGCTTCGGCTTGCAGCGGTGGAGGGATTGTCTCAGGCGATGAAAGAGCTGCAACGTCAGACCGGCATCTGTGCGGAGGATTGTGCAGCGCTTATTATTTCCGGGAATACGACCATGATACATTTTCTGCTTGGGCTGGATGCATTCTGCGTTTTTCAGACACCATATGCTGTGCATACGCTGGCGCCGGAGGTGTACCGTGCCTCCGAGCTGGGGCTTTCGATGAGAGGGTTTGTCTGGTGCTGTCCCGGCCGGGCAAATTACCTCGGCGGTGACATTGTGAGCGGAATGATCGCGACGGGAATTCCTGAGCGTGAGGGTATCAGCGTATTTCTGGATATTGGGACAAACGGAGAGCTCGTGATCGGAAACCGCGATTTTCTCGTCTGCGGAGCAGGAGCGGCAGGTCCGGCCCTGGAGGGCGGAGTTGTAAAGACCGGTATGCGTGCGGAAGAGGGTGCGGTGGATGCTGTGAAGATCACGGAGGGAGAAATCCGGGTGCACACGATCGGCAATGCCAGGGCGAAGGGCATCTGCGGTTCCGGTATCGTGGAGCTGCTCGCTGAGTTATTCTTAAACGGCTGGATGGATTTGAGAGGCAAGCTGATACCGGGGGTATCCGACGCGGTTTTTGAGGAGGAAGATCAGGTAAAGGTGCGCTATGCGCCCGGTCTGTCATTTTCCGAACAGGATATCCAGGAATTCTTAAAGACAAAGGCAGCCGCAGGAACGATGGTAGAATATATGATGAATCAGATCGGCATCACAATGGAGGATGTGGAGAGGTTTTATGTAGCGGGCGCATTCGGCACGCATATCTCGAAAGAAGCCGGGGTTACAATCGGTCTGTATCCTGATATCCAGAGAGAAAGAATTGTATCTCCGGGCAATACGTCTCTGAACGGAGCGAGAGAGCTGCTGCTGGACGTCGGGAAAAAGGAATACGCCGAGCGGCTTGTGGAGAAGATGGAGTATATTCAGTTCGGTGCAGTGGAGGATTTTGTTCATCTGATGGGAGCAGCGATGGCCTTTCCTCATACGGATATTGAGAGATATCCTTCAGTGCAGGAAGAATTGAAGCGGCGCGGCAGAGCGCTATAGGAGGAAGAGAATGGAAGCATTGACACTTACAGAACAGTACTATATCTGTGCGGCAAACCGCGCGGGAAAACTCTCCGCCATGACTTCATACGGTCCTGCCGGAGCCGTGGCAGCGGGAATCATGGATCTGGCGCTGTCCGGAATTATTAAAATCAGCAGATCCCACGCAGAACCGGCGGCGGAGGAGCCGCCGCTGCCTGAATATCTGTCCATGCTTTACCGGGATATCCAAAATTCGCGCAGGGGAAATCTCAGAAAGATTATGGAGTCTTATGTGATGGCGCTCACGGATAAGAAGTACAGGGAATATATGAGCGGACTGCTCTTTGAGCTTGAGAAGAAGGGAATTGTCCGCAGGGAGAAGGTTTCCGGATTTTTTGGTGAGAAGACGCAGATTGCGGTTGACGGGACAGTCCGGGCAAGAATTATGGAGAAGCTCTGCTCGTCTTTTGACGGGGAACGTCCGGCGGAAGAGATCGGAGAGGATGTGATGCTGCTGGCGCTGTTCCTGAAGAAGACCGGCGTGCTCAAAAGCCGTGTGGATGCTGAGAGCTACAGAAAGATTGCCGCAAAGCTGCGGGAGGGCAGGAAGCTTCCCAAGAATAAACAGGCATTTGAGCTGATAGACTATGTGGAAGAGATATGGCTGCTGCTTCTGACGGCAGCCACCTGACAGGAGGATAAGGGTGGACAGAGAATTTGAGGAGGGCTCGGCGTATTCCGCAGGAGCCGACATTTACTATAAGATTCGCGGGCAGGGTTTTCCGCTGATATTTCTTCACGGTAACGGGGAGGATCATACGATCTTTGACCCGCATGTGAAATATTTCAGCAGGTACTATCAGACGGTGCAGATTGACAGCCGCGGCCATGGGAGATCCTCTCACGGGAAAGGAACGCTGACGATTGAACAGATGGCGGAGGATATTTTCGCGGTTATGGATGCGCTTTCGATCCGCCGCGCTGCAGTTATCGGATTCAGTGACGGAGCCAATATTGGGATGCAGATGGCGGTTCTGGATCAGGAACGGCTGGCAGCGCTTATCGCGGTCGGGGGAAATGCTTTTCCGGGAGGTCTGCGCCCGGGCGTGTTTGTGCCCATGTGGATGCAGTATCAGTTTTACCGCGCTGCCTCTTTCATATCTTCAGGATATGCGAAGAAGAAGGAGCTGTACAGGCTGATGGTCCGGGAGCCGCTGCTGTCCGGAAAGAAGCTGGAGAAGGTAGCGATCCCTGTACTGATCCTGACGGGAAATAAAGATATGATCAGCATCAGGCACTCCCGCCAGCTGCATCAGTTCTTCCGCAATTCTGAGCTTCACATTTTCCGCGGTGCGGATCATTTCGCGATGTTTTCGGAGCAGAATATTAAGAGATATGTGCGCGTGTGCATGGAGTATCTCAGGCGCATACCGGATGCACAGCCGTGCTTGGAGGTTCGGGAAAGAGGAGGCGCACTGTGACGGGAAGCGCAGAATCATATATGAGGCACTGCACGCTCTGCCCCAGGGAGTGCAATGCGGATCGTATGGATGGAAGAGGGGGATACTGCGGTGCTCCTGCTCAGATCACAGCAGCCCGGGCAGCTCTGCATATGTGGGAGGAGCCATGTATTTCCGGTCAGAAGGGCTCAGGGGCAGTGTTCTTTTCCGGCTGTTCCCTTGGCTGCATCTATTGCCAGAATTACCGTATATCCGACGGGAGTCTCGGACGGGGGATTTCTGCAAAGCGGCTTGGCGAGATCTTCCTTCGCCTGCAGAATGAGGAAGGGGCTGCCAATATCAATCTCGTGACAGCGGGACATTACGTCCCCCAGGTTGTCTCAGCGCTTGAGCTGGCGCGCGCGGGAGGGCTTGTGATCCCTGTTGTATATAATTCGAGCGGCTATGAAAAAGTACAGACAGTCAAAATGCTGGACGGGCTTGTGGATATCTATCTTCCGGATTTTAAATATATGGACCGTACGCTTGCGGCTGCATTTTCCCATGCGCCGGACTACCCTGAGCAGGCGAAGGAGGCTTTGGCAGAGATGGTGCGCCAGGCGCCTTCGTGCAGATTTGACGTCAACGGGTATATGACGTCGGGTGTTATTGTGCGCCACCTGATCCTGCCGGGGCATGTGAGAAATTCCAAAGCAGTGCTTTCTTATCTGTATGAGACATACGGGGAATCCATTTACATAAGCATTATGAACCAGTATACGCCAGTCAGAAAGTTTCCGGGGTATTCGGAGCTGAACCGGAAGGTGACGAAGCGGGAGTATGAGCGTGTGATTGACTATGCACTTTCTCTTGGTATCCGAAATGCATTTATTCAGGAGGGAGAGACAGCTTCGGAGAGTTTTATCCCGCCGTTTGACTGTGAGGGCGTATAGACAATAAAGAACCGCCGGACTTTGGTGTTCCGGCGGTTCTTTGTGTGTGAAAAGCTTATTTTACTCTCTCATATTTTGTAAATGAGAACTCCAGGTCAAAGTATGTCTGCTCGTCGCTGGAGTCTGTCATCTTCCAGTCGGGAAGCTGATCCAGGTTCGGGAAATAGGTGTCTGCCTCATAGGCGAAATCGATCTTTGTGATATAAGCAGTGTCGCAGTAAGGGAGAAGCTGTTCATATACGCTGCCGCCTCCGATGACGAAAATATCTTCGGGAGGATAATTTTTGAGCTCATCGAGCAGCTCCGGCACGGAGTGTACAATAATCGCGTCCTTTACCTCGTAGGAGGTGTCACCGGTAAGGATGATGTTCGTGCGCTTCGGGAGCGGAAGACCGTTCGGGAAGGTCTCAAGCGTCTTTCTGCCCATGACGACGACTTTGCCCGTCGTGGTCTGGCGGAAGAACTTCATGTCTGAGGGGATGCTGACGAGCAGCTTGTTATTCATGCCGATGCCCCAGTTGGCATCAACGGCTACGATTGCATTCATATTTAGAACTCCTTTTCTCTGTATCTGTATTGTCTCAGATTGCTACAGGTATATGTTTGATCTGAGGACCTGTCTGATAATTTTCCACAATCAGATCATCCACGGTAAATGCGTAGAAATCGGTGATCTCAGGATTCAGACGCACCGTGGGCGCGTCATATGCCGGGCGGGAGATCAGTTCGCGCACCAGGGGGATATGGCGGTCGTAAATGTGTGCGTCAGCGATCACATGCACGAGTTCTCCTGCTTCCATGCCGCATACCTGTGCGATCATGTGCACCAGCAATGCATACTGGCAGACATTCCAGTTGTTTGCGGTCAGCACATCCTGGGAGCGCTGGTTTAAGATGGCATTGAGCGTCAGTTTCTCACTGTACGGCTTCTTCGTTACATTGAATGTCATCGAATACGCGCAGGGGTACAGGTTCATCTCGTGAAGATCCTGGTGGACGTAGATATTCGTCATAATGCGGCGGCTGTACGGATTGTTCTTCAGATCATAGAGTACACGGTCTACCTGATCCATCATACCCTCACGGTACTGGTGCTTCACGCCAAGCTGGTATCCGTAAGCCTTTCCGATCGAGCCGTCCTCATCTGCCCAGCTGTCCCAGATGTGGCTGTGCAGGTCATGGATGTTGTTCGACTTCTTCTGCCAGATCCAGAGAAGTTCATCGAAAGCGCTTTTGAGCGCTGTGCGCCGCAGCGTAAGCGCAGGAAATTCCTTCGACAGGTCGTAACGGTTCACGACGCCGAAGCGCTTGATCGTATAGGCAAAGGCTCCGTCCTCCCACTTCGGACGAACTTTCTCACCCTCGGTGCTGCAGCCATTGTCGAGAATGTCCTGGCACATATGGATAAATACCTGGTCTGCATAACTCATACTATATATCTCCTTTTTCTTTCTGTCTTTCTCATTGCGCTACGGTTTCATTATACAGGAAAGTGGGGAAAATGAAAATATCCGGGTTGCAGAAAACAAAAAATTAGTATAGGATAGGGGGAAAAGAAAGTGAGGCGCAAGATGAAGAAGTCGTTTTTGCATAGATTAAAGCCATTATCCTTCCTGCCGGCGATCCTGATGATGTGTGTGATTTTTTCTTTCTCCGGACAGAATGGAACGCAGTCCTCGGGTCTAAGTCAGAAGGTGGCGCGCAGTGTGATTTCCGTCACGGAGCGGGCGCTTGATAAGGAGTGGGAGGAGGATATAGTAAATAAGTATATTGATATTTTGCAGTTTCCGATTCGGAAGGGCGCTCACATGAGCGAATATTTTCTCCTGTGCTGCCTGATTTCCTTTCCGCTGTATGTATACGGCATGCGCGGCGTCCGCCTGTTTGCGGCGGCAGTCCTTTTCTGCGCTGCGTTTGCCGCGACCGATGAGTACCACCAGTCCTTTATAGGCGGCAGGACGCCATCTGTGCGCGACGTCTGCATTGATACCATCGGAGCAATACTTGGAGGAGGGGCGGTGCGCCTGGTGTGTGTGCTGACGGCGAGAAGGCAGAGGTCTGCACGGCGTGAAGGATGTACGGACGGCTGCGGCGTACAGCCGTAAGGACAGAGCGAATACAAAAAGAAAGCCCCGGTTTCGGGGCTTTCGGCATATCGGCGTTATCTGCGGATTTCCAGCAGTTTATTCTTCAGGTCGTCCTCCATCTTTCTGAGTTCAACTTCGGCAGCCTGGCGTTTTGCCCTGCCTTCCTCCTGAATCTTCATCACTTCGTCGAGCGTTGAGATCAGGCTGGCATTCGTCTGTTTGAGCGTCTCAATTTCCACGATGCCGCGCTCTGACTCCTTGACGGTTTCGACAGTCGCCTGCTTGAGTGTCTCTGCATTTTTGCGCAGCAGCTCGTTTGTCATGTCCGTCACCTGGCGCTGCGCATGTGCCGCCTGTGTGGAGTGGGTGACGCCGAGTGCGAGCACCATCTGGTTCTTCCACAGCGGAATTGTGTTGACGATCGTGGACTGGATCTTTTCAACCATCAGCGTATCGCTGGACTGCACCATTCGGATCTGCGGCGCGGTCTGAATAGAGATCATGCGCGTCAGATCGAGATCATGGATCTTCTTTTCAAAACGGCTGCACATCGCATCGAGATCCTTTGCTTCCTGGGCATCCTCGGGAAGTCCTGTTCTGCGCGCCTTTTCCATGAGCTGCGGAAGCTCCTGGGAGCGCACCTGCTCAAGCTTCTTCTTCCCCGCCATAATATACATTGTCAGCTCTTTGAAATACGTCTTGTTCAGCGCATACATCTTGTCGAGCACCGCCACATCCTTCATAAGCTGTACCTGATGCCCTTCAAGCGCCTGGCAGATCTTCTCGACATTGACCTCCGCCTTCTCATAGCGCGTCTTCATGCTCGCAAGCTTGTCATTTGTCTTGCGGAAGAATCCGAAGAAGCCTCCCTTTTCCTCCTCACTGACGTCGAAATTCTTGAGCTCCGTCACAACGTTGGAGATCATCTCACCGACCTCGCCGAGATCCTTCGTGCGCACGTTGTTGAGCGCAGCCTCTGAGAAATCAGCCATCTTCTTCTGTGTTCCGGCGCCATACTGCAGAATAGCGCCGGAATTCTTCAGGTCGATCTTGGTGACAAAGTCGTCTACCATCCTCCGCTCGTCCTCATTTAAGATAGAGTCATTCAGTTCTGCTGCTGCGGGAGCTTCCGCAGCAGCCGTTTCCTGCCCGAAGCTTAGGTCCGGTTCAGGCGCCGGCGCATCGAAGCTCAGTGTTGGTGCGGTATCGAAATCTTTGAACTCATCAGACATAAGAAGTACCTCTCTTTTCTTTATTTTTTATTGACAAAATCTTTTTTTGTAAGCCCGTCCTGTGCCATCATTGTCTGTATGACGGAGATGTCGGAGGAAATATCCCACGCCGTATCCTGATAAAAGCTGTCCAGAAGGTTCTCAAACGCGGTGTTGATCGTGTCAAGCGTCTGCTCAATCTCCCGCTTTGTGGCGGCGATGTTCGGTCCGTCGATTTCCTGAGTCTCCATATCGCGGTAAGCGTCAATGAGCTTCCAGGTGGTGGGCAGATAGTATTTCATAAATCGGTGCAGCTCCGGCGCAAGCTGCGGCTGCTTCTTTACGCGGTCGAAAATCTTCGTGATGACGAGTTCCAGCCGGTACAGCTTTTCGGAGATAACCTCTCCGGGCAGATCATCATTGCACTGGCGGATGCGCTTAATATATGCATTTCCCTCGTCGATGATCTTCTGCTGTTCCGCAGTAAGTCCCGATTCTGCCCGCTCTTTTGCCGCCTGCATCCGCTGTTCCTGCTGCTCCTCCCAAGCTTTCTGCGTATCGCAGTACTGCCGGTAGGATTCATCTGTCACCATAAGGCAGGTGTCCTGCTTGTCAAGATGTCCCTCGAGAAACATATTTCTGGAGAGCATGATGCGCAGATCCTTTTTTACCTGGCTGACGGAACGGCCGCAGCTGTTTGCGAGATCCGTCAGAGCGCAGTAGGAGCGGTTTCCGATTGAGCGGCAGTAACGGCGGAAGCGTGAAACAAGTCTCAGGTTATAGATTCCTCGCCCCATGATGCCGGCGCTTACTCCCGTAAAGACGGCAAAAAGTATAATCAGTGTGACGAGTATCGCGAAAAACTCCGAGGATCCCGGAGCGAGAAGCCCGATCAGGCAGCCAACCGCCGCGAAAAAGAACGAAAAAGCGAAGATCCCGCCAAGCGATGTCTGCAGAATACCGGCGATCTGCCCGGCTGGAAAGACCGCGACGGGAAATGCGGCACGCTTTGCGCGCGGATCCTGATAGGTACGGGCGGCCGCGGGATAAGGGCGCTTGCCCGGACGGGAAGCCGGATGCCCGCCAGGCGTCACATACCTTCCGTGCTTTCGGTCAAGCGGCGAGCCAAAAGGATCCGCCGTATTCTGACTGCCCGCTCCGTGCAGCAGATCTGCCGAGCGGTCGATCGCCTGTGAGATATTTTTATTCAGTTCAGAGAAGTTCCGGGAGCTGATCGCCTTGTCCACAGCGTTCTCAATAAAGTCCCCCAGGTCAAAAATGTCAAAGTTCTTCATGTGTAATCCCTCAAATTCTGACTGTGCATTATTCACAGTAAAGTATTCTGATGTAAATTGTACTTTAAAAAGGGAAAAAATGCAATGGTTTGCGCCCAGCATTTACTTCAATTTACGAAAAATTTGTGCTATACTGATGTTCAGAGTAACCGTCGGGTGCAGGAGCGCCCAAAAGAAGAAAAGAGGAGAAAGTTATGTGCCGGAAAAAGACAAGAGTAGTGCAAATCGGAAACCGCTTCATCGGAGGCGGCAATACCATATTGATTCAGTCCATGACAAACACGAAGACCGAAGATGTGAAGGCGACCGTAGCTCAGATTAAGGCGCTGACTGCAGCAGGATGTGAGATTATACGCTGTGCAGTCCCGACTATGGAGGCAGCGGAGGCGCTCGAGAGTATTAAGCGGCAGATCACAATTCCGCTTGTGGCGGATATCCATTTTGATTACCGTCTCGCAATCGCGGCTATCGAGCACGGTGCGGACAAGATCCGCATCAATCCCGGTAATATTGGGGACAAAGACCGCATCCAGGCGGTTGTAAACGCTGCGAAGGAGCGCAATATCCCGATCCGTGTGGGCGTAAACAGCGGCTCTCTGGAAAAGGATATTGTCGCAAGGCACAGGGGCGTGACAGCAGAAGGGCTCGTGGAGAGTGCGCTTCAGAAGGTGCATCTGATCGAGAAGATGGGCTATGATAACCTGGTCATCAGCATCAAGTCCTCTGATGTGCTGATGTGTGTCAGAGCGCATGAAATTCTGGCGCAGTACACGGATTACCCGCTGCACGTGGGAATCACGGAGGCAGGGACGCTCTTTTCTGGAAATATCAAGTCCGCAATCGGGCTGGGGCTTATTCTGCATCAGGGTATCGGCGATACGATCCGCGTTTCTCTGACCGGAGATCCCCTTGAGGAGATTAAGTCCGCAAAGCAGATCTTAAAGACTTTGGGGCTCAGAAAGGGCGGCATCGAGGTTGTATCGTGTCCGACCTGCGGAAGGACAGAGATTGATCTGATCTCTCTTGCAAACCAGGTGGAAAATATGGTGCAGGATATTGACCTGGATATCAAGGTTGCAGTCATGGGCTGTCCGGTGAACGGACCGGGGGAAGCTAAGGAAGCCGATATCGGAATTGCCGGCGGCAAGGGTGTCGGCCTTCTGATCAAGAAGGGCGAGATTGTCAAGAAGGTGCCGGAAAGCGAGCTTCTGGGCTGCCTGAGGGAAGAGCTTCTCAACTGGAAGGAGTAACATGGAGAAAGACTTTTTAGACGTATTTCCAAAGCTGCAGGTGGATGAAGAACTCTCAGAGATTCTGGGCATGGTGAAGGTGACGCGCGTTGCAGTTAACCGCCAGAAGGATTTGCTGAGAATCTATATTGTCAGCCGCCAGTGGATTCACAAGAAGCATATTTATAAGCTGGAGCAGGCGATACGCACCCAGTTTTTTGCCAATGTCAGAATCCGGGTGAAGATCATTGAGAAATTTCAGCTCTCTGCCCAGTATACGCCCGAGAATCTCATGGAGGTCTATTCTCCGAGCATCCGCATGGAGCTGAAGGAGTACAGCATTTTCCTATATAATATGTTCTCGACCGCGAAGATGGAGTTTGAGAGCGAGAACACACTGCATATCACGTTTGCGGATTCTGTGATTGCCCGGGAGAAGTCAGCAGAGCTTCTGCGGATTCTGGAGAAGATTTTCTGCGAGCGGTGCGGAGTTTCCCTGATATTGCACCCTGATTACGTGAAGATGGGGGAGAGCCGCGCACACAGAAACAGCGAACTGCAGATTCAGGCGCGCGTGCAGCAGGTTATGGAAAAGAGCGGAATTCGAATCGAACCGGAAAAGAAAATCGAGGTGCCCGAGGAAGCGGGAGACAAGAAGAAAGAGCCGCGCCAGAGCGCCCGCCTGAGAGGGGGCAGAAATCTGCGCCAGAAGCGGTTTGAGGAGGATTCCAGGAAGCCGAAGCGCCCGCAGAATCCCGATGTCATCTACGGCCGGGATTTCGAGGACAACAGCGTCACAATCGACTCCATCGCCGGGGATATCGCGGATATCACAATCCGCGGACAGGTGCTTGCCGTGGAGAGCCGGGAGATCCGCGGGGAGCGCACAATCTTTATTTTTCAGATCACGGACTTTACAGACACGATTGTCACAAAGATTTTCCTGAAAAATGAGCAGGTGCCGGAGGTGAGCGCCGCGATTAAGAAGGGCGTATTTCTCAAAGTAAAGGGTAAGACGATCATCGATACGTTCGACCATGATCTGACGATCGGTTCAGTATGGGGCATTAAGAAGATTGCGGATTTTACGACGACCCGTATGGATACGAGCCCGCAGAAGCGAGTCGAACTGCACTGTCACACGAAGATGAGCGACATGGACGGCGTGACCGATGCGAAAGCACTTGTAAAACGCGCCTATGAATGGGGACACCGCGCCATCGCAATCACGGATCATGGCGTCGTGCAGTCGTTTCCGGAGGCAAATCATGCGTATGAGGATCTGAAGCTTCCGCCGGACGCGGATTTCAAGGTGATCTACGGCATGGAGGCGTATCTTGTCGATGATTTAAAGGGAATCGTCAACAATACGAAGGGGCAGAGCCTTGACGATGCATACGTGGTTTTTGATATCGAGACAACGGGATTCAGTCCGCTGATGAATAAGATTATTGAGATCGGCGCTGTGCGCGTGGAAAATGGCGCTATCACGGAGAAGTTTTCCACGTTTGTCAACCCTCAGGTGCCGATTCCGTATAAAATCGAAAACCTGACAGGCATCAGCGACAACATGGTGCTTGACGCGCCGGTGATTGAAGAGGTGCTGCCGAAGTTTATAGAGTTCTGCAAGGGCGCAGTGATGGTGGCGCACAATGCGGATTTCGATATGAGTTTTATCAAGCACAACTGTGAGCTGCAGGGTATTGAGCGGGAGTTTACCTATGTGGATACGGTTGCGATGGCCCGGTTTCTGCTGCCGGGGCTGAACAGATTTAAGCTGGATACGGTGGCCAAGGCAGTGGGCGTTTCACTGGAAAATCATCACCGGGCAGTTGATGATGCCGGCTGCACTGCGGAGATTTTTGTAAAATTCGTAAAGATGTTAAAGGACAGAGATATTTTCGACCTCAATGCCCTGAACGAGGAGGGCAGCGTGTCGGAAAATACGATCAAGAAACTGCCGACGTATCACGCGATTATTCTCGCGACGAGCGAGACGGGCAGGGTAAATCTCTACCGGCTCGTATCCCTGTCTCATCTGCAGTATTATAACCGCCGCCCCCGCGTGCCCAAGAGCGCGTACTTAAAGTATAAGGAGGGGCTGATGATCGGTACCGCCTGCGAGGCTGGAGAACTGTACCGGGCAATTGCGGGCGGAAGACCGGAGACAGAGATCGCGCGCATTGTGGATTTTTATGACTACCTTGAGGTGCAGCCAATCGGTAATAATGCGTTTATGATCAGGGATGAGGATTCCGCAGTTGCATCCGAGGAGGATCTGCGCGAGATTAACCGCAAGATTGTTAAGCTCGGGATGCAGTTTGACAAGCCTGTGGTAGCGACGTGTGATGTTCATTTTATGGATCCGGAGGATGAAATCTACCGCCGTATTATCATGGCGGGAAAAGGATTCACAGATGCGGATGACCAGGCGCCGCTGTATCTGCACACAACGGAGGAGATGCTGGAGGAATTTTCATACCTCGGAGCCGATAAGGCGGAGGAGATCGTAATCACGAACCCGAATAAGATCGCGGATATGTGTGATAAGGTCTGCCCGATCCGCGACGGCAAGTTCCCTCCGGTTATCGAGAATTCCGACAAGATGCTGCGCGAGATCTGCTATAACCGCGCGCATGAGATGTACGGGGAGCTGCTGCCGCCGATTGTGGAGGCAAGGCTTGAGAGAGAGCTGAACTCAATTATTTCAAACGGGTATGCCGTTATGTATATCATTGCGCAGAAGCTTGTATGGAAGTCAAATGAGGACGGCTACCTTGTAGGCTCCCGAGGTTCGGTCGGCTCATCGTTTGTAGCGACCATGGCAGGTATCACGGAGGTCAATCCGCTGAGCCCCCACTATTACTGCGAGAAATGCCACTATTATGATTTTGATTCCCCTGAGGTGAAGGCTTACGCCGGGCGCGCGGGCTGCGACATGCCGGACAAGATCTGTCCGAACTGCGGCGCACCGCTCAGGAAGGGCGGGTTTGATATTCCGTTTGAGACATTCCTGGGATTCAAGGGGAATAAGGAGCCGGATATCGACCTGAATTTCTCAGGCGATTACCAGAGTAAGGCGCACAAATATACAGAGGTTATTTTCGGCTATGGACAGACGTTCCGTGCCGGGACGATCGGTACGCTGGCGGACAAGACGGCGTTCGGCTATGTGAAGAATTATTTTGAGGAGCGCGGCGTGCACAAGCGAAACTGTGAGATTGACCGCATTGTGCAGGGATGTACGGGTATCCGAAGGACGACGGGACAGCACCCGGGAGGTATTATTGTACTTCCGATCGGAGAGGACATTAACTCGTTTACCCCGGTCCAGCATCCTGCAAATGACGTAAATACTGACATTGTTACGACGCATTTCGATTATCACTCGATTGATGCAAACCTGTTAAAGCTTGATATTCTCGGACACGATGATCCCACCATGATCCGTATGCTGGAGGATCTGACCGGGCTGGACGCCCAGACGATCCCCCTGGATGACCAGAGCGTGATGTCTCTGTTTAAATGTACGGATGCATTGGGAATTAAGCCGGAAGATATCGGGGGATGCCCGTTAGGGTGCCTTGGCATTCCGGAGTTCGGCACGGATTTCGTTATCGGCATGCTGCTGGATACGAAGCCGCAGACCTTTTCCGATCTGATCCGTATTTCCGGACTGTCCCACGGAACAGACGTATGGCTGGGAAATGCGCAGACGCTGATCGAGGAGGGCAAGGCGACGATTTCCACGGCAATCTGTACGCGTGATGATATTATGACGTATCTGATCAATCAGGGCGTGGAGAGCGAGCAGTCGTTTACGATTATGGAGAGTGTGCGAAAGGGCAAGGGATTAAAGCCGGAGTGGGAAGTCATCATGAAGGAGCACAATGTTCCGGACTGGTATATCTGGTCGTGCAAAAAGATCAAATATATGTTCCCGAAGGCGCACGCGGCGGCTTACGTCATGATGGCGTACCGAATCGCGTATTACAAGATTTTCTATCCGCTTGCGTATTATGCAGCGTATTTCAGTATTCGTGCGTCTGCGTTCTCGTACGAGCTGATGTGCCTGGGGCGCGACCGGCTGGAATATTACATGGATGACTATAAGAAACGCAGCGACAAGCTGAGCAAGAAGGAGCAGGATACCTTAAAGGATATGAAGATCGTGCAGGAGATGTACGCGCGCGGCTTCGAGTTTACGCCGGTGGATCTGTACGAAGGACAGGCGCACCGCTTCCAGATCAGGGACGGTAAGCTGATGCCTGCGCTCGATACGATTGAGGGATTGGGCGATAAGGCGGCGGACGCAGTGGTACTGGCGGCGCGGGATGGAAAGTTTCTCTCAAAGGACGACTTCCGGATGCGCACAAAGGTCAGCAAGACAGTGATCGACCTGATGGATGATCTGGGAATCTTCGGGGATATGCCGGAGTCAAATCAGATTTCGCTGTTTGATTTTACATGATTTTTCAGAAGATTGTCATGCCGGGGAACGGTTTGTCCCCGGCACTTTTATCAAAGAAGGAGAGGGATTTTTAGTATGGAGAAGATGGAACTGCGCTACTTAAAGCGGCTGGCAGAGCTATACCCCACAATTGCGAAAGCGTCGACGGAGATTATCAATTTACAGTCGATATTGAATCTGCCGAAGGGGACGGAGCACTTTATTACAGATATCCACGGCGAGTATGAGGCGTTTTCACATGTCCTGCGAAATGGTTCCGGAGCAGTAAAGAAGAAGATTAACGATGTATTCGGCCATACGCTGAGCCACGCGGACAAGAAGGCGCTCGCCACGCTGATTTATTATCCGCGTGAAAAGATGGATCTGATCAAGAAGACAGAGCCGAATATGGAGGACTGGTACAAGATTACGCTGTACCGCCTGATCGAGGTATGCAAGCAGGTAGCGTCCAAGTATACGCGCTCCAAGGTGCGAAAGGCGCTTCCTTTGGATTTCTCCTATGTCATCGAGGAACTGATCACTGAGAAGTCAGAGGTGCTTGACAAGGAGGCATATTATAATTCGATCGTGGATACCATTATCAGCATCGGGCGATCAGAAGAGTTTATCGAGGCGCTCTGTGAGCTGATTCAGCGCCTCGTCATTGACAGGCTGCACGTTCTGGGCGACATCTATGACCGCGGACCCGGTCCGCATCTGATCATGGACAAGTTGATGGAATATCATTCGCTCGACATTCAGTGGGGAAATCACGACGTGGTGTGGATGGGAGCCGCTGCGGGACAGCCTGCGTGCATCGCGACTGTGATCCGCAACAGTGTGCGCTACGGCAATCTTGACATTCTCGAGGACGGCTATGGAATCAACCTGCTTCCGCTTGCGACATTTGCACTTGAGACGTATAAGGACGATCCGTGCGGGATTTTCCGGACAAAGAACAGCGATATGGTCAGCGGAAGGGAAAATGAGCTCAATGTCAGAATGCATAAGGCGATTACGATTATCCAGTTTAAGCTGGAGGGACAGATGATCAACAAGCATCCGTGCTTCGGCATGCAGGAGCGCCATCTCATGGGGATGATCAACTATGAAAACGGAACAGTGGAGCTGAATGGTAAAGAGTATAAGCTGAGAGATACGAATTTCCCGACTGTGGATCCCAAGGATCCATACACGCTTACCGAGGGCGAGCAGCTTGTCATGGACCGCCTGGTGACAGCGTTCCAGCAGTGCGAGAAGCTGCAGAAGCATATGCTGCTTCTTCTGAATAAGGGCAGCCTGTATAAAGTGTTCAATAATAACCTGCTCTATCACGGCTGTGTACCGCTCGATGAGAACGGCGATTTCCTGAAGGTCAATGTGTATGGTCAGACGTATTCGGGCAAGGAGCTTTACGACGTGCTTGAGGCGTATGTGCGCATGGCATTTTTCTCCCTGGATGAGGAGGAACGGGAGAAAGGAAGAGATATTATGTGGTTTATCTGGAGCAACAAGAATTCTCCGCTGTTCGGCAAGGAGAAGATGGCGACATTTGAGCGGTATTACATTGAGGAGGAGGAGACACACGCCGAGAAGAAGAATCCGTATTACAGACTGCTTGAGCAGGAGGAGATAGTGAATAAGATTCTAAAGGAGTTCGGGCTTGAGGCAGACGACGCGCACATCGTAAACGGTCATGTACCGGTAAAGCAGAAAAAAGGCGAAAGCCCGGTAAAATGCAGCGGCAAGCTCCTCATCATCGACGGAGGCTTTTCCAAGGCATACCAAAAACAGACAGGAATCGCCGGCTATACCCTGATTTATAACTCCTATGGTATGATGCTTGTGGCGCACGAGCCGTTCACATCGACCGAAGACGCGATTATCCGCGAGACTGATATCCATTCTGACCGGATTATGGTCAAAATGACACCGAGAAGAATGCTCGTAGGCGATACGGATACGGGAAGGGAATTAAAGGAGAGAATCGAGGAATTAAAAGAATTGCTGAAAGCTTATCGGAGAGGTGTGATTATTGAGGGGAGATAGTGAGAGAAACTTAGAATTCTGATGAGATGAGAATGCTTTATAAAAATACCGTACTGAAAAGCTCACAGGAAAGTCAACCCTTATTTTCATGAAAAACCCGGTTGACAAATCCAATCTTCGAGGTATATAATAGCGGCACAGAGAACAAATATAGTTAAAGCGTTGACGGGAAGAGTACATCGAAGGAACGACCCAGAGAGGGATGCATAGGGTGAGAGCATCCTGTCGGGAGAGCGGTGGAAGACCACCCCTGAGCTGCCCTAATCCGGCACGGCTGTGAGTCCGTTATCTTCACTTTTGAGCGGTTATTTTTCGGAAATTCCGGAGAATAGCAAGAAGGGTGGAACCGCGATTCGTTTTTGTGTAGTCGTCCCTCTCTGCCGTGCAGCATATGCGCGGCGGTGAGGGACTTTTTAGTTGTTAAAAGAACTTAAGGAGGAAAACCATCATGATTATTTCATTAAAAGACGGCTCTGCAAAAGAGTACGCACAGCCGATGGCTGTCATTGATATTGCTGCTGACATCAGCGAAGGGCTTGCCCGAATGGCGACGGCCGGAGAGATTGACGGAGAGGTAGTAGATCTGAGAACTGTTGTGGATAAGGACTGTCATCTGAATATCCTGACCGCAAACGATAAGGAAGGGCTTGCGGCGCTGCGCCACACAACATCACACGTTCTTGCCGAGGCGGTAAAGAGACTTCGCCCGGACGCAAAGCTTGCGATAGGACCATCCATTGATACGGGATTCTATTACGATTTTGAGTGTGAACCGTTCACGAGAGCAGATCTCGATGAGCTGGAAAAAGAGATGAAGAAAATCATTAAGGAAGGCGCTAAGATCGAGAGATTTGAGCTCCCGAGAGCAGAGGCGATCAAATTTATGGAGGAAAAGGGCGAGCCGTACAAGGTAGAACTGATCAACGATCTGCCGGAGGACGCGACAATTTCCTTCTATAGCCAGGGAGATTTCACAGACCTGTGCGCAGGACCGCACCTGATGAGCACAAAGGGCATCAAGGCGTTCAAGCTGATTTCCTCCTCAGGCGCTTACTGGAGAGGCTCTGAGAAGAATAAGATGCTCACCCGTATCTATGGAACAGCATTCGGCAAGAAGGATGAGCTGAATGCATATCTGGAGCAGCTTGAGGAGGCGAAGAAGCGAGATCACAATAAGCTGGGACGCGAGATGGAGCTGTTTACGACAGTTGACGTGATCGGACAGGGACTTCCGCTTCTGATGCCCAAGGGTGTAATCATCATCAAGGAACTGCAGAGATGGATTGAGGATCTGGAGGATAATGAGTGGGGTTATGTCCGCACGAAGACGCCTCTTATGGCAAAGAGTGATCTGTATAAGATCTCCGGCCACTGGGATCACTACAAAGAGGGAATGTTCGTCCTGGGTGACGAGGAGAAAGACAAAGAGGTATTCGCGCTGCGGCCGATGACCTGCCCATTCCAGTATTATGTATACAAAGCAGGACAGCACAGTTACCGCGAGCTGCCGCTGCGCTACGGAGAGACTTCCACACTGTTCAGAAATGAGGATTCCGGCGAGATGCACGGACTGACCCGTGTTCGCCAGTTTACGATTTCCGAGGGACACCTGATCGTACGCCCGGATCAGATGGTTGAAGAGTTCAAGGGATGTCTGGCTCTGGCAAAATACTGTCTGGAGACCCTGGGACTTCAGGATGATGTGACCTTCCATCTGTCCAAGTGGGATCCGGAGAACAAGGAAAAATATATTGGCGAGCCTGAGGTATGGAACGAGACGGAGGGACATATTCGTCAGATTCTCACAGAGCTTGAGGTTCCGTTTGTAGAGGACGTCGGAGAGGCTGCATTCTACGGACCGAAAGTAGATATCAACGCAAAGAACGTCTACGGCAAAGAGGACACCATGATCACGATTCAGTGGGACGCCCTGCTGGCAGAGCAGTTTGATATGTACTATATTGATGAGAACGGCGACAAGAAGCGCCCTTACATCATTCACAGAACATCCATAGGCTGCTATGAGCGTACACTTGCATGGCTGATCGAGAAATACGCAGGACTCTTCCCGACCTGGCTTTGCCCGGAGCAGGTACGCGTACTTCCGATTTCCGAGAAGTATTCTGAGTATGCCGAGAAGGTCAACAAGGAGTTAAAGGCAAATGGCATCCGCTCCAGCGTAGATAACCGTTCCGAGAAGATCGGCTACAAGATCCGCGAGTCCCGTCTTGCAAAGGTTCCGTACATGCTTGTCGTAGGAGCCAAGGAGGAAGAGGACGGCGTAGTATCCGTCAGAAGCCGTTACCTGGGCGATGAGGGACAGAAATCCCTGGATGAATTTATCGCAGCGATCACAAAGGAGATCCGCACAAAGGAAATCCGAAAGATCGAGACAGAACAGCAGGCAAAATAAATCAGAACATCCCGGCGGTATTGCGGCAGAGCTTCCGTCGGGATATTTTATACCCGCGGGCAGTGAACTGTGGAGCCTGCGGATTGATCAGAAGCAGATAAGGGGGCAGATATGGAACTTCGCACATTACGCTACTTTTTAGCGGCGGCACAAGAAGAAAATATTACCAGGGCAGCAGATATACTGCATGTAACCCAGCCTACTCTGAGCCGCCAAATGATAGATCTGGAGAGAGAATTGGGCACCACACTGATGCTCCGGGGAAAGAACGGTCTGACTTTGACAGATGACGGCATTTTTTTCCGGCAGCGCGCAGAAGAAATCGTAGAGCTGGCGGATCGTCTGGAGCAGGCATTTGTCGAGCGGAATGCGGACATCAGCGGACTGATTGCAATAGGGGCATCGGAAGCAGTGGGAAGCCGTCTGTTTGCCAAACTCATCAAACAATTTTCGGACAAGTATCCCCTGGTGCAATTCCATCTGTATAATGAGATGGCAGATAATATCAAAGACCGGCTGGATAAAGGGCTGGTGGATGTCGGGCTTTTGCTGGAGCCGGTGGATACGTTGAAATATGATTTTGTACGCCTGTCCCAAAAGGAAACATGGGGGATTCTCATGCGGGATGACCATCCGCTGGCAGAGAAAAAAACAGTCTTTCCGGATGAGATTGCAGAGTATCCGCTTATCCTGCCGCTGCGGGAGCGGGTACGAAACGAGATATTAAATTGGATCAACCGGGATGAGAAGGATCTGACCATCCCATTGAGCTACACGCTGTTGTCAAACGCTGCCCTGATGGTGGAAGCGGGCCTGGGATGTGCGTTTTGCCTGGACGGCGCGCTGGCTATCCACAGCAGTCCGCGGCTGCGCTTTGTACCGATTGAGCCGGAACACACGACCCACAGTGTGCTGGTATGGAAGAAAAATCATCTGTTTGCTCCGGCAACCTCCCTGTTTATTCAGGAGATCAACATGCTGAGAGCGAATATGAAATAGGATGCTGTTCAAGCTGCAGAAACGACAGGTTCCTCCTGGGAAATTTTTCCCCATTGCAGAAAAGATTTCACCTTCTCGCGATTGGTTTTTAAATAGGAAAGATAGTAAAGCGCATTGAGTTCCGGGTCGGTCATGGGAATCAAAACGCGGTGAGCTCCATCGTTGCGCAGATCCATTGACAGTGTGGAAATGGTTGCAAGAAAATTTGTGGTATGAATCAGGTGCTGCGTGACATGAAGTTGTTTCGCAGCCTTTGTTAAAGAGCCGGTTTCGGCAATAATCTTGAAATATTCTAACTCCGTAATATCCATATATTCCTCCTTAGCATAAGTGTTTGTTTATACTGTATAAAAACTGTGTACTGTACAAAACAGATATACAGCGATATACTTTGGATATAAAAGATGACTGCAGTCTTCAGGCTGATTTTAGCATAATTAAATACATAATGTAAACGCTTTTGATCCAGAACAGGAGGAATTCAGTATGGAATACATAACTTTGAGTAATGGAGTAAAAATGCCTTTAGAGGGATTCGGAGTTTTTCAGGTGCCGGAAGCAGCAGTCTGCGAACGGGCAGTCAGCGATGCACTGGATGTCGGCTATCGTCTGATTGATACAGCCGCTGCATACTTCAATGAGGAAGCTGTGGATTCAGGATGCAAGCTACGATGGCGCAAAAGAAGCTTTTCGGACTTCTATGGATAAGCTCGGTCTTGACTATCTTGACCTCTACCTTAAACGTCCAGCAGGAGGCGTGGGGACCAATGGCCGAGGGCAAACACGGAATTTTCACCCATCCGGTACTGACAGAGATCGGTAAGAAATACGGCAAATCCGCTGCTCAGGTAGCATTGCGCTGGAACGCACAGCGGGGCGTGGTTATTATTCCTAAGTCCACGCACAGGGAGCGAATGGAGGAGAACATGAATATTTGGGATTTCGTTCTCAGTGGGGACGATATGACCGTGATTTCTGCACTTGATCTCGGACACAGTGAGATTATTGATCACAGTGCAGCGGAAACTGCAAAATGGCTGAACGGATGGAAAATTCATGATGAAAAGCAGAGAAATTGAGACTTAAAACGATATCGTAAAACCATGGAGCTGCGTTTGTAACTCCATGGTTTCTTTTTATACCATCTTCCGGTATAGTGGTTCCTGTTCTGCCTTCGGATTGCAGGCGGCTATGAGCAAGAAACACCTTACCTGTGATGACAGATTGGCGATCCAGACAGGGTCCCAGAAGGGACTTAAAATTTGACACCGGTCTTATTTAAGAAGTAAGCCGAAAATACATATAGGAAGGCAGGACAAAGAAAACCTGAAAAACGTCATCCAAACGGTGGCATTTACAATTTCAATATTGCAGTAAGGTTTTCGATTAACCCCGCCATATGGTTCGGCGCATTAAAGATACAAAAAAAGCATGGGAATGGATAAAATATAGGTATTAGACATTGAAAGAGGGCTGTCTTATAATGAAAACCGAAAAGAGTTCGGATTCTATTTATAAATTGACGCTGTCAAAGAAAGATGCGGCTGCAGCGGTATGGACAGGAAGCAGCAGAAGGCGATCTGTTTCCCATTCAGGTTACCGAGCCCTATCCCAGCGATTGGGATGAGTGCCTGGAACAAAATGACCTTTCAGCAGCTTCCTCACAGGAAGACATAAAAAGGATGGGTAAGAGAACTGGGAATCAGTGCCAATGAAAAAATCTCTTAGTCTTTTCGCTCACTGGATACAGATGATCTGAAGGATTCGTGAGATGTCCGGAACCATCACGATTGAACTGCAGAGCAGACAGACTTATGAGCCTGTAAATTGATAAATGAAATTGGAGGAATATAGTATGGAAATAAAACAATTACCGAAAATCGCACTGGGAGCCTGGGCATGGGGCAACGATGGAACTTTTGGAGGGAATCTGACGGAAGCCGATTTACGTCCTGTGTTTGACACGGCGATGAAGGCCGGACTGAATCTGTGGGATACAGCTTATGCCTATGGAATAGGCGCCTCGGAAAAAGTACTGGGCAAGTTTTTGCGCACAGTGCCGCGCAGCAGTTATCTGATCTCAGATAAATTTACACCTCAGTGTGCTGACCCAAATGCGGAGAATGCCGTGACGGCAATGTATGAAACCAGCGCCGGTCTGCTCGGAACGGAATATATGGATATTTACTGGATTCATAATCCGGTGGGTGCGCCGCAGTGGACCCGAAAACTGATCCCCCTGGCAAAGACAGGCAAGATTGGCCGTATCGGTCTTTCTAATCATAATCTGGCGGAGCTCAGGGAAGCAGCCGAGATTCTGGAAGATGAGGGATTTAAAATCGCTGCTGTTCAAAATCATTACAGCCTTCTGAACCGCTCCTCTGAGACGTCCGGCATCCTGGACTACTGCAGAGAGCATGATATTACATTTTTTTCCTACATGGTACTCGAGCAGGGAGCGCTGTCCGGCAGATATGATACAAAGCATCCTTTTCCGGAGGATTCTGACCGAGGCGCTGTATATAACCCCATGCTGCCTCAGCTGGAAAAGCTAAACGCATGCCTGAAAGAGATTGCGGACAGGCATGGTGCGTCTCCTGCTCAGATTCCCGTGGCATGGGCGATTGCAAAAGGTACGCTGCCTATTATCGGTGTGACCAGGGCGTACCAGGCAGAGGATGCCGCCGGCGCCGCCGCCCTGAAGCTGACAGACGATGAAATTAAGACCATGGAACGTCTGGCAGACGGGATGGAGCTCAATGTCATCCGTTACTGGGAAAAGGAAATGAAATAAAAAGCGCGGTTAATGAAAATGGTTGTAGGAGTAAAAGAATGACTGAGTTAGAGAAGAAACAAAACGGCAGAGTTTATGATGCGCGTGACCCGGAATTAAGAAAACAGCAGAACCGAGCTAAAAACCTGATGCGGAGGTATAATGATATTCCGGCTGAGCATGTGGAGGAGAGAGCGCGTGTCCTGACAGAACTCTTTGGAACAATAGGGAAAAATGCACGCGTGAATCAACCCATCTATGTGGATTATGGCTATAACATTCATCTTGGAGACAACAGTTTCCTTAATATGCACTGCACCTTGCTGGATACAGCGCCGATTACTATCGGGGAATGTACCATGGTCGGACCGGATGTCAAAATTTATACGGCGGTTCATTCACTTGGAGGAGAGGAACGTTTCTGGCGCGAACCTGATGGGACTGCTGCGGTTAAGACCCAGACGATGCCTGTACATATTGGCAGTTATACATGGATTGGAGGAGGCAGCATCATTCTGCCCGGAGTCTCTATCGGCAATAATGTGGTAATCGGAGCAGGCAGTGTAGTGACGGAGTCTGTTCCCGATAATGCGATCGCCTGCGGAAATCCCTGTCAGATCCGCAAATGGAACCATCCGCTCACACCGGATGCCGGTAAGGGAAGCAAGATATCAAATTGTTAAAAATATAAGAAAGGAAGAGTCAGCATGAAAAAAATATTATCGATGCTTTTGTCCATGACGATGCTCTGTTCACTCGCCGCATGCGGCGGTGAAACGCCATCAGATGAAGAAAAAAGTCCGGCTGCGTCTGCAGATACCGCGGAGCAGTCTGCAGAACTGTCATCCGAGAATGCGGTTGAATCGGAAGGAGCTTCTGATGGAGCAGAGCAGGAGGAAGCGGCAGGAGAAAACAGAGATACGCTGATTGCCTATTTTTCCTGGTCAGGCAATACGGAACAGATGGCACAGATGATCCAGACGGCAACCGGCGGAGTGCTGTTTGAAATAGAGCCGGCAACTCCGTACACGGATGAGTATGATACGCTTCTGGACGTTGCACAGCAGGAGCAGGCAGACGATGCCCGTCCTGCGCTGGCTTCCGAGGTGGACAACTGGGACAGCTACGATGTGGTTTTTGTGGGATACCCTGACTGGTGGGGCGATGCGCCTATGCTGATCTACTCTTTTCTGGAAGCATATGACTGGGAGGGAAAAACGCTTGTTCCGTTCTGTACGAGCGGCGGAAGCGGATTTGGCCGCAGCCTGGATAAGCTGCCCGACAGTGCGCCCGAAGCCGTTATCGCAGAGGGACTCCATGTATCCGGAAACCGTGTAGGCGGAGCGGAGGAAGAAGTTGCATCCTGGATCAACGGGCTGAATCTGACCTGATCTGAGAGAAAGGAGAGGGATCATGAAGCCAAAAGTGATGCTTAAAACCGCAGTTGATATACTGATGACGCTGGGGCTTCTATTCTTAATGGGTTATCAGTTCTGGGGCGATGCCGCACACGAGTGGGCCGGAGCCGGGATGTTTCTATTATTTATCGCGCATCATATTTTTAACAGAAGCTGGTATAAAAATATATTTCGTGGAAAATATTCTCCCTTCCGTATCTTTCAGATACTTGTGGATCTGCTGGTGTTTTTCGCTATGGCGGGACTGATGGTCAGTGGAATAATACTTTCCAATTATGTATTTGACTGGATGAACATACGGGGTGGTATTTCTTTTTCCCGTCTGCTGCATATGGCTGCTTCTCACTGGGGATTTGTTCTGATGGCTCTGCATCTGGGGCTGCACTGGAGCATATTTACGGGGCTGATGAAGAAAGTGCTGAGGCTGAAACGTGCCTCGCTTATGCGCAGGATTTTATTAAAGATTATCGGAGCCTGCATTGCAGTTTACGGACTGACGGTATTTATCCGGCGGCATATGCTCACCTATATGCTGCTGAGGACACAGTTTGTATTTCTGGATTTCAGTGAGCCGATCCCTTTGTTCTATCTGGATTATCTTGCAATGATGGGAACATTTATTTTCCTGGCTCATTTTATTTCCAGGCTGTTTCGGAAAAATATGTCGTAATCAGATTTTACTGTTTTATGTGAACGGGAATGCGGGAAGGCGGTTTGTGATGAAAAAAATAGTGTCCTATTGTCTGATATCAATGTTGACTGTGTGTGCGTTGACAGGATGCGCAGCGGATAATCCGGTGCCTTCCTCGGACAGCAATCCGACGGAATACGCCAGAGAAACGGCGGAGACTTTCCGGTCGGAGGCAGCCGGGTCAAAACGACTGGAGGATGCTTCTGTTCCTGAAGGTATTTCCGGGAATGAGGATCAGCCTGCTGTATATATGACAACAGATATTTCTTCTGATGGGCGGATGGCTGTTTATGCGGAGCAGGGACAGGCGGCATTTGCTGCTCCTGAGGAGGAAACGGAAGAGATACCGCCTGAGGATTATCGCATAGAAGAATTTCCGGTGGTATTTCAGATGCCGGAGCTTCCCACCGGATGTGAAATTACCGCCATGACAATGGTGCTGAATTATTACGGATTCGGCGTGGATAAAACCGTTATGGCGGCAGAGTATCTGCCGACCGTCTCTGCAAATCTGTATTATGGCGGGGATGGACGCCTTTACGGGAGCGATCTGAGGTCTTATTTTGTGGGCGATCCATTTACACAGGCAGGATATATTTGCGGAACCGGGGCGATTCTGACTGCCGCAAATAATTATCTGAACGAAGTCGGAAGTACTATGCGGGCGGCAGATAAAAGCGGTGCATCGCCCAGTGAGCTGTATGAGCTTGTGAGTCAGGATACGCCTGTCGTGGTATGGGTTACGATTGGAATGGAAGACAGAAGAGCCACACAGGGATGGTATACAGAAAGCGGAGATTATGTGGAGTGGAGTACCAACGACCACGGAGCGGTTTTGGTTGGATATTCGGAAGATACAGTCACGATTGCAGATCCGATTTCCGGTATGACTGAATACAGCAGAACACAGTTCGAAAGCGTGTATGCTTCGCGCGGCTTCCAGAGCGTGATTCTGGAAAACAGGCGTTTTTAAAAATTATAATATAATATTATTTCAAGGAGGTAATTTACCATGAAAAAGAACATAGGAAATGCGCTGGCACTGTATCCTACACCGCTTGTCGTTGTAGGGACAATGGTCGACGGAAAAGCAAACTGGCTGTTGGCAGGCCATGTCGGAATCATTGGTCATGATCATGTGATGGTCAGCCTGGCGGCGGCTCACTATACAAACCGGGGAATTAAGGAAAGCAGAAAACTTTCCATAAATATTGTAGACGAGGCAATGCTTGCAAAAGCCGACTATTCCGGATGCGTCAGCGGCAGCAAAGAAGATAAGTCCGCGCTGTTTGATTATGAGACGGACGATGCAGGCGTGCCGATGATCACACAGGCTCCGGTGACGATGGTATGCAGTGTGGAAGATATCTATGAAACAAAGGGATTTGAGAGCTTTATCTGCACAATCGACGCTACTTATGCTGAGGAAAGTGTGCTGAATGAATCAGGCAAGATTGATTATCACAGCCTGAAGCCAGTGCTGTTTGAAATGCCAACGTATGAATATCTGAAAACCGGCGATGTGATCGGCAAATGCATGACGATCAAACAAAAAAAGCTGTAAGCGCCGGCATATAGATAGCTGTATTTATAACGATCAGGACAGAAAGGGGAATGCTTTATGAAAATCAATGAAAAAAGTATGTTTGACAGGGAGAATGTTTTTGGAATGGGGAATGCAAATACCGCTTATGCTCAATATTTTACCGGAAATTCTTATCTGAATCCATTGACAGATCCTGGTAATTGTCCGGTATTTCTGGCTAATGTAAGTTTTGAACCCGGCTGCCGGAATAACTGGCATATCCATCGGGCGAAATCCGGAGGCGGTCAGCTGCTGATCTGCACTGCAGGCGAAGGATGGTATCAGGAGGAAGGAAAGAAAGCTGTCAGCCTTACGCCCGGTATGGTGATTACGATTCCGGCAAATGTGAAACACTGGCATGGTGCAAAGAAAGACAGTTGGTTCAGTCACATTGCCGTAGAGGTTCCCGGGGAAGAGACCGCCAATGAGTGGCTGGAAGCTGTGGATGATGAAACCTACAATGGGCTGGAGTAAGGAGGCGACGGGAGAATGAAGTATGCAAAGCTGGGAAATTCCGATCTGGAAGTTTCCCGTATATGTATGGGATGTATGGGGTTTGGAGACGCCAGAAACGGTCAGCATAGCTGGACGTTGGATGAAAGTCATTCCCGTGATATTATCCGCCGCGGACTGGAACTGGGAGTGAACTTTTTCGATACGGCCATAGGATATCAGAGCGGAACCAGTGAACAGTATGTGGGGCGGGCTGTAAGAGATTTTGCGAAACGTGAGGATGTGGTGATCGCCACGAAATTCCTGCCCCGCACGCAGGAGGAAATTGCCGCCGGCATTACCGGACAGCAGCACATCGGGCAGATGATTGACACAAGTTTAAAAAATCTGGGGCTTGACTATGTGGATCTCTACATTTATCACATGTGGGACTATGAGACGCCTCTTTACGATATTATGGATGGACTTAACCGCATTGTGAAGGAAGGAAAGGCCAGATACATTGGTATTTCCAACTGCTTTGCCTATCAGCTCGCCAAAGCCAATGCACTGGCTGAAAGAGAAGGTTTTGCAAAATTTGTCTCCATTCAGGGGCATTATAACCTGATTTTCCGCGAGGAGGAGCGGGAGATGGCAAAACTCTGTGCTGAGGAC
Source organism: uncultured Lachnospiraceae bacterium (assembly GCA_944384105.1). GTDB lineage: Bacteria > Bacillota > Clostridia > Lachnospirales > Lachnospiraceae > Egerieimonas_A. The sequence goes on along the minus strand of CALWSC010000059.1, from coordinate 8,898 downwards.
AACATTGCCATGACTCCTTACAGCGCTCTTGCCGGAGGAAGACTTTCCAGACATCCAGGCGAGACATCCAGGCGTCTGGAAGAGGACAGTTACGCAAAATTCAAGTATGATGCCACTGCAGCACAGGATGCGGTGATTATAAACAGAGTGGCTGAGCTGGCGGAAAAAAAAGGTGTATCTATGACGGAAATCTCGCTGGCATGGCTGCTGACAAAGGTAACCGCGCCTGTAGTGGGAGCAACAAAGCTGCATCATATTGAGGGAGCGGCCAAAGCGACGGAACTTGAGCTGACGCCGGAGGAGATCTGCTGGCTGGAGGAAGAATACGTTCCTCACAAGCTGGTAGGCGTGATGGCGCAGAATACTCCGGCTGCGGCCAAAGAGCAGCATGTATGGAGTACCGGCAGCCTTCAGATAGAAAATGCGAAACGCGGCAAATAAGGTATAAAATAAAAGTCCTCTGCGCATACTGAATGATGCAGCCGGCAAGAGATTGCTGCTGAAATTATAGGATTAAGGAGGACTTTATCATGCCAGCATTAGTCTGTACAGCAAAGACATGTATTTACAACAAGAATGAACTCTGCAGCAAGGGAGACATTAAGGTGGAAGGCAACACTGCCCGTACCAAGGATGAAACCTGCTGCTCCAGTTTTCAGGAGCGCACAGGGCAGTCTATGAGCAACAGCTGCGCGGATGGCAGCGGATGCACAAATATCTCCGTGAGCTGCTCTGCCTGTGAATGTAAATATAATGAAGAAATGCAGTGCCATGCGGGAAGCATTGACATTAAAGGCAGCCAGGCATGCTGCTGTGAGGATACGTGCTGCAGTACGTTTGACTGCCACTAATATCTGACCGCATGGCGGGTCACTGCTCATGAAAGTCAGGCAGGTTCATGTTGTATCCATGAATTCATGCCGCCCGTTCGGCGGCGGACTTTCATTATAAACGGGATCGGTATGAGAATGCCGATCCCGTTTTACGTCAGGAAAGCTTAATTGGAATTTTTACAGTGCCAAGCTCCTCATGAGAGGAATCCCTGTAACAGAGAACAGCCTTCTTTGTCCCTTTCGGAACCCCATAAGCGATCTGAGCCGAACAGGATTCCGGTGCCGAGACGAGTGACGGGGTCTTCTGATCCGGGAAATAATACAGATCACATGCTGTGCCGTCCTCTAAAAAAAGCTGAAAACTCATATCATCTACGAGAAGCGCCTCCCCTGTAACCGGAGTATATTCATAATCGATCAGCACTACCTGGTCCGGCTGCGAAGCAGCGTGCTCGTCCCTCTTATCTGTAAAGGAAACCCCTGTTACCGTTAACTGATAGGAAAGGTCATCTGCTGTAAACGAAATCTCATCGCCGACCGCGTGTTCCTTTGCATCCGAAAAATCTGCAAGCTCAGCCTCAGGGATACCTTCGGTCCCCGCAATATTTTCAGGAGATGAGGAAATCTCCTGATCAGAAGCAGCATCTTTCGTCCCGCCGGGAGCAGTGGAGGGCTTCTCATCCGACGGAGGAATCTCACCGTCTTCGGCGGTATCCTGCGCCAGCGTTCCCGCTTCAGGAAGGTCAGGCGCCTCTGTGGGAGTCACAGCCGCCTCCTCGGTTGCTTTCTTTGTGTCTTTTGTATCATCTGAACCCTGACAGCCAGCCGCCGGCACAAGCAGGGCTGCGGCGAGAACAGCCAGAAGTATTTTCTCTTTCTTCATATTATACGCCTCCTTTGATCACATTTTAGCAAAATCCCTTCCTATATACAATACAGTTAAGGGAATCGTAAGACTTTTCCATATGGCTGGTCGTATATGCTGGCTATGCATTCCTGAATTATTTTCTCACGGTCTGCGCAGTATATGCGCAGATCTGGCTGAACTGTTGCCTGGCATTTACTAATATTTCATTTTTTGCTTGACATTGCCGAAAAAGAGTGCTATATTAAACAAGATGAAAAACAAAGAAGAGTATCCACTCTCACCTTAGCACGCATAAGCAGTGACTATGGTTAATATAGTGATAATAAGCAATTATTACGATATTATGTGGGTAGTCTGTCTATCTGCATTTTTTTTGCCCCTGGCAGAACGATTGCATGCGAATTTTATGATGGAGGTGTACCGAAATTAGCGATTTAATGATTAACGAGCAGATCAGAGACAGGGAAGTACGTCTGATCAGCGAGTCAGGAGAACAGTTGGGTATTATGTCAGCAAGAGACGCGTATAAGAGAGCACAGGAAGCAGGGCTTGACCTTGTAAAGATCGCTCCTACAGCGAAGCCGCCGGTGTGCAAGATCATCGACTATGGCAAGTATAAATACGAGCTGGCGAGAAAAGAGAAAGAAGCAAGAAAAAAACAGAAGACGATCGACGTGAAGGAGATCCGTCTGTCACCCAATATCGACACCAATGATTTAAATACAAAGGTGGGTGCTGCGCGTAAATTTATCTCCAAGGGAGATAAGGTAAAGGTATCTCTTCGCTTCAGGGGAAGAGAGATGGCACACGTACAGAGCAGCAAGTACATCCTGGATGAATTCGCAGAGCAGCTGTCCGACATTGCTGTGGTGGAGAAAGCGCCAAAGCTGGAGGGCAGGAGCATGACAATGTTTTTAACTGTAAAACGTTAAAAATATGTGGATGAACCGGCTGTGCAGTATTGAGTTGGGAGTACACGGGATTTAGTTTATTTAAGGAGGAAAATATAATGCCAAAAATTAAAACAAGCAGAGCAGCAGCAAAGCGTTTCAGAAAGACAGGTACAGGAAAAATCGTAAGAAATAAAGCTTACAAGAGCCATATCTTAACAAAGAAATCTCAGAAGAGAAAGAGAAATCTGAGAAAATCAACCATCCTTGACGCAACAAATGTAAAGAACATGAAGAAGATTTTACCGTACGTATAATTGAGAGTATAGATTTAGGAGGAAAATAAGAATGGCAAGAATTAAAGGCGGTTTAAACGCTAAGAAGAAACATAACAGAGTATTAAAGCTGGCAAAGGGTTACAGAGGAGCCCGTTCCAAACAGTATAGAATTGCAAAGCAGTCCGTAATGAGAGCGCTGGCTAGCTCCTACGCAGGAAGAAAGCAGAAAAAGCGTCAGTTCAGACAGCTTTGGATCGCTCGTATCAACGCTGCAGCGAGAATCAACGGCTTATCCTACAGCAAGTTCATGTATGGACTGAAGCTGGCTAATGTAGACCTGAACAGAAAAGTGTTAGCTGATATGGCTATCAACGATGCAGAGGGCTTTGCTACACTGGCTGAGCTTGCTAAGAGCAAACTTGCATAAAACTTGTTTAAAATAGAATGAGATACCCCCGCTCTGATGGATGCATCAGGCGGGGGTTTTTTTGAAAAAAATATCGCAGCAGTCAAAATATCTGACTGCTGCGATAAGTAATTTACTGCTGAGACTGTGCGTACTTCTGTGCGGGAGATAATTCCTCAACCAGAGTGTACGGCTGTGAGTAATATACGATAACCGGAGTACCTGCTTCAATCAGATCATAGAGCTGACCAGCCTCACTGAGCGTCATATTGATGCAGCCGTGAGAGCCGTTCCGGATGTAGACGTCTCCGCCGTAGCTGGCCCTATTCAGATCATGGAATCCGATTCCCAGGTTGGCGATAAATGGCATCCAGTAATCACAGTGCTGCGTATAAATCGGCTGGTTGGTTGCAGGATCCTTTTCGCCTTTCATCGTGTGATCTTTTTTCTTATAAGCTAGAGCATAGGATCCCGGCGGTGTATAGCGCCATGTGGTCATGGCTCCTGAAGTGATGTTTGTTGTTTCAAACACGAGCTCTCCGTTTTTATAGAACCACAGATGCTGCTCTGACAGATCCAATTCCACATATGTAGTTCCCAGACCGTGATTTTCCGTGCCGAGCTCCCGGCGGACGTACTCAAGCTCTGCCGGACCGTTTAAATGCTGGCTGACATATTCGTTCATTTTTTCAATGCTGCCGGCCTCATCTACTTCATTTCCATAGACATTATTGGCATTTGCCGGAACCGTAATCGTTCCATGCTCGGTACTGTCGAACAGGCGCTCCTTCTTTACATTATCAACAGCATTTCCTATCTCTTTAAAGAATGCCGCTGCATTTGCCTGAAATGTCGCATCATCCTTTGTGTACGTCCCATCTGCGTTCTGTACAAGCCACCCCTTGAGCATGTCCGGAGTGATGGTACGCGTGCTGCCGTCAGGCAGCGTATATGTGATATTTGCATTTGCATATTCATTCAGCTGATTCGCCTGTGTCTGAAGAAGCTGGCTGTCCGCTCCCTGGTTTGCGTTCTGATAGACATTGAGCTCCTCGACATTGACCTCCGGCTCCTCCCTGGTGATCGCTTCCTTGATTGCCGCAATCACGGGCTCCGGCGTCAGTGTTGTTCCGTTGTCAGATGCAGTGACGACCCAGCTTCCGTCCTGGTAGGCGACAGATGCGTCAACCGGGGCTGTCATATTCTCTGTCTGAAGCTCCGGAATTGCACCGATGATGGAATCCAAAAGAGCCTCGTCATATGAAAACTGCACTTCCACCTCGTAGTCATGCCGCTTGCTGCGCTCAAAGAACAGCGCCAGTGAATTCTGATCCGCGACCGCCTGTCGGATTGCATCGTTCGATATAAACCGGTAATTAATATCGCTCCCCTTAATCTGATGCTCCACATTGTTGCGGAATTTCACTGTCAGGACGTAGCTGTGAGCGTCCTTGCTGATAGCGGCTTCCGCTTCAGCAGGCGTCATGCCGGAACAGTCCACGCCGTTGATGTAGGTGTTCGGGAAGAACTTCCCCTTATAGGGAATAGTCGAAGATATGTACAAAATCCCGACACCCGTGGCGAGGAGGAGCAGCAGCAGGATCACGATGAGCGTGATCTTCAAAGGCTTGTTTCTGATTTTCATATACTCATCCCTCTTCTAATGTAATATTTGTTTGTAGAATAACTGAAACAACTCATTTTTAAATTATAGTATATTGCTGGGATTTTTCAAGTATCAGTTTTAAAATGAAAGAAAAAAATCATGAAATTTTTGTGAATCGATAAGATTTTCTGCAGAAACTTCATATAATGGAAGGAACAGGAAGCTGCAGGGAGAAAAAATGACATCGGAAAAATGTGCACATGTGACGTGTGTATGTACTGGAATCTGTCTGCTGTTATTGGCAGCGCAGGGAAATCTGGATGATACGGTTCAGACGGGAGGAGGTGCGGTGCAGGAGGAGGCTCCAAGGGTAGCGCTGACTTTTGATGACGGCCCCGATGCATCGTGTACGCCGCGTCTTCTGGACGGGCTTAAGGAGCGGCAGATCCCGGCGACTTTTTTTATTCAGGGGAAATGGATTGCAGGTCAGGAGGATCTGATCCTGCGGATGCACCGGGAGGGACATCTGATCGGAAACCATACCTTCGACCACGTCCGGCTTACCGCGGTCTCCGAACAGGAGGCACTCATGCAGGTTGTGAAGACGAGCAATGACATTTATGAGATTACCGGAGAATATCCCGCTTATATTCGCCCGCCGTTCGGGGAGTGGAGAGAAAGCCTGAACTGCCATGTGGAGATGATTCCTGTGCTCTGGAGCCTCGATTCGCGCGACTGGGTGCTGCAGGATGCAGATCAGATTACCAGCCGTGTGCTGGAGAGCGTAGAGGATGGGGATATCATACTGATGCACGATATTTTTGACGCGTCAGTGGACGCGGCGCTGGCGATTGCAGACGCGCTGACGGCAGAAGGGTATGACTTTGTGACTGTAGATGCGTTGATTATAGAATAATAAAGCAGTTGACGCGCTCCCGGAAAGTGGGTATAGTGGTAGGAGAAATTAAAACTGGGGGTACGAGGAATGGACCTGTTTGACTATATGAGAGAAACCGCCATGGAAAATGAGTCTCCGCTGGCGTCCAGAATGCGCCCGACGACTCTGGATGAGGTGGTGGGGCAGCAGCATATTATTGGAAAAGATAAGCTGCTCTACCGCGCGATAAAGGCGGATAAGCTGAGCTCGATTATCTTCTACGGACCGCCTGGAACAGGCAAGACTACGCTGGCAAAGGTCATTGCGCATACTACGAGCGCAGAGTTCTGCCAGCTAAATGCCACGACTGCGGGCAAGAAGGATATGGAAGAGGTTGTAAAGGGAGCAAAGGATCGCCTGGGCATGTACCGGAAGAAGACGATTCTGTTCGTGGACGAGATTCACCGATTCAACAAAGGACAGCAGGATTACCTGCTCCCGTTTGTGGAGGATGGTACGCTGGTTCTCATCGGGGCGACGACCGAGAATCCGTATTTCGAGGTAAACGGGGCGCTGCTTTCACGCTCCGTAATTTTTGAGCTGAAGCCTCTGGAGAAGGAGGATATACGACTGCTTTTGAGAAGAGCCGTGCAGGATGAGAAGAAGGGGCTTGGAGCCTACCGGGCAGTGCTGGATGAGGATGCGGAGGAATTTCTGGCGGACATATCAGGAGGAGACGCCCGGGCGGCGCTCAACGCGCTGGAGCTGGGCGTACTCTCCACAAAGCCGGCTGGGGACGGCAGAATACATATTACGCTCGAGACGGCGTCTGAGTGCATCCAGAAGCGCGCCGTCCGTTATGATAAGACGGGGGATCAGCATTATGATACGATATCCGCTTTCATCAAGAGTATGCGCGGTTCCGACCCGGATGCAGCGATATTTTATCTTGCGAAGATGCTCTGTGCTGGAGAGGATATCAAGTTCATCGCGCGCAGAATTATGATCTGTGCCGCAGAGGATGTGGGAAATGCGGATCCCGACGCTCTCGTTGTGGCAGTCTCCGCCGCGCAGGCAGTCGAGCGGCTCGGCATGCCGGAAGCACGTATTCCATTGGCGCAGGCGGCATCATATGTGGCATGTGCGCCTAAGAGCAATGCTGCATATCTGGCGATTGACCGTGCAATGGAGATGGTGGCAAAGCAGAAGACCACAGTTCCCGCTCACCTGCAGGACGCCCATTATAAGGGGTCTGCGAATCTTGGCAGAGGTATCGGATATAAGTATGCGCATGATTTTCCGAATCATTACGTTGAGCAGCAGTATCTGCCGGATGAGATCAAAGATGCGAGATTTTATCTCCCGACAGAGAATGGATACGAGAAAAAGATCCGCGATTATTTAACCTTATTAGGGAAGTCTCCCGCTTCTTAAGCGGGAGTAAGACGGGCCTGTTTTAGCACAAATTAATAAAGAGATACAGGGAGAACAGAACATTCCGGTGAACGAGCCGGCATGGCACAGTATGAGACTGATGCCATGCCGGCTTTGCTGTGCATAAAAATAAGTTTTTTGAACATCCTAACCGTAACAAAAAAATTAGATAAGCGGGAAGGAGGCAGACATGACGGGATATTGGGATGTTCACTGCCATCTGCTGCCCGGGGTGGATGACGGGGCTGACTCTATGGAAGAGAGTATGCACATGCTCCAGATGGAATATACAGACGGCGTCCGGCACATCATCGCCACGCCCCATTACCGCAAGGGCATGTTCGAAACGCCGGTTGGAATGCTGGAAGCGCAGTATGAGGCGGTGTGCCGGGAAGCAAGATGCCGGCTGCCGGGACTGGAAATCTATCTGGGATACGAATTTTACGCAAATATGGATATGACGGAGACGCTTGAGAGCGGCAGGCGCCCTGCTATGGGGAATGCCCGCGCGGTTCTCGCGGAATTTTCGGGGAACGTTTCGGAGGAGTTTATCAGGGAGCGGACAGCGGCGCTTCGGGCAGCGGGTTTTACGCCGGTTCTGGCGCATGTGGAGCGGTATGCCTGCCTGCGTGAGAATATTTCTCTCGTAAGGGAACTCGTTGGAATGGGCGCCTATATTCAGGTGAATGCGGGAAGCATTCTCGGAGAACACGGCAGAAAGTGTAAAAAATTCTGCAGCCGCCTCAGAAAAGAGGACTTAATCCATCTGATCGGCAGTGATGCCCACGGCGATCAGGTACGTCCGCCCCGTATCGGAGCATGCGCCGCATATCTGAAGAAGAAGTGCGGCAGCGCGTATGTAGAGCAAATATTTTGCGCCAATCCCGGTGAGATCTTTGCGGGAATCGCCAGATAACGGGAGAGAGCGGCAGGGAGGTTTTGAAAATGGAACAGCCGGAACAAAGAAATGACGTGACGGAGATCAACGTAAAGGAAATGGCGGCAGTGCTCTGGGAGAGAAGCTGGATAATCCTGCTTGCCGGAGTGCTGCTGGCTGGAATTACAGTCCTTGGGACAAAGCTGTTCGTTACACCGGAGTATGAATCTGTGACAAAGATGTATGTGCTGAATAAGCAGGACAGCACGACGGTAAACAGCAGTGATCTGCAGGCAAGTGCCTGGCTGACAAAGGATTATGCGGAGATTATAAGAAGCCGCACGGTTACAGAGAGCGTGATCGAGCGGCTGAATCTGAACATGGATCATGAGGAGCTTATAGAGAAAATATCTGTGGATACGCCGGCGGATACCCGTATCGTGACGATCAGCGTGCTCGATGAGAGCCCGTACATGGCGATGCGCATTGCCGATGAGGTCAGAGACGCAGCAGCAAATCAGATTCAAAAGGTCATGGCGACTGAGGCGGTCAACGTGGTGGATACGGCAAACCTGCCTGACGAGCAGGCACGCCCGAATCTGGCGAGAAACGGCATACTGGCGGGTATCTTCGGGATCCTCGCAGCGGCTGCCGCGGTCCTTGTCATGCACACAGCAAACGATACGATCAAGAGCAGGGAAGATGTAGAGCGTTACCTGAAGGTGGGAACTCTGGGAATCATTCCGCTGCTCGGCGGAAAGCGAAGGACGTAAACGAAGGAGGAAAAATGAGAGAAATCAAGATTGAGACTGAAAAAATGGATTACAGC